>DCHJ01000038.1:5420-8714 GCA_002314805.1 Lachnospiraceae bacterium UBA1755 | reverse complement strand
GATGATATTGATACATACCTCCGTGATAACCGCTTTAAGATGCGCAGTGCAGTATCTAACACATCTGATTATTATAAATCCACCTCGGGTGATTATGTTGTGCATTGTGAAGTCCGTGAAGGTAAGTCAGTCCTTGTGGAGCTCAGTCTGTCTGTTCCCGATGAGGAACAGGCCAGGATAATGACAAATTCCTGGCAGGAAAAAAGCAGTGAAATCTATGCTTCACTGCTTAAATCTCTCCTGTCCGGCAATTGATCAGTTAATGTATTCCTCAATAATACTCCATAGCTCTTCTCTGCCTGTACCGTCAGTGGCAGAGAATTTTATTGCAATATCGTCTTTGCCCAGCCCCAGTGTTTCCTTCACCTTGATAAATGCTTTTTCAACCTGAGACCGCTTAAGCTTGTCAGCCTTGGTAGCTACGATTATAGGTCTGAAGCCATTGGCTGCTATCCAGTCATACATCATTTTATCATTTTCACCCGGTTCATGTCTTATATCTATGAGAAGCACAACTGCTCTGAGCCGGGTAGAGCTATGAAGATAGTTTTCTATCATCCGGCCCCATTTTTCCTGGATTTCCCTGCTTACTCTTGCATAGCCGTATCCGGGCAGATCCACAAGATAAAGAGCATTATTGACATTATAATAATTAATGGTCTGCGTTTTGCCCGGCTCGGAGGATGTCCTTGCCAATGCCTTTCTGCAGACCATTTTATTGATCAGGCTGGATTTTCCGACGTTGGACTTACCTGCGAACGCTATTTCGGGCAGTCCGTTTTCGGGAAGCCTGCTTGTAATTCCGCACACGGTCTCAAGCGTCGTATTTTTAATTATCATCCTGTCTCCTGAAGCTTTTTCTCTTCCTTTAGCGACTTCTTCCTGCGATTGTCCTTCTCAGTCCTTGTCACTGCGGGTTTTCCTGTCATCATCGCTGCTGCTTTATCAATGGTGCATTCAGTAATAGAATCATCAGATGGGATCTCAAACATGATATCATTCATGATCTTCTCAAGGATGCTTCTTAAGCCTCTTGCCCCTGTCTTTCTGTCAATTGCTTCTCCTGCAATGAAGCTGAGAGCCTCATCAGTGAATTCCAGCTTAACATCATCCATATTCAACAGCTGCTGGTACTGCTTGACCAATGCATTCTTAGGCTCCTTAAGTATCCTGACAAGTGCTGCTTCGTCCAGACTGTCAAGACTGACCGTCACAGGAACACGTCCGATAAACTCAGGAATCAGTCCAAACTTCATAAGATCCTGAGGCATTACCTGCTTAAAGAGCTCATCCAGTCCGCTGGAATTCTTCTCAACTATCTCAGCATTGAATCCGATGGAACTTGTAGAAAGACGTTTTTCTATTATCTTCTCAAGTCCGTCAAAGGCGCCGCCGCAGATAAACAGGATATTGGTTGTATTGATCGGTATCAGCTCCTGCTGAGGATGCTTGCGACCGCCCTGTGGCGGCACATGCGCATCTGTCCCCTCAAGGATCTTGAGCAGTGCCTGCTGTACACCTTCTCCTGACACATCTCTGGTTATCGAAAGATTCTCTGCTTTTTTGGTGATCTTGTCGATCTCATCTATGTAGATAATACCGTACTCTGCCTTGGAGACATCATTGTCAGCAGCCTGGATCAGCTTGAGCAGGATGTTCTCAACATCTTCACCGACATAGCCCGCCTCAGTAAGCGTCGTGGCATCGGCAATTGCAAAAGGTACGTTAAGTATCCTTGCAAGGGTTTGTGCAAGATATGTCTTGCCCGAACCGGTAGGACCAAGCATGAGGATATTGCTCTTCTGTATCTCAATATCGCCTTTCTGATTGTTTCGGATACGCTTGTAATGGTTGTATACAGCCACCGCAAGGACCTTCTTTGCGGCATCCTGACCGACCACATACTCATCAAGCTTTTCCTTGATCTCTGCGGGCTTAAGCAGATTGATTCCCTTATTCACATATTCACGTCGATCAAGAGAACGTTCTTCGCTGAGCACTTCGTTGCACAGCTCGATGCATTCTGCGCATATATAAATACCGCTTGGTCCCGAAAAGAGTCTTTCGACCATATTGCTGGGTTTGCCGCAAAATGAACAATACAAAATTTTCTGTTTATTTGCCATTAATACTCCTGTATTCAGTGATGCTCTATGATCTTATCGATAATGCCGTAATCAAGTGCTTCCTTAGCTGACATATAATTATCACGCTCAGTATCGCGGGCGATCTCTTCATAGGTCCTGCCGGTATTTGCTGCCAGCATCTCATTCATCTTTTTCCGGATCTTAAGAATATGCTCTGCAGCGATATTGATATCCGTAGCCTGTCCCTGGGCTCCGCCTGATGGCTGATGTATCATTATCTCTGCATTAGGCAGCGCAAAACGCTTGCCCCTGGCTCCTCCGGCAAGAAGAAAAGCACCCATGCTTGCCGCCATACCGATACAGATCGTAGATACGTCGCATTTTACGTACTGCATGGTATCATATATTGCCATACCGGCAGTGATTACACCGCCGGGGCTGTTGATATACAGATTGATATCCTTTGAAGGATCCTCTGACTCAAGAAACAGTATCTGAGCGACCACAAGGCTTGCTGTCACTTCATTGACTTCTTCTCCCAGAAAGATGATCCTGTCATTCAGAAGTCTGGAGTAGATATCATAAGATCTCTCTCCGCGGCTTGTCTGTTCTATTACATAAGGAACTAAACTCATATAGATCTCCATTCCACTGCTTAGCGCGTATCAAATAGTGATGTAAGATGTGTTATTTTACAATGTCTTAAGTATTCAAAGTACTCTCCGGAAATACCCTTCAGAAATACAACTAAGAAATGCTCTTCAGAAATAATCTTCAGGAATAATCCTCAGTGATTAGCTTCAGTAATCACGAAAGTATTTATTCAAACTTTGCACAGTCTACAAGAAGCTTAACTGCCTTCTGGATCTTGAGATTTTCACGCACATTCTCCGTATCGGAATCTGTCATGTACTTCTTGATATCCTCAAGCTTCATCTGATAAGAATCTGCCATTCTCTGAAGCTCTTCCTCCACCTCATCATCAGAAACGGTGAGCTCCTCCTTCTTTGCAACAGCTTCGAGAACGAGGCCGATCCTGAGATCCTTTTCAGCCTGTTCCTTTACCTGCTCACGCAGTCCCTCCATAGTCTGACCGGTATACTTGAAATAATCCTCAAGCTTCATACCCTGTGACATCATCTGGCGGTTATAATCATTGATAGTATCGTCGATCTTTGTTTCTACCATCAGCTCAGGGAGATCAACC
>DCHJ01000038.1:0-5252 GCA_002314805.1 Lachnospiraceae bacterium UBA1755 | reverse complement strand
AGCTCCTCTGTCTTGATCTCCTTAAGCTTAACGGCAAACTTAGCAGCCTTGCCTGCAAGCTTATCAGATCCGTAATTCTCAGGGAAGGTTACATTTACATCAAACTCATCGCCGGTATTATGGCCTGCGATCTGCTCCTCAAAGTTATCAACGAAGTTATGAGAGCCGAGTACCAGAGAGTAATCTTCTCCCTTACCGCCCTCAAAATGCTCTTCATCAACAGATCCGTCAAAATCAATTATAACAGTATCTCCGTCTGCTGCAGCGCGGTCTGCTACTGTAATAAGACGGGCATTTCTCTTCTGCTCCTGCTCAAGTGCCTTTTCTACTTCCTCTTCAGATACACTGTCATCAACCTTTTCCGCAACGACTCCTTTGTACTCTCCGAGTTCAACCTCAGGTCTTGTTGCAACCTCAGCAGTATATACAAAATCCTTGTCCTTACCTATCTCTGCAATGTCAAAGTTAGCTTTGGATACAACATCCAGACCTGACTCCTTCAGAGCGTCCTCATATGTAGAATCAATGATATGGTTAACTGCATCCTCCCAGAATACGCCTTCACCATAAGCATTTTCAACCATCTTCTGGGGTGCATGACCCTTTCTGAAGCCCTGTAAAGGATACTTTCCTTTATTTCTGTTATAGCTCTCGGTTACTGCTTTGGCAAAATCCGCAGCGGCAACTGTGACAGCGATCTTAGCCATGTTATTCTCTAACTTGTCAACTTTAACGTTCATTCCATTTCTCCTCTTTCTATATTGAGTTGCTAATAATTATTATACCAGATCATATCCGGATCACACATTCTGTACGAAGCCTCAAAGCCTGTATGGAGCCTTACATCCTGTCCGGAGCCTCAAAGCCAAGCACATGAATACTGTCAAGCAGGATATCCATGGTGAGCTTTATCAATGCAAGGTAAGATCTCCTCAGCACCTCATCAGGCTCAGAAAGTATCTTGACCTCGTGATAGAAGGTGTTGAAAGCATCTGCCACACCATAGATATACTGACATATCTTATGCGGCGCAAGCTCCTTCCATGCAGTGTCCATTACTTCTGCATAGCTTACAAGAGCAAGCTCAAGCTTTTTCTCGGCCGGAGTACGGTATGGGCAGATATCACCCGCACCGAAAGCCATCTCCGATTTTGCAAGAATTGATTTGATCCTTACGATGGTATACAGGATATACGGCCCTGTGTTCCCCTCAAAGGAAGTAAATCTCTCTATATCAAAGACATAATCCTTGGAAGCCTGATTTGACAGGTCACCGTACTTGATAGCGGCAAGCCCGACGATCTTTGCAGTCCTCATGGCCTCTTCCTCGGATATCTCCCTGTTTTCTCTTATTCTGTTATAAACAGCCTCATTGGTATCATCAAGCAGCTCCTCCAGTCTCATAACACCGCCGGAGCGGGTCTTGAAGGGCTTTCCGTCCCTGCCGTTCATAGTACCGAAGCCGATATGTGTAAGAGTATGCTCCGCGGGTACGATCCCTGCCTTTCTGGCTGTGCGGAACACCTGAAGGAAATGCATCGCCTGACGTTTATCGGTTATATAGATATACGCATCCGGGTCAAAAAGTGTCTCACGCTGTTCAAGAGTAGCAAGATCGCTCGTCGCATACAGAGCTGCACCATCCGATTTACGTACTATACAGGGCGGTATCTCCTTCTTATCCTCAGGCTCAGCCACATCAACAACGAGTGCACCTTCAGACTCATATGCAATACCCTTTTCTGCCAGACTGTTTACCAGCGGGGGAATAAGGTCATTGACGGTCGATTCACCGTTCCATAATTCAAAGCTGACATTGAGTCTGTCATAGTTCTTTTTGAGATCCTCAAGTGAGACCTGCATGATCTGATCCCACTTTGCTCTGCATTCAGGGTCACCGCTCTGAAGGAGCAGAGTCTTCTGATGTGCACGCCCTGCAAATTCCGGATCCTCCTTTGCTCTTGCGGATGCAGCCGGATAAATCTTCTCAAGCTGATCGATCGTTATCGGCCCCTCAGGCATCATTTCGATGATAAGACCCATCTGCAGACCCCAGTCCCCCAGATGCACATCACCTATGCACTTATTGCCCATATAGCTGCCTAAACGTTTGATGCTCTCTCCGATGATCGCGGATCTGAGATGACCGATATGGAGCGGTTTGGCAACATTGGCACCGCCATAGTCAACGATTATGGTTTTGCACTCATCCTGCTCGATACCGTGCTTTTCGTCTTCTGCCATCTGTCTGACAAAAAAAGACAGTGCCTCTCCCGAAAGCTTCAGATTGATAAACCCCGGGGCTGCAGCCTCCACACTTTCGAAATCAGAACTGTTTCTTAGAAACCCGCATACCTGAGCCGCCAGCTCCATCGGATTCCTGTGCAGTACCTTTGCTGCGGCAAGACAGCCGTTGCACTGGTACTCACACAGGTCAGGTCTGTCAGACAGCCCGACCCGCGCGTATGATTCATCAATTCCAGCCTGAGCAAAAGCCGCTTTGAGCTGTTCCTTGATGATAGATGTCATTTTCTTCATTGTACCGGACTCCTGAAGGAATTATTGATCAGACACGTGATAAATACTCACCTGTCCTTGTATCGATCTTGAGCTTATCACCGATGTTAACAAAGAGCGGTACCATGACCTGAGCACCTGTCTCAACTGTTGCAGGCTTGGTTGCATTGGTTGCTGTATTTCCTGCGATACCCGGTTCAGTATCTGTTACCTCAAGTTCAACGAAAAGAGGCGGCTCAACAGAGAATACATTGCCGTTGTATGAACATATCTTGCACATATCGTTTTCCTTAACGAATTTGAGTGCGTCTCCGATAGTCTCCTGATTAAGAGAGATCTGCTCATAGTTTTCTGTGTTCATAAAGTTGAACATATCGCCATCGGCATAAAGGTACTGCATTTCAACACGGTCGATACGTGCTGAAGGAAACTTCTCAGTAGGTCTGAAAGTCTTCTCAACAACACCACCGGTGATGACATTCCTGAGCTTTGTACGCACGAAAGCAGCTCCCTTGCCGGGCTTTACATGCTGGAATTCCACAATCTGGAATACCTGTCCATCCATATCAAGTGTTAAACCATTCTTAAAATCGCCTGCTGATATCATAAAGCAGTCCTCCCTATTTTTATTGCATTAACTGGTTAATTGTACTATATATTCATTGTCTAATCAAGTAATTAACCTGTTATTTCTTCCGAAAATCTTATATGCGAGCCTGACAGGGGCTTCAAGTATTCTCTTCAGTGTGATATGAAAATAAATCTCCGGTCCAAGCGCGCCTACCAGTATTGAGAATATTCCGGCCCTGTTGGCACCCCAGATGTCAGTAAACAGCTGGTCACCCACAAAGACCACCTCATCTGCCGAAAGCGCCATAAGCTCTGCTGCCTTCAGATATCCTGCCTTATCAGGCTTACCGGCCTTATATACATAGGTATCGCAGCCGACAGCTTCGGCAAACAGACGTACACGCGGTTCGTCATTGTTGGAGATGATAGCGCTCCTAAGGCCAATCTCATCAAGTGATCTGAAAAGAGCAATGCTCCTCTCGTCTGCCGGAGCATCATGCAGCACCAGCGTATTGTCTATATCAAATATAACCCCCCGGACGCCCTGCCTGTAAAGGCGCCCGAAGGGTATCTCATACGTACTTGAATATTCAGCTTTTGGGAATAAGCACATTAATTCTTAAGCATTGCCTCAATGACACTCATAAATGTGTTGACATCCTTGAACTCGCGGTATACAGAAGCAAATCTGACATAAGCGACCTCATCAAGGTTTTTAAGTCTGTCCATAACCATCTCGCCGATCACCGAAGTCGGGATCTCACGCTCTTCAAGGCTGAACACCCTGTTCTCAATATCATTTACAATATCCTCTACCTGCTGCGAAGAAACCGGTCGCTTGTGGCATGATCGTATAATTCCAGCCTCGATCTTGCTTCTGTCATAAGGCTCTCGGGTATTGTCTTTCTTAATAACCATAAGCGGCATGGTCTCGAGCTTCTCATAGGTCGTGAATCTCTTGTTGCATTTGATGCACTGACGGCGTCTTCTTATCGAAGCATTATCTTCAGCCGGTCTTGAATCTATGACCTTTGTGTCTGGTGTATTGCAAAACGGACACTTCATACTAATCCCTCCACTTTTAATATAGAAACCGCAGGTTTTGATAACACCTGAGGAAAATTATACCATAAATTGTGTTATTGTACACCACATCTCATATTTCCAGATAACACGAAGGACATTCCCGTCTTGCTACTGTGATATTGAGATCATCAGGCATATACTTACAGGGATCCTGAGATATCTCACATCTGACTGCCTCATAGGCAAGCTCGGGATAATTATTCTCTTTGCTCAGATGTCCAAGGAATATTCCCTTCATATCATCGTTGATTATCTTACAGATCAGCTTGCCGCAGTTCTCGTTACTGAGATGTCCGCTGTCACCTAATATCCTCCTCTTAAGATAATAAGGATAAGAGCCCGCCTCCAGCATCCTGATATCATGGTTGGATTCAAGCAATACAGCATTAAGTCCAGTCAGCTCATTAATGATATAGTCATCATAATGTCCTATATCCGTAGCGATACCGATCTTTTTTCCGTCACATGAAAAGCGGTATGCCACCGGATCAGCTGCATCATGATAGATTGAAAAGGGATGTACACGTATATCACCTATCATGAATTCCTCATCCGCATTGATCGTATGAAAAAGGCTGCCCGGTATTACTCCCAGCGACATGTCATCAAGTATCGCGTCAATAGTACCCTGAGTCGCGTATATGGGGATCTCATACCTTCTGGATAGGACTCCCAGAGCCCTGATGTGATCTGAATGCTCATGAGTGATGCATATGGCATTGATATCACTGCATCCCAGTGCAATACGCCTGAGTCCCTCCTCGATCCTTTTGCCGCTGATACCGGCATCCACAAGAATATTTGTATAATTGCTGCCTACATATATTGAATTACCGCTGCTGCCGCTTGCAATACTTAAGAGCTTCATCTATGTTATCTTCCAACTCCTTAATTGTACCGTTGTTTTCTATGACAGTATCACAATACAGCCTGTATTCAGCATCCGAAGGCTGATTGCTTATGAGCGCAGATATCTTTTCCTGACTATAGTTTCTGGTCACGTACATACGTACACTTCTTTCAGATCTGTCTGAGTGAATATACCAGTTTTCATCAATAAAATCCAGCGGTCTGTCAGG
>DCHJ01000030.1:2193-4908 GCA_002314805.1 Lachnospiraceae bacterium UBA1755 | reverse complement strand
CCCGGAGAGACGGTCAGAGCAGGAGCAACCCCACAGCTTACAGTCAACGTAACAGGCTTTGTAGGCGGGGAAACACCGGAAACTGCAGCAGGATACATCGCACCGGCGATACCGGCAGTGGATACCAGAACGAAGGGACAGTATACACTTACACCGGCAGGCGGAAGTGCTGATAACTATTACTTCACCTACGTCTCAGGAGTACTGGAGGTTACCGGCGGCGGAGGCGGCGGAGGCGGCACAGGCGGCTCAGGCGGTTCCGAAAGTACTGAAACAGCCGGCTGGTCACCATATGCGAGCCCGATAGCATATCCTACATTGTCATTAGGAAAATGGAAGCTCGTACCACCGACAGTAAATGTATGGACATTTGCGGGACAAAATGGACAGACTCCGAAGAACTGCTGGATGTATCTGGCAAATCCGGGTTCAAAGGATGGAAGGACAAAAGGCTTCTACTACTTCGATGAGAATGGCTATATGATGACAGGATGGGTACATTCAAATCGCAAATGGTATTATCTGACCGAGGATTCGGTTATGGGAGACCTGGGAATGATGGAGACCGGATGGCATACCGACAAGACAGATGGACAAGTCTATTATCTTGATAAGGTCGTTGGATGCATGCTGGTAGGAAAACAGATCATTGACGGAAAAGAGTATGTTTTCAGTAATGATACGTCAAGACCGCCTTTATGGGTATTAAAGGCATCAACGGCCAATGTATCAGCCGCAGCATGGGTATGCAGCGGTAAAGGCAGCCGGGTACCATATGGAGCGTTGATCTCAGGAGCCAGATAATTGAGGAAGTATTCCTGAAGGTAATTATGAATACCCGACAGATCGGGAAAGTATCAGGATCAGGAATGGTTAAGTAATACGGGTGAATACCCTGAACAGGAGGGGGAGGTTCTCTTGATGAGAGAATCCTCTCCCTTTATTATATTGACATGGAACTGCTGATTAAGAGGCAGTTCCATGCAGCTTCTTCAGGTGAAACTCTGATTTTTCTTTGATGAAGCTCCAAAATGACGTTTTGCTGCTGCTATGACAAATACTACGGATCATTACTGCATCAGAATGTATTAGACAAGCGTAGATCAATATGTCATAATTGGTATGATCTCGATCATTACAGAACCCGAGGGGACTGCGGAAAGAGTAAAAGTATTATTGTGTATGGGCAGTACATTCAGGAGAATATATGAACAAGAGCGAATTTATCGAAAGACTGTGCAGTGCGCTGTCAGGATCAGGGACAGCAGGACTGGTCGAAAAAAATCGTATATACTATACGGAGTATATTGACGGTGAGATGGCAAAGGGAAGGAGCGAGGAAGAGATCCTTGCCGAGCTTGGTGAGCCAGAGCTTATTGCCAATTCCATCCTTGAAGCCAACGGACTGAGAGACAGGTTTGTAGACGATGATACCAGGACCTATAATGCGTATGATACCCCAGACGGGGACCCAACGACCTTTGCCCAGGGTACGGAATACAGAGGAAAGGGCAGTGACCGTGATGGGGCCGATGGCAGTGGAATGACCGGAGGAAATACCGGTACATCCGGGAAGGGCATGAGCCCAAAGACAAAGCTGATCATCATCCTGGTGGCAGCAGCACTTTTCGTCATCGGTATCATAGTGCTGTTTATTGCTGTGATCGGAGGGATATTTGCCCTGCTGGGACCGATACTTATTCCGGTGATCTGTATATGGCTTATCTATAAGCTGATAAAGTCAATATCCGGTAAATAAGACAGCGTCGGATGAACTGTGATCTGCGAAAGAGCCGACTGAAAGACAAGTAAACAGCAGGGGGAATGTATACGATAATTGAAAAGGGACTGCCGCGCCATCGGTCTATACGACCCGTCGGTGCGGCAGTCCCCGTATTTTATATCTTGCAGTCTGCACAACGCAGGTTACTCATCTGAAAGCTTTCGGTTCGACAGCCGGTCAGCCTCGTAATGCGCCGCCGTCCCCCGGTATTGCAATTGCATCCTGCGGTTACGATATCTGTCTCCGGCTGCGCGATCACATACTCCGGACTCCGATTCAGAAGCCGCCTTTCACACCCGCAATCCCTACTGGATCCTGGAGAAGTCGGCTGCGCCGTGCTTGCAGAGCGGACAGATGATATCATCCGGGAGCTCCTCGCCGTCATAGATGTAACCGCATACGTTGCATACCCATCCCTTTTTGCCTTCTGTTGCAGGCTTTGGCTTGACGTTCTTCTGATAGAAGGTATAGGTCATCGTCTCGACATGGCTCATGACGCGGGCCTCTGTTACTTCGCAGATGAACATGCCGTGAGTACCGAGGTCGATCTCATCAACCACCTTAAGGCTCATAAATGCGTTGATATATCTCGGCAGGAAGATAAGACCGTTATCCGATCTCGGAGCAGCAGCTGCATCCTCTGCAAACTTATCAACGGTACGCCCCGACTGGAAACCGAATCGCTGGAACACGCTGAAGGGGGCTTCCTGCGAGAGGCAGTTTACATTGAGGATGCCGGTGGTATGGACCACGTGATAGGTGTAGTTGGCCTTGTTGATGTTAACGCAGACACGCATCGGTGTATCCGTGAGCTGCGAAACTGTGTTGACGATGCAGCCGTTATCCTTCCTGCCGTCGTTGCTTGTCACGACATAGAGACCGTAGCCGATGTTGAAGAGAGCCTTCATATCGTTCTTGTCTGCGGTATCCGG
>DCHJ01000030.1:1260-2111 GCA_002314805.1 Lachnospiraceae bacterium UBA1755 | reverse complement strand
TCATTAAGCTCGCTCTTTATGTGTACCACATTATTGGCAAACTTGATATTCTTCATCGGCTCAAGCATGCCCTTCATGACCTTGGCAGCAGTCGGCGCCCAGGAGCCGTTTTCGATAAGACCGATGGTCTTGTTTTGGATCGAGCGGGCTGCAAGGTGCTCGATGTATTCCTGCATAAACGGGAAGATGCCTGCATTGTAGGTCGTCGTGGCAAGCACTATGCGTCCGTAGCTGAAGGCATCTGCAACAGCCTCAGACATATCGCATCTTGCGAGATCATAGACTCTGACAGACGGGCAGCCGTTTTTCCTGAGCATATCGGCAAATGCCTCGACAGCCTTCTTTGTATGTCCGTATACTGAAGTGTAGGCAACCACTATGCCGTCCTTCTCAACTGAATATGATGACCATGTATCATACAGCTTGAGGTATTTGAAAAGATTGTCCTTAAGCACCGGTCCGTGCAGCGGGCAGATGACAGCGATATCAAGTCCTGCAGCCTTCTTGAGCACTGCCTGTACCTGAGCGCCGTATTTGCCTACGATACCGATAAAATATCTGCGCGCCTCATCGTCCCACGGCTCATCAACATCGAGAGCGCCGAACTTGCCGAAGCCGTCAGCGGAAAAGAGCACCTTGTCGGCCGTATCATAGGTCATGATGACCTCAGGCCAGTGGACCATCGGTGCCTCGACAAAAGCCAGGGTATGCTTTCCGAGACTGAGCGTATCACCCTCCTTGACTACGATCCTCCTGTCCTCATAATCAGTGCCGAAGAAATTGAGCATCATCGCAAAAGCCTTTACGGACGAAACTATCACAGCATCCGGATAGGTCTTCATGAAATTGGC
>DCHJ01000030.1:0-1179 GCA_002314805.1 Lachnospiraceae bacterium UBA1755 | reverse complement strand
GGATATTGTCCAGCCACTCATGCGTGAAATGCTGATCCACGGTATCCATGATGGCGATCTTATCATCCACGATGGCATAGGAGTTATAGCTCATACCATTGGGTACCCGGTACTGCCCCTCAAAGAGGTCCACAGCGTGGTCGTTGACGCCCACATATCTGATATCATTAGTTACTGTAACCATACTCTTACCTCCGATAATTTACTGGATCCCTGCTGTAAATACCGCTGTCAGTTTCTTAAGGAATCCCTAAAGACTAATTTACCATATCCTGATATAATATAAAAGTAATTACTAATATTATTTATATTTGCGGGAGCGCATGGTAAGGTATGGAGATCAAAAGAGAAGATTATGAAGAGCCCAGATGTCCGCTGTCAAGCGAGCTGTGGGTAAAGAAGCGGGTCATTCCCATCCCGGCTGACAGAGTGGCGGCCAGAGAGGATGAATATCTGGCAAAGAACGATTATGTGGGTGCCGAAAGGCATCTTAAATACTGGTGGCAGGAAGCCGTGCAGGGTAACGATGACCGGGGGAGACTTTTTCTGTGCAGCGAGCTTATGGGACTTATGCGCAAGCTGGGGCGCGGGGAGGAAGCAAAGGATCATGCACAGCAGGCACTTGACCTTGTGTATACTCTGCAGCAGGAGGATATGATAAGCGGAGCGACGGTATTCCTCAACTGCGGTACTGTATACAAAGCCTTCGGAGAACCGGAGAGATCACTGGAGCTTTTTGAGAAGGCTGCAGTGATATACGAGAGAGATCTGGATGAGCGCGATACACGCAGGGCAGGTCTTTACAACAACATGGCGCTGACACTTACGGATCTCGGCAGGTACGGGGAGGCAATGGAGCTTTACGGCAGGGCGCTTAGGATCATGAAGGCAGACAGTGACGGGCAGCCCGATCAGGCTATCACACTTCTCAACATGGCAGACTGTGTATGCGCCCAACTGGGGAGTGAGCAGGCCGAGAAGCAGATAGAGGAATATCTGGATCAGGCAGAAGCTCTGCTTCAGTCCGTGCCCGAAGAAAAAAGGGGCGGCTATTATGCCTTTGTATGTGAGAAGTGCGCACCCGCATTTGAGTATCACGGATACTTCCTCACTGCGGGAAAGCTTAAGAAGCTGGCAGAGACGATATACAGCCGCAAAGCTGCCGGAGAGGCATAAAGT
>DCHJ01000076.1:2620-21908 GCA_002314805.1 Lachnospiraceae bacterium UBA1755 | reverse complement strand
CGGCATCATCTGATACACCTCATGCCGACATACCTGACATCATCAATAACAGCTCATACCGATCAGCAGATCGCGAACACACGGCAGGGAAGTCCGTTGGCTCCCCTGAAATTGGGCCATGAAGCAAAGAGTATAGCTCCCGCAGCAGGAACCTGGTCAAGATTGCAGAGCACCTCGATCTGGATATGACCCGAATCAAGGATATATCTCTCACATGCGAGATCCTCTGCCTTTGCAGCCTCAGCCGAAGCATCGGTGTCAAGAGTCTCATGACCGCTGGCTGCTGCCCCGCGTACCTCATAGATATACTTAAGCGCATCCAGTGACCAGCCTGGGAAATTCTCGCTTCCGTCAGCTGCGATGCCGCTCATCTTATCCATATCCGGCCAGTTCTTATACCAATCGGTCCGCAGTGCCACAAATGCGCCTTCTGGTATCTCACCATACTCACCTTCGTACGTCTTAATATCATCTACAGTCACTGCATAATGGCAGTCTGCTTTTGCTTTGTCAGAAACGTCAATTACGCAGAGCGGGAATGCCGCTTCATGCATCTTAAAGCTCTCCGCTGTCGCTCCGCCCTTTGCAAAGTGTGCCGGAAAGTCAATATGGGTACCAAACTGTCCCGGAAACTTAAACTGCTGTATCTGGCACTCAAGCATAGGATTGCCCCAGTCAAAAAGGACATTTCCAAGCTCTGCCGCTCCCTCGGGTATACCGCTCCAGTACGGACTTGTATTATCCATAAGATGTGACAGCTCTACCCATTTCCTTGCCTTGAGATCCTTAAGTTGGTTCCACAGTTCGTACATATTCCGTTCCTCCTTACCTGCGTCGGTACCACTACAATACACCGTATCGGTCCTGAACTGATTCCCTGAAACTGACCAGCTTCTGCGACCTGCAATCTGTTTCCGGTAAATATTCTAACACATCGAGGCAGAGAATTCGCCAGTATAATCAATAAACACGAAAAAAAACGGATTCTGCTTTGCCATACACGCCTCTCTATATAACTCTTGATAACTTTTTCAATTTTATATAACTCTTGATAACTTTACTATCGTCATATAACTTTTGATAACTTTTGCAAGTGCGAAAGGAGAACAGGAAAAGCTGAGCTGAGTAAACATCACTTCAGGCATTGTCTGCGGACAGGCTTCATCGGGATATCCTATCGTAAACCGCGTTATTTTTCGTAATTCAGGTTGATCTGGCTGATCCGTCCGGCGCCGAGGGGATTCTCATAGTCCATCAAATAATTCTTCCAGTCTGCCAACGGGCTGTTTTTGGTACAGACCTCCGGATACTCCCCTTCCTTTTCGAAGTTCTTCAGATACTCGACAAAAAGCTCGACATCAGGCCCGAGGTAGTCAACGATAACCTTGTTTTCCCTGAGGAAACCAAGTCCGCTGCCTCCGTTCCGAAGCATGTAATTGATGCCACCCAGCGCATAGGTCCGCTGCGGATCCACCGGCTCGTAGGAAGCAGTCTCCCTGTTATAGATCTGCACATCCTTTACCCGGTATGCACCGTCCACAGACTGGAACTGATCATTTGCATCAGACACGATACCTGACGGAACTGCCGCATCGATGGTATACTTCATTCCCGCCACATGCATAAAGGAACCGTTTTCTGCCGGCGCCGCGTTTAATTCATCCCATTTGCCAATTTCCTTAGCTCCGTTTTCGAGGATATCGATCAGCTGCTGTCCGGTCACTTCAATGAGACAGATCTGATTATCGAACGGACAGACATTCTTGGCGTCAAGATAGCTGATATCCCCGGTCTCCAGCTCTGCGCGGATACCGCCCCCGTTCTGGATCACGGCGTCGCAGTGCATCCCGGCTGTTTCATTGATGTACCAGTAAAAGGCATCGGGAACCATGTCTCCGAGATTGGTCTCCATGGCCCTGATAATTCTTGTAGCAGGGGAATCCGCCTGAGTAACATACTGTTTTGACGCCATGTGAGCGATCTTC
This sequence comes from Lachnospiraceae bacterium UBA1755, assembly GCA_002314805.1. GTDB lineage: Bacteria > Bacillota > Clostridia > Lachnospirales > Lachnospiraceae > Darwinimomas. The sequence continues at coordinate 19,923 of DCHJ01000076.1, read as the reverse complement.
TGTCCGAGTTCTGCGTAAAGCTTATCGTGGACAGTATCTTCCTCTGCCTGAAGCTTCGGTTCTGCAGACGCATATTCCGGAATAAGCTCTGTGTCGATCGTTCCGTCAGGACGAATGGTCATATGGCCGATGTTTGCGAGATAAGCTCCTGTCTGTGTCAGGACAATTTCCTCGCCCTTTTTATTCTTTACCATTTCCTTCAGGACCACGGTGTGGGAATGTCCGTCGATCACGGCATCGATTCCCTCGGTATTGGCGATCACATTTCTGCTGTCAACTTTCTTGCCCTCCGATGCATGGTCGATGCCGAGATGTGCGATAGCGATGACGTAATCCGCCTTGTCCTTCACCTCATCCACGGCAGTCTGTACTGCTGCATAAAGCTCTTCCGGATCCTCTGCTCCTGAAAAAGTATACAGGAAGTTCCCGTCTGCATCCTTAAATTTCGTCGGGGCCGTACTGGATAATGTCTCCGGTGTGGTAATGCCGATGACTGCCACCTTTGTCCCGTTAAGATCAAAGATCTCCGAGCTGTCCATAACAAGCTCGTTGTCCTTCACGGATCTGAAGGTACAGCTCAGGAAAGGATAGTCCGCCTCGGCGACCCGGTCAAACAGGGTCTCAATATCATAATCAAACTCATGATTTCCCAAAGTCGCAGCATCATAGCCGGCCATATTCATCAGGCGGATCACGGTCTGCCCCTTGTCTCGGGCACCGTAGATATTGCCCTGGATCTCATCTCCCGCATCCAGCAGCAGGACGTTCTTTCCTTCCTTTTTCAGATCCTGCTTCATGGCTGCCACATTGGACAGCCGGAGCCCGGGCTTCTTGTTCTTATCCTTGTCTGTGGTCTCGTTATAGATGTAGCTGTGTATATCGTTGGTGTAAACGATGTGTATCTCCTGCTTTTGGGCAGGAGCCTCCTGTGTCTGTTCAGCTACTTTGGTTTCTGCCACAGCGGTCTGCGCCGCGGTGGTCTGTGCCGCAGTGTTCTGTTCCGCTGTTGTCTGTGCTGCTGTTGTCTGTGCTGCTGTGTCCGCTTTCCTTCCGCAGGCTGCAAGTACACCTGCCACAAGAAGTGCCGCCGCCAGCGCTATGACTCTGAGTTTGATTTTCTGATTCATCCTGTATGCCTTTCATGTAAATTATTATTAGGGAACCGCTGATTAAAGAGTATCTTATTGAAGTGCTTTCAAGCAAAGCCTTGATTCTTGCTCGTTTGTAAAGATAGCAGCATGGGATCGTTCTTAAATCAGCGTTTCCTTAGCCATATGAGACTGGCATGACTGCTCATTTTCACACGGCCGTGCTTCTACCGTTTGGATGCCGGGTCATAACGATGCTGCTGACAGCTCCCTGATAAAACTGCTGTTAAAGCACCTGATTGATGGCATTCACCAGATCACAGTACTCCTCAAACGCCTGATACTGCGGGTGATCTTTTTTGATCTGTTCGGTGGTGCGAAACAAAAAGCCCGCACCTGACATATTCGTCTGTCACATGGAGACTGTATCACAGCCGGACACTATTGACAAGTCTCACCTTTCAGCCGGTGGAAAAGCCTTCCGATATGACTTTTTCTCTACGCTTCTGTGATCTGTGATTTAATCGAAAACTATGCACCTTCACAAAGAATAAGAAAAACAGAGATCTGCATAAAGAGACCTCCGGAAATTGACTTTTTGTAAAAGCGTTGTACAATTGTTTCAGAAAGAGGAGCTGCCGATAGACGGTTGACCCTTAAATGGTTACCAAAAACAACCGCAGTTTTCGAGTCTGGCGGTTATTTTTTTTGCGTTTCTATCTTTTATCCATTCAATCAATATCTTGCTGACAAGACTTATGATTGCAATGAGAATACTTAAGATTTCAAATTCGCTCATTAAGCATCCCTCCCTTCAAATACTCGGAGGGTGCATACCCTCCGGAGAGGGGCAAACCGCCTGCCTTTTCTATGGTAGTTCCATATGCATTGTACCATACTGACGGGCAGGTCTCTGCTGACTATAATAAGTGCATATGGAAGTCATCCTTCCGATCATCCCTGCAGGCTCTGATATCTGCAGGATCACAGAGTGCTCAATAGTAATTAAGAATTGCGGGTGCGAAAGGTAAAGTATGGAAGAATTGAAGCATGAAAGAATTGAATATCTGATGATCCGTAAGCTGGAGGGCTTCCATACAGACCGCCGTATCAGCTTTGAAGGATCAAAATATGATGCTGCAGCTGTCAGAATACTGCGGGACGGGATCTGTCTCGGCTCGTTTAAGCTGCTGCCATATTCCAATGGCGATGTGTATTTCTATGATTTCCGTCTGTTTAAGGAGTACCGCGGTCACGGGCTCGGTACCATGCTCTTTCTGCAGATCATGAATTATCTTTACAGTCAAAAATACAAGAACATCCGTCTGCAGGTATCTTCCTCCAATCCGGCTGCTCTTGCATTATACAGACATTTTAATTTCAGAGTCATAGAATCCGTTACATTATGACGAAAGCAATATCTCCTGCTTTCCGGTCAGTCTGTCTCTCATCATGACCCTATCCTCTGTATAGATCTGCCATCACCCCGCTGTACTAAAGGCGCTGTATGAAGCCTCCATCACAGCATCTGCGCTGCCTGATGCCACCTGTACCCCGCAGCCGACTGTATCATACCAGCCTTAACATACAACACATCAGCCATGAAAATGAAGTATTATGCTGTACTGCGCTTAGGATGTCACCTGTATCCTGCTGCTGACTGTAAGCATACCAACCTTAACATACAACACATCAGTCATTGAATGGATATATTATGCAGACTCTGAGCAAGCCTGCCATCACAGCAGCTGCGTAAGCAGCATACAGCAGATCGTCCCGCCGAATACGCTCAGCATGGCATTTCTCTTCCACAGATGCAGCCCCACGGTCACTGCACTCGCGGCTATCTGTGGCAGCCAGCCGGTACACACATCAAAGGATACTCCCTTCAGACAGTAGATAATAAGTGTTGCCATGATTGCCATAGGGAGTACCTTTCCGAGATACTGAACTATGACCGGGACCTCCCTGCCTCTGAAAACTATGAACGGAAGTGCTCTTTCAAGGAATGTACAGAGACCGCATATGATTATGATCAGTATTGTCCTTGATGTACTCATTTTTCGGTCTCCGTTCCCTCAATCGTCTGTTTATCCGGCTTCGCAGTGATTAAGTCAGCCGGAATCATTTCCTTTAAGCCAGTTCCCACCTGAGCCGTTTCCTTGAAGCTCAAGTCTGATGAGATCGTTTCTTCTGTGTCCGGGTCTGCGACCGGTTCATCATGGATAGTAGTATCATCAGACACAGACAGCCTGCTGCCTATGATATTCTTCATCACGATAAGCACTGCAACAGTAATAAGCAGTGAAGGCAGTATGAAGCTGTCAGCACCTATGATGATGAGGCAAGCGAGACTGGATACAAATGCTATCGCAGCAGGAAGCTTTACCGGTGCATCCTTAAGCTGATCAAGCAGGATCACGATAAACAATGCCGTCATTGCAAAGTCTATACCGGATGTATCAAACTTTATCAGCGAGCCGATGAGAGCCCCTATTATGGTCATTATGATCCAGTACTGGGACACCACAAAGGCCGTGCATATATATGCCTTCTTTTCGTCCACATCAGGACCGAAGTCATGTGAGCAGTGAAGCGAAAATATCTCATCTGCCAGTGTGTATATCAGGTAGTATTTCCATCCCTTAAACTTTCTGAATTTTTCTATGAAGGGTATCCCGTAGAAAATATGCCTTGAATTAAGAAGCAATGCCATCACTATGATGGTTCCTATTGATACTCCTCCTGCAAAAAAGGATACCATCAGAAACTGGAGGGAACCCGCCAGCACGATTATGCTTGTGGCTCCTGTCCAGATAAAGTTATAGCCTGCGCTGACCATAAGAACCCCGTAGGCAAGAGCCACGGGGGTGAATCCGATAAAAACCGGGATACTGTGTTTAATTGAGTAGATAAATGCTTTTTTCATCTCCAAGTATCCGCCAATGCACGGCATCTGCGGAAGCTATGCACCGACAGCACCTATGTCAAGTATAAGACCGTTGCTCTCCCTGCACGCAGCCGGCACATCACAGGCGTCAGAAAAGGTCTCCTGTGTCGATATCAGGAAGCTTTGCGTACTCGATAAGTCCTTCGTCCATCGCCTTTGCTGTGAGCGGATCGATCGGTATCCTGGCAAGTACCTTAATTCCGTACTTAGAAGCCACCTCATCGATATGGCTCTCACCGAAAATATTATGTACTGCGCCGCAGTCCGGACACTTGTATCCGCTCATGTTCTCAATGATGCCTGCTACAGGAATGTTCATCATATCAGCCATCCTGACTGCCTTTTCAACTATCATTCCTACAAGCTCCTGCGGACTTGTTACTACAATGATCCCGTCAACGGGAAGTGACTGGAATACTGTAAGCGGTACATCTCCTGTTCCCGGAGGCATATCAACAAACATATAATCCACATTCCACAGTGTATCTGTCCAGAACTGAGTAACTACCCCGGCGATCATCGGTCCTCTCCATACTACCGGGTCAGTTGCCGATGCGAGCAGAAGATTTGTGCTCATGAGCTGGATACCGGAATTGGTAAGCGGCGGAAGCATGAGATTGCCTGCGGATACTCCCGGCTTCAGATCACATCCGAATGCCTTGGGTATGGACGGGCCTGTGATGTCAGCATCCAGTATACCGACTTCATTTCCTGCCTGGCGGCATTTTGCTGCGAGTACGGAAGTGACCATTGACTTGCCGACTCCGCCCTTTCCGCTGACTATAGCATATACCTTGCCGACTCTTGCCTCAGGATCGAGCTGTGCTCTCAGGTCCTGCGGCTCCTGCTTGGAGGAACAGTTTGCTCCGCATGTACTGCAGTCATGTGTACACTCTTCTGTGTTCTCATAATTCTGTTTTTCTTCAGCCATTTTTATACTCCTTTTCGGATGCTGCCCTGCTGCAGCTGCATCCGCAATAATTTTGTCTGTACAGGTTATAAAGCTTTGATAATTCTATACTCCTTTGATACCCGCCCTTTTTCTTGAAATCCCCGGGCAGGTATACCGTGCCGTACAGCTCTGCCGCTTTTTCGCCGATATCGCAGAGCCTCTGTGCATCCTTGAGGGGACTTATACTTAGTGAGGTGGTGAAATAATCGAAGCTATGCTGCGCGGCGTACTCTGCTGCCTCTGACAGCCGCATCCCGAAGCATATGCCGCATCTTTCCCCGCCTTCTTTGTCCTGCTCATGTCCTCTCACACATTCATGCCAGCGGTCCGGATCGTACGGTCCTTCCACAAAGCTGACATGCGCACCCGCAAGCCTTCCGTCTTCATTCATGGCATCGATGAGGCGCTTCTGTTCGTCACGGCGCTTCACGTATTCCGCTTCGCTGTCAATATTGGGGTTGTAGTAATATACGGTCAGGTCAAATGCACCCGACAGGTATTCAATGCAGTAGCTTGAGCACGGGGCACAGCACGTATGCAACAAGAGGCTTGGTTTTTGTCCGTCGCCTCTTGCGCTTATGATCGTATCCAGTTCTTTCTGCAGATTTCTTCTGTTCATATCGATGCTGTATGCGGCTCCTGAAGTCTGCCTTCACACAGCCATTCTCCGTCTTACGGGGTATGTCCGATGACAGGCCCTCGGTGGCTCCGCCGTTCTTTGTTTCCTGCTGCTGTCAGTTTTCAGAAGCATACTTCTGATACCCGGCTCCCGGTGATACCGCTGTTCTTTGTTTCCTGCTGCTGTCCGTTTTCCGAAGCATACCGCTGATACCCGGTCTCCCGATGACATCACTGTGCTTTGTTTCATGCTACTGTCAGTTTTCGGAGCTTGCTGCTGATACCCGCCCCCGGTGGCTCCGCTGCTCTTTGTTTCTGCTGTTCTCACCTGTCCTGAGCTTAGATACGGCACCCGGTGCACTTCAGACCGAGTATCATGCCAGGAAATCACGGATGCGCTTGCTGCGTACCGGATTGCGAAGCTTCCTCAGCGCCTTGGCCTCTATCTGACGGATACGCTCACGGGTAACCTTAAACTCCCGGCCTACCTCTTCAAGGGTCCTCGGATGTCCGTCTTCAAGACCGAAACGCAGCACGATGACCTGACGCTCTCTTTCCTTGAGGTCTCCCAGCAGCGCATCTATATGCTCGCGGAGCATTACGGATTCAACATTGCCTTCCGGTGAAAGCACGTTGAGATCTGCCACGAAATCACCCAGATTGCTATCATCTTCCTCTCCGATAGGTGTCTCCAGAGAAGCCGGCTCCCTCGCAATCTGCATAACCTCCATTACCTTTTCTTCAGTTATATCAAGTGCATTGGCCAGTTCAGCGATGCTTGGCTCATAACCCAGCTCCAGTGTCAGCTTACGCTGCATCTTACTCATCTTATTGATGGTCTCAACCATATGAACCGGTACACGGATGGTCCTTGCCTGATCCGCAAGTGCACGGGTCACTGACTGACGTATCCACCAGGTTGCATATGTGGAAAGCTTGAAGCCCTTGCGGTAATCAAATTTCTCTACACCCTTGATAAGACCCAGGTTGCCCTCCTGCACCAGATCAAGGAAACTCATGCCCCGTCCCGTATAACGCTTTGCGATACTCACGACCAGACGGAGGTTGGCCTCGATGAGCTTCTGCTTGGCCAGGTCATCGCCCACCTGCTTCTTCTTGGCAAGCTCGATCTCCTCATCTGCCGTAAGAAGCGGAACCGTACCTATCTCCTTGAGGTACATACGCACAGGATCCTCCGTGCCGACACCCTCAAACAGATCTACGTTAAGGTCGATATCCTCTTCATCATCCTTATCCAGATCGTCATCATCAAAAAAATCATCCTCAAGCAGGCCGCTCAGTGACGACGGCGCATCATCCGGCAGGCTTGCCGTTATCTCGATACTGCAGATCTCAAGATGGGCATATATCTTCTCTATGTCATCCGGAGTGATCGCATCATACTTGAAGAAGGCATTGATCTCTGTCATATCAAGGCGGTTCTCACTGCCCCTGCCCAACTCCACAAGCTGCTCCAGCTTTGCAGTAAACTCTTCCGGTGTTATGGGCTTTTTCTTGATCTTTGGCTTTTTGCCGGTCAGTCTCGCCTTCTCAATCTTTATTCTCTCCTTCTCGGCCTTTTCAGCTTCCTTCTCCTGACGCTTTCTATCCTTTTCGGCCTCCTTTTCAAGACGGATCCGTTCCTTCTCGGTTTCTTTTTCAATCCTTAAGTTTTCTTTGGCGATCCGTGCAGCCTCTTTCTCAGCTTCCTTCTTAAGGCGCTCTTTTTCCCTGACAGCTGCCTCCTTTGCTTTGGTCTTCTCTCTGGCGAGACGCTCCTTTTCCTTCTGAGCTGCTGCTTTGGCCTTGGCCTTTTCCTTCGCGAGGCGCTCTTTTTCTTTCTGAGCCGCTGCTTTGGCCTTTTCTTTCTCCTTTGCGAGGCGCTCTTTTTCTTTCTGAGCCGCTGCTTTGGCCTTTTCTTTCTCCTTTGCGAGGCGCTCCTTTTCCTTCTGAGCCGCTGCCTTTGCCCTGACCTTTTCAGCTTCCGCCTTTGCCCTGGCCTTTTCTCTGGCTATACGCTCCTTCTCCTTCTGAGCCGCTGCCCTGACCGCTGCTTTCTCTTTGGCTATGCGAGCCTTCTCCTTTTCCGCAGCTGCATTTGCCTTTTCTTTTTCCTTCGCAAGCCTTTCCTGCTCGATCTGAGCCGGTGTCTTCTTTGCGGCAGGAGCCTTTGCTGCCGGAGCTGTCACTTTTGAAGGCTGTGTGCCTGAAGCCTTGCCTGTGGAAACTGTTAACTCAGTTTCTTTTGCTGCAGTAACCTTCCTGGTTTCTTCTTTTTTAGCCAAAACGCACCTCTTTCTGGTTTACATAAACATTTTCCTGCTGATATAGGTGGGAAATACGTGCAAAGTATACTCTCGTTTCAACTCCTTTTCAAGTGCACATATATAAAATATGAGACCGCGGGGTCGCATATCCACGCATCTGCAGCTATATACGATTCAAAAGCCTCAACAGCTCCTGCTCTCATACCTCTCCGGACCGCTTAAGGCTCCCGTCTGCCATGATCAGTTCGCCGTATTCGTTGATACCGCCTTCGGTAATGCAGGACCTGTTATATGCCTCTGTCAGGCTCCTCAGATCCTTATCTCTCAGCAGTATCCCATAATATCCGAAAAAGCTCTCCCACACGGCTTCTGTGAGCTCGTCCTTATCGAAGCTTCGCCCGGCCTCTATCCTCAGGGATGATGCGATTTCCTTTATTTCATCCGGGAAAGCCTCATTGTTCACATTGATACCTATCCCCAGCACCGTATAGAACTCTTTACCCCTGAATACGCTCTCACTCAGGATACCCGCCAGCTTCCTGTCATGATATTTGATATCATTGGGCCATTTGATATCTGTTTCCAGCCCCGTGACCTTAAATATGGCATCTCTGACCGCCATTGCCGCGATAATAGTCACCATGCTTACCCTGTCGGCATCTATCTCAGGTCTGAGCAGCAGCGACATCGCTATTGCGGCTTCTGTACTGCTCCAGCGCCTTCCCAGACGTCCCCTGCCTGCAGTCTGGTTATCACACAAAATAAGAAGGCCGTCCTCAGCCCCCTCCATTGCCTGCCTCCTCGCTTCAAGATTTGTAGAATCGACAGTTTCAAGATGTAAGATTTTTGATATTCCGGATACTTTACCCATCAATGGCCGCTCCCTTTTTACACTGCATGTCTGCTGCTCATAACCCCCGGATTGAGCTGCTGACCACCGGCAGTTCCCTTTTGCACTCACATGTCTGCTGCTCACTAAACCGGATGGAACTGCAAATCACCGGCAGTTCCCTTTTGCACTCACATGTCTGCTGCTCACTAAACCGGATGGAACTGCAAATTACCGGCAGTTCCCTTTTACACTCATATATCTACCAAAAATATACTATCCACATAAACAGACCTATCATCAGAAACAGAATGCTCAGTCCTATACTGAGAAATACTCCTCCCAGACGCTTCCTGCCATGAGGCAGATGCTGGATCTGATAAATCGCATCCCCGCCGTTCATGACTGCCACTCCCAGCATGATAAACGGCAGGAGTCTCCGGTTATTATCAAAATTAACTGCCGTAATAATGAACAGCACGACCACCGCGGCGCTGACCGCCACGTGAAACACGTCCATAAATGGTACGCCTCTTCGTGAAGTTTTCCTGGTATAATCAAGAGCCATTTGTTATATCTTCCATACCCGTACAGAGTCCGGGACTGAGTCTGAATCCGGTTCTGTCTCTTATTCCATTTGCCGGACTAATTATTGCCTGTGCCGGACAGCTTATGTCCCGACCGGCGCGGCAGCCGCACCGATGGACCGGTAAAGATCATGTCCGGCATCATGTTTATATCCGCCTGTAACAGTTTACGTGACAGCAGCCCGCTCCGGCAGACTGCTGCGGCGCTGACGTGCCATTTCAAACATGAGTACTGCAGCCGCAACAGATGCATTCAGCGATTCCACACTGCCCTGCATGGGGATCTTCACGAGTCTGTCAGCACAAGCGGCTGTCTCATCACTGATGCCTGCGGACTCATTGCCGATTATGAAGGCTGTCGGTCCGGTATAATCCTCCCTGTCATAATCATTCTTACCGTCCAGATGGGCGGCATATACTGTCGCTCCCAGCCGCTTTATTTCCTCTCCCAGATCGTCCACATACATAAAAGGTACTCTGAATATGGCACCCATAGTGGATCTTACCACCTTGGGATTATAGACATCCACGGTCTCTCTGTTCATAAGGATACCGTCAATACCGGCCGCCTCGGCAGTCCTGAAGATAGTTCCCAGATTTCCCGGATCCTGCAGCCTGTCCAGTATAAGAAAAGCACTGCCATCAAGCTTATCATAGCTTTTCATCCTCACGACTGCCATGATGCCCTGAGGAGTCCTGGTGTCACTCACATACTCAAATACCGTATCTGTCAGTGTATTGTGACGGAGAAATCTTAGTCTGACTCTTGCTTCCGTCGGACATATCCTCATAAAGCTTTCACTTACCAGGACTTCCTCGATGTCTCCGGGATCAGTCTCCATAAACATCTTTATGCCTTCCACCACAAAAAGGCCTCTGTCTCTGCGGCAGGAAGCCTTTTTCACCAGATCTCGGACATCCTTTACGGTTTTATTGCCTGTAGATGTTATCATTCTTAAGTCATCGCCTTTGCTGCTGCCATTTCAGCCGTCACCTTATCCAGTCTGTCAACCGGCTGACTTAGCTGCCGTCTTTGCTGTCCCTTCAGCTGTGTCATCTGTCACCGGCTATGTCTGTACTTATTTAGTCTTAGCCGCTGACTTCTCTGTCTTTCCCTTAGCTGCACCCTTTGCTGTCTTCCCTGCAGTTTTCCCAGTCTTAGCCTTATCCCCGGCTTTTTCCGCTTTAGCCGCTGCCGCCCTTCCGGCCGCCTTCGCGTCAGTCTTTTTCACTGCTGCCTCTTTCGCTGCCGTCTTTTTTCCCGCTGTCTTTTTCACCGCAGCCTTCCTCGCTGCTGCCTTAAGCGTCGCAGGCTCAACTGTCTTTAATTCCGACATCCACAGCTCCCTCGAAGCATCCGACGGCATGCACCACCCGCCACGGGGTGAGAGGCTTACAGGACCTGCCTTCGGTCCGTCAACACTGCAGCTTCGCTTGAACTGTGAAGAAAAGAATCTCCTGATAAAGGTCTCAAGACATTTCCAGATGACCTCATCCTCATATTCATCTCCCCAGGCATATACGGCCATCCTGTACACCTTGCTCGGAGCAAAGCCGCATCCCACAAGATAATAGATGAAGAAATCATGGAGATCATACGGTCCTATCTTCTCCTCTGTCTTCTGAGCTATCTGTCCATTTTCTGCAGGAAGCAGCTCCGGGCTGACCGGTGTATCCACTACATCCATGAGGAGCTCGTGAATCTTATCATCACTGCAGTTTTCCGCATAGAATTCCACCAGACATCTCATAAGTGTCTTGGGTATGCCAGCATTGACCGCATAATTACTCATATGGTCACCGTTAAAGGTACACCAGCCCAGCGCGATCTCGCTCAGATCCCCGGTTCCTACAACAAGGCCGTTCTCTTCGTTGGCAATATCCATAAGTATCTGCGTACGTTCTCTCGCCTGAGCATTCTCATAGGCCACGTTATGATCACCCTGCACATGTCCTATGCTCTTAAGATGCAGCTCCACTGCCTCCTTAATGCTTATCTCGTCAAAGGTGCATCCAAACTGCTTTGCCAGCTCACAGGCATTATTGTAGGTCCTGTCGCTGGTACCGAAGCACGGCATGGTGACCGCATGGATACAGCTCCTGTCAAGACCCATATCATCGACTGCAAGTGCACTCACGATGAGAGCGCAGGTTGAATCAAGGCCTCCCGAGAGACCGATCACAAGCTTCCTGCAGCCGATCGCATTCAGCCTTCCCTTGAGGGCCTGTGACTGTATAAGAAGTATCTGTGCCAGATCCTCATACTCATCCGGGATAAACGGCATCGGATCGATAAACCTTGAAAGCTCCGTTTCTTCAATGATCAGATCAAAATCTATCACATCATAATAATCATCCTCAAATTCAAAGCCCGACTGCATCCTTTTCATTGCAATAGCCTGCACATCGATCTCGGTGGTTATTGCGCCTGTTGTAAACGGATCCGAGAATTCAAGGATCTCACCACATTCTGCGATCACATTGTAACCGCCGTATACGCCGTCGGTAGTTGACTCTCCTTCCCCTGCATTCGCCCTGATGATGGCTGTCATATCCCTTGCTGAATCCGTGATGAGCATACTGTCGGTAAGACGGTCCGTTCCCACACACTCCGGCTCTGCCACCATCTGTACCACCACAGTCGCTTCCGGTACCGCCCCGTCGCCAAAGTCAATACCTACCGTCAGATCCTCCATACTGCTGCACCTGAACACGCAGTCACCCAGTTCTTCATATAGCACTGCCAGTATCTCCCCGTCCTGCACAGCAGCCACAGCATCATAGATGCAGCCGCTCTCCTGCCATGGCAGCCCCACAAACACAAGCGTATCTTGTCCCTTGCTTGCCTCAGCTATCCTTACAAGTCCGGCCTGTGCCCCGTCAAGCAGCGCCTTCTGTCTGAAAAGATCTCCGCAGGTGGCACCTGTAATACAGAGCTGCGGGAACACAGCAATTTTGGCGCCTTTCTTATACTCCTCCTCCATGGCCGCGATGATCCTGCTCACATTGAACGCAACATCCCCCACCCTCACCGGTGTGGTAACAGCACTCACCCTTACAAATCCGTCTTTCATTTCAACAACTCCTTTGCAATAAAATCAGCAATCATCAGTCCTGCCACTGACGGCACAGTCGCTATACTGCCGATGACTCTCCCGGCCGCTTTTTCAGGCTTTCCGTCTGCTGCAGCGCTGCCATGCGCACCCGCAGTCTCTCCGGCTTCATCTATCCTGGTCCTGATATCCTGCTCACCACCGGCAGTCTCTCCCGTTCCGGACTTCAGTCCGTCACCCGCAGTCTCTCCGACTCCGTTCAGGCAGGTCCCATCCGCTTTAACAGGCTCCTCGGTCGAAAACAGCACCGTCAGCTTTTCTATTCCTCTGTTTCTGAGCTCACGTCTCATGACCCTGCACAGAGGACACACACTGGTCTTTTTAATATCCGCGATCCTGAAGAGCTCCGGATGGAGCTTACTGCCTGTACCCATGCAGGATATCACCGGAATACCTCTGTTTCTGCATTCAGTTATGATGGCCAGCTTTCCGCTTACGATATCGATGCAGTCCGCCACATAATCGACCTCTGTCCCTATCGAGTCAAAAAAATCCGTCGCGTTTTCAGGCAATATAAATGAATTGCGGGTGCGCATATCAAGCTCCGGATTGATATCCAGATATCTTTCTCTTGCCACATCCACCTTAAGTCTTCCGACAGTACTGTGCAGTGCAATAAGCTGACGGTTGATATTGCTGATACTCACAGTATCACTGTCACAGACGATGAGATGCCCGACTCCCATTCTCACAAGAGCCTCTGCGGTATAAGAGCCTACTCCGCCGAGGCCGAATACCAGTACGGTCGCGCCGGCAAGCTTCTCATCGTCTATCAGTAGTTTTGTACGTTCATTAAAATCCATCCTGCTCGGCTACACAGAGCTGTACACAGAGGCACAGAAGCCTCGTTGCTGTCTCAAGCTCATCCAGCGGCGGGAAGGAAGGCGCAATACGTATGTTGCGGTCCTCGGGATCGTATCCGCCCGGATAGGTTGCACCGGCGCCGGTAAGCTTTACACCTGCATCCGCACACAGCTTCACGACCTTTTTTGCACAGCCCTTCGGAACATCAAGTGAGATGAAATATCCACCCTTTGGCACCGTCCATCTGACAAGACCTCTGTTCTTTATCTCAAAGAGCTCGTCATCAAAGATATTGGCAACCATCTGGAACTTGGGGCGCAGGATATTTGCGTGCCTTCTCATATGTACATCCAGGCTCTCCGTCTCTCTGAAATACTTTACATGTCTGAGCTGATTGATCTTGTCATGACCGATGGTCTGGAAATTCATCTGCTTTTTGAAATCCTCTATGTTTGCCGCGGATGCTGCCATGCATGCCACACCGGCTCCCGGGAATGATATCTTTGATGTCGATGCAAACTCGTAAACCATATCCGGATTGCCCGCCTTGGCACACTCACTGATGATGTCAAGTATCTCGTCTCTGTTGTCATCATAGAGATGATGGATGCCGTAAGCATTGTCCCAGAATATCCTGAAATCCTTAGCTGCCGGCTTAAGCCTTGCCATGCGTCTTACCACTTCATCCGAATATGAATTGCCGGTAGGATTGGAATACTTGGGTACGCACCAGATACCCTTTATCATCTCATCCGATGCGACCAGCTCCTCTATCGTACCCATATCCGGTCCATCCAGCAGCATATTGACGCATACATTTTCACAGCCCCAGTACTGTGAGACACCGAAATGTCTGTCATAGCCCGGAACGACACAGAGCCATTTGACAGGTTTTTCAAGCCTGCACCATGGAGTACCTCCCATAATTCCGTGATGGAAAGCATGTCCAAGCACATCAAACATGACATTTAATGATGAGTTTCCGAATACTACAACATTGTCAGCGGGTACTCCCAGCATCTCTCCCATGAGTGCGCGGCACTCGGGAATACCAAAGAGGACGCCATAGTTGCGGGTATCCGTTCCGTCTTCCGCTGCCATGACCGACTTGGAATCAAGTGTGTCGAGCATAGGCATACTGAGCTCCAGCTGTTCCCTGCACGGCTTGCCGCGGCTCATATCAAGCTTAAGACCACGTGCCTTGTAATCTTCATATTCTTTCCTTAACTCCTCCAAACTCTTCATAGCTTCCCTCCTTCTTTCAAAACATATGTTAACATTGTACCACTCTGTACTTTTACGCTGCAGTCACCGCTGCCATGATCCTGCTGTCCGGGCTTTCAGCCTGTATAAATACTGCCTTCCCGGAACCGGTCTTTATAGTCTTTCGATGCGGTCTTTCACCCCGGTATGAATGCTATCCCAGCACTTTAGCTATGGCTTCTCCCAGCGTTGCAGCCCCAAGGATCTCAATGCCCTTTATACCTTTTATCTTATCTGCAGCCACACGCGGCACCACAGCTTTTGTGAAGCCCAGCTTAGCAGCCTCCCGTATCCTCTGCTCACTCATGGATACTGCTCTTATCTCTCCCGAAAGACCTACCTCACCGAAGATCAGCGTATGCTCATCGATAGGTATATCCTTATAGCTGGATACGATTGCCAGTACTATTGCCAGATCAAGTGCCGGTTCATTCATTTTCACACCGCCTGCAATGTTTACATAGGCATCGTATTCAGACATTGGCAGCCTGCACCGCTTTTCGAGCACCGCCATGAGCAGACTTACACGATTGAAATCAGTACCCACTGCAGTCCTTTTAGGAAATCCGAAGGCCGTCTTATTGACCAGTGCCTGTACCTCCAGCAGTATCGGTCTGGTACCCTCCATGGAGCATGCCACAGCTGCCCCGCTGGCTCCCACAGGTCTCCCCGTCAGCATGTATTCCGACGGGTTGGGCACCTCGGCAAGACCTTCTGCGCGCATCTCAAATACGCCGATCTCATTGGTAGAGCCGAAACGGTTCTTTACTGCCCTTAGTACTCTGTAGGAGGCACTCCTGTCTCCTTCAAAGTATAATACAGTATCCACCATATGTTCCAGTACTTTCGGTCCCGCCACCTGACCGTCCTTGGTCATGTGGCCGACCACCATGATGGATATTGCGTTATTCTTAGCGGTCTGCATAAGGACGTTGGTCGCTTCCCTTACCTGACTCACGCTGCCCGGTGCCGAGGATATCTCTTCCACATACATCGTCTGGATGGAGTCCACCACAGCCACATCAGGCTTTTCCTCAAGCAGACTCGCTGCCACATCATCAAGATCCGTCTCGCACAGGAATTTTAATTCTCCCGTGATCTCTCCTATACGGTTGGCTCTCAGCTTTATCTGCTTAAGGCTTTCCTCACCGGAGATGTAAAGCACCTTTCTGCCCGCATTGGCAAGCTTTCTGCATACCTGCAGCAGCAGTGTGGATTTTCCTATACCCGGATCTCCGCCTACAAGCACCAGCGACCCTGCAACTATGCCTCCGCCCAGCACCCGGTTGAGTTCCTCAAAGCCTGTGTCCATCCTCTCACTGTCATCTGCAGCTATATCCTTAAGATATGCCGGTCTGGATACCTGCGTTCTTTTAAAAGCACCGGTCCCTGAAGCGCTTTTGCCGCCTGACTTAGGCGCCACGGGTTCCTCGACCATGGTATTCCAGGCATGGCAGGCAGGACACTGTCCCATCCACTTGGCAGATTCATATCCGCACTCACTGCAGAAAAATGCTGTGGCTTTCTGCTTCATAGTCAATGCGCCTCCACCTTTGTTTCATCCGGATCAGCATCTGCATTCTTACCTTCAGCCTCTTCGTCATCGCTTTCGGACGGTATACTGCATCCGACGAAAACCAGTTTTTTCCTTCCGTCCTCATCGATCATTGCATGGACCTTAACCAGCATATTTTCTGTGATACTGCCTGCAAGCACTTCCTCTGCAAGCTTATCCTCCACCTGTGACTGAAGCGCCCTCTTTAACGGTCTTGCGCCGTATTTGGGGTCAAATCCGACATCCACCAGATATTCCTTGGCATCATCATCCAATACAATGCCGACATTCATCTGCTCTCTGGTATGCATGTTGATATCCCTGATGAGGATGTCGATGATCTGACGCATATCCTTTCTCACCAGCTGATGGAATACGATGATCTCATCGATACGGTTGATGAATTCAGGCTTGAACATCTTTTTGATCTCATCAGTTACCGCTGCCTTCATATGCTCATAATCGGCAGCCTCACTGCTTTCAGATGCAAATCCCAGCATCCTGGGAGCCACTATCCGCTCTGCCCCGGCATTGCTTGTCATTATGATGACAGTATTCTTGAAATCCACCTTCCGTCCCTGGGCATCAGTGATATGTCCGTCATCAAGCACCTGTAGCAGGATATTGAATACATCCGGATGAGCCTTTTCGATCTCATCAAAAAGGATCACGCTGTATGGATTGCGTCTCACCTTCTCTGAAAGCTGTCCGCCCTCTTCAAAGCCCACATATCCGGGAGGCGATCCAACCATCTTGGATACACTGTGCTTTTCCATATATTCACTCATATCTACTCTGATGAGTGCCTGATCCGTACCGAACATTGCTTCCGCAAGTGCCTTGCAGAGCTCAGTCTTGCCAACTCCCGTCGGTCCCAGGAAAAGGAAGGATCCGATAGGACGCTTCGGGTCCTTAAGCCCTACTCTGCCACGTCTTATTGCCTTGGATACTGCATTAACGGCTTCCTCCTGCCCCACAACTCTCTCGTGCAGGATACCCTCAAGCTGTCTCAGTCTCTCCGATTCTTCCTGGGCAAGCTTCTTTACAGGGATCTTGGTCCATGCTGATACAGCCTCCGCAATATCATCCTCGGTGACACTGATGTTCTTTATGCTCTTGGAATCCTCCCACTTTCTGATCAGCTTCTCAAGCTTTTCCTTTTTCTCTGTCTGCTTCTTTTTTATCTCTCCTGCCTTCTCATAGGCCTCGTTCTTTATCGCTTCCTCTTTCTTCTCTTCAAGCTCTTCGATCTGCTTTTCCAGCTTCTTGATGGACTC
>DCHJ01000076.1:0-2525 GCA_002314805.1 Lachnospiraceae bacterium UBA1755 | reverse complement strand
AGGAATCTGTCACTGATATATCTGGTTGAGAGCTTTACTGCTGCCATCAGCGCTCCGTCAGTGATACGGGCCATATGATGCTCCTCATACCTTGAACGGATACCCTTAAGGATGGCCAGTGTCTCCTCTTCATTGGGCTCCTGTATTACTACAGGCTGGAAGCGTCGCTCCAGAGCGGCATCCTTTTCAATATGCTTTCTGTATTCCTCGATAGTGGTTGCTCCGATCACCTGAAGCTCACCGCGGGAAAGCGCAGGCTTGAGGATATTGGAGGCATCAAGTGCTCCCTCTGCTCCTCCGGCACCGATAATGGTATGGATCTCGTCTATGAAGAGAAGGATGTTGCCTGCATCCATTACTTCATTCATGACCTTCTTGATCCTCTCCTCAAACTCACCCCTGTATTTTGACCCTGCTACCATACCGGGCAGATCAAGTACCACAAGTCTTCTGCCCACAAGTGTCTCGGGTACATCCCCGCTCACTATCAGCTGAGCCAGACCTTCAACCACTGCGGTCTTGCCTACACCCGGCTCTCCGATGAGGCATGGGTTATTCTTGGTACGCCGGGAAAGGATCTGCATCACTCTCTGCATCTCCGTTTCCCTTCCTACTACCGGATCAAGCTTATCATCCTCAGCAAGCTTTGTAAGATCCCTCGAATACTGGTCAAGCACCGGTGTTGACGAGCTGCTTCCTGCCTGTCCCGGCATACCGGCTCCCATAGTTGCACCTGCCATACCCTGTCCCGGCATGCCCTGCGGCATTCCCTGAGGTCTTCCCTGCGGTCCGGCGATGTTATTTATATCCTCTCCCATGGCACCGATGATATCAATATAGAGCTTCTGAAGATTCACACCCATGGTATTGATAAGCTTTGTGGCAACACAGGACGGCTCACGGAGGATAGCAAAAAGGATATGCTCGGTACCGATAAGCGGTGCCTTGAATCTCACTGCCTCCCTGTAGGAATTCTCTATTATCTTTCTGGCCATAGGCGTATATACCTGAGCATCATCGACTGCTATGCTCATGTTGGGGCTGATCAGCTGGTCGATAAGATCGACTATCCTGGATTCCGTAGCCCCACTGGCGATCAGCACCTGAGCGGCAACTCCGCTGCCCTCTCTTACAAGTCCAAGGAGCAGATGCTCCGTGCCTACGTAAGAATGGTTAAGCTTTCTCGCATAATCATTGGCGATCTCGATGGCCTGCTTTGCCTGCCGGGTAAATCTCTCTCCCATCCTATGCCTCCTTTATCTTTGGTAAATGTGTTCGTAAAAAATCTGCGCGTACTGCATCCAGCTCATCCCTGTCCAGCGGTCTGTCGGCACCAAGCAGCAGGTTGCCCGGCTGTATCCTGAGCATGAGTTCATATATGCCAGTCTCATTCTCTGTCTCTATCAGTCCGTCAGCTATGCCCGTACGGATCTGCGACAGGAACATGAGCGCACTCTGGAGCTTCATAGTCCTTGCGTACTTAAGTATTCCGTATGCCCTGAAGGCCTCGTCCTGTTTCATAAGATAATGCTTCTCAAGTCCTGACCGGCGCTGCTGTGTCTCCTTCTCATCAAGCTGAGCTGCTATTCTTTTGACGAGTCCGACGATCTCTCTTTCATTCATTCCGAGAGTCTTTGTATTGGAGATATCGTAAAGGGCTCCGTAATTCTCCCTTCCCTGCCCGAATACACCTCTTATCGTCACACCGAACTTTCCAAGCGCATCAATATAATTCCTGTTTTCATCTGTCTTTGCCAGTGTGGGCAGATGCAGCACTACATTTGCCCTCATACCTGTGCCCACATTTACAGGATATGATGTGAGATAGCCATACTTCTCATCATAGGCATAATTGAATCTTGAATTTACTGCATCATCAAGCTTATCCGCTCTTTTGAATATACTGTCGATATCAAGTCCCGGTGCCAGCACCTGCAGCCTGATATGGTCATCTCCGTTAAGGAGTATGCTCACATCCTCCGTCTTTGAGAGCACCAGGCCTGCAGGAACCCTTGCTTCAGCAGCCTGGGCATTCATGACCCTTCGCTCCTTCATAGCAAGGCGCTCTATCTCCGAATAGCGGTCAAGGGTATTCATGGTAAAGTTCTCACCGGCCAGTGCTTCGATACTGCCTATCCCGTCCATCAGCCTGCCTACAAGTTCCCCTGCCTGCCGCATATCAAGACGGTTTGGAAAGGCATATTCCTCCCAGTTGCGGGTAAGTCTTATCCTGCTGCAGATATAATTGTCATCGCGGGACTGACCCACGTTTTCGTACCACTTAGTTTTCATGCGTATCTGCCCCGTTTTCCACTGTCCGTGATTTTCCTGATCTTCCGGTCTTACCTGCAGCCGTTCTGTCGTTCTTTGCCGCTGACGGTCCGTCCTTCTTTATCGCAGTCTTTCCTGTACCCTTTACAGGCGGCTTTCCTGCATGCTTTGCCGCAGCCTGTCCTTCGTTATTTGCAGCCTTTCCTGCACTCTTTACTGCGGACCTTCCGTCACTCTTTGCCGATGGCTTTCCT
>DCHJ01000033.1 GCA_002314805.1 Lachnospiraceae bacterium UBA1755 | reverse complement strand
AAAAAGGCCTTAAGAATCGTAAAAATGAAGGCAGGGACTCTTGTGTCCGTGCCTTCTCTGATTACTGCATATTGTGGTGTTCCGGCAGCTCTGCAGATCCGGCGGCTGTGCCGCCTGCTGCCGTTTATTGCAATTATGTCTTACTGCATACCATGTTTCAGGATCACTCAGCCTCTTTTCCAAGTACCTTGTTTGTCACGATACCGAGGATAAGTGCACATGCAACTGTTGTAAGGTTAACCTTGCCGAATGATACAGTAAGACCGCCTACACCGGTGATAAAGATCGCACATGCTGTAAAGAGGTTTTTATTCTTTGAAAGATCTACCTTCTGGAACATCTTGAAGCCTGAGCTTGCGATGAAGCCGTACAGTGTGATACATACACCGCCCATTACACAGCTCGGGATCGTCTCAAGTGCGCATACCAGAGGAGTGATCATTGAGAAGATGATGCATGCGATACCTGCTCCCCAGATCGACCTGATAGAAGCGTTTCTTGTGATACCCACACATGCGATAGACTCGCCGTATGTTGTATTGCAGGCTCCGCCGAAGAACGCTCCGATCATGGAACCGATACCGTCACCGAGAAGTGTCCTTGTAAGACCCGGCTCCTCAAGAAGGTTACTGCCGATGATCGTTGAAAGGTTCTTATGGTCTGAAAGATGCTCGGCGAATACTACGAATGCTACAGGAGCGTAAGCAACGAAGATCGTAAGTATGTATGATCCCGAGAAAGCGGTTGCCCAGTCAGCCTTAAGGAATGTGAAATCCGGTAAGGATATGAATGAACCCATGTTCTTGAATGCTGAATAATCGATAACCTTAAGAGCATCGTTGCCTGTTGCATTGCCGATAAGATAGAAGATCGAAGCTACGATGTATCCTGCGATGATTCCGATAAAGAACGGGATGAGCTTGCTCATCTTCCTGCCGTAGGTTGAGCAGAGGATAACCGTGAAGAATGTCACAAGACCACAGATGATTGCAACATATGACGATCCGGTTGCTCCTCCGTTAGTGAAATCACCGACTGCATTTGATGCAAGCGAAAGTCCGATGATCGCTACCGTCGGTCCTATTACTACAGGAGGAAGGAGCCTGTCGATCCACTTTGTTCCAGAAAGCTTGACTGCGATTGCGATCACTACATACACGAGACCTGCGATCACAGCACCCATGATGAGTCCCGCATAGCCTGCTGCCATGGAAGCCGCACCTGCAAATGCCGTAAACATACTTCCGAGGAAGCCGAAGGATGATCCCAGGAATACCGGGCTGGATGACTTGGTGAAAAGAAGATACACAAATGTTCCGATACCTGCTCCGAAAAGAGCTGCAGCTGCTGAGAGCTCTGAACCTGTTGTAGAGTTCACTACTGCAGGAACCGCGATGGTGGCTGCAATGATCGCAAGAAGCTGCTGAATTGAGAATAATACTAACTGTCCGAATGGTGGCTTGTCTTTGATTCCGTAAATAAGATTCATTTTCCCTCTCCTTTAATAATTGATGATCTCTGCCATCGTTTAATTATCTATGCATCCTCAGTCGGATGTCATATCCATCAGAAATACTCCCTTGTCACTGTCGTAATCCGGAAGCTTCACTTCCACCAGCTCTGTATGGGAGGTGGGGATATTTTTACCCACAAAATCCGGTCTTATCGGAAGCTGCCTGTGCCCTCTGTCGATGAGCACCGCAAGCTGGATCGCCTTAGGTCTGCCGCAGGAAAAAACTGCCTCGATGGCCGCTCTTACCGTCCTGCCGGTGTAGATAACATCATCTACGAGTATGACTGTCCTGCCCTCAACTGCAAGGTCAATATCACCTTTTAGCTGAGGCTGCTCGGCGAGCTGAGAAAGATCATCTCTGTAAAAGCTGATGTCAACGCTCTCGCATCCGACCTTCACTCCCTCGATCCTCTCAATATTGTCCGCTATGCACTCTGCTATCGGAATGCCTCTGCGTCTTATACCTACAAGCAGCAGGTCTTCAGTACCGTTGTTCTTTTCCAGGATCTCATGAGATATGCGCATGAGTGCCCTGTCGATCCCGGCTGCATCCATGATCTGTGACTTTAATCTCATCTTTGTCCCCTTACAGCAAAAAAGCCTTGCCGCACGGCAAGACAACAACATATTGGGGCATTGCGCACCCGCATCTGCTCTATGTGTGACCTTGCCGGCATCTCTGTACCTGACTTAAAAATCATTTTCCAATCACAAGTATACACATATCCTGAATTTTTGCAATATACTAAAACAATTTAGTGTTCCTGCCAATACATGTAATCTTCCCACGCAGTATCATGCCAGATTTTATGCATCAATCCACCTCTATCAGTTCATGCTCTGTCATATTCCGTCCGGCCCTGACATCCTCTGCAGCCTTAACCAGACGTTCCATGTTCTCCCTGCTGTAAAAGGGGTCAACGCTTAATTCAAACGGTATCCTTTTCTCTCTGGCAACCATCTTTGCAAAAATGGTAAAAGCTGCCGACATAGTAATACCGATTTCTTCGCATACAGCTTCCATACTTTTTTGTCATCTTCATTCAGTCGGAAATTTACTACTACTGCCTGTGACATGATAATCACCTCTCTTTCAAATAAAGAATACTCTTTTATAAAGCAATTTGCATGCTATCAGCTTGCAAATTGTATACTTCATACCATCATACCGTTTTCACGGTTTTCACGTACCGTTTTTTCTGCTTAACCTGTTTGGTGGCATAGAAAAACGGACCGGTCTTTGGTAAAATATTACAGCAAAGCAACAAAGAGAGGATATGCGAAGACATGAAAAAAAGAGTATTCGGAATAGATCTGGCGAGGGTTATCTGTGCTTTCGGGATTATGTTTTATCATTATGCTGTTGAGTGTTTCGGTGATCAAAGCATGCTTTATTATGCCAACGGAAATATCGCTGCACTTGTAGCAAGTTTCTTTATTATTTCCGGGATCACTCTGCATATGTCCAACAGGCAGATCTCACTCTCTCTGAAAAAAGATACGTCCACAGGAAAATGTGAACTGCCGGAGTTTTATAAGAAACGGGCACTTTCCATATTTCCGATGTTCTATATGGTCTTTTTCTATCTTTTTCTTACTAATGCCTGTGTCAGTCATACACTTGCATGGAGAGGACCGCTTTGGACACTGCTGTTATCGGTTATCGGGATGGACGGCTATCTCTACTATAAAGTTAATACCTATTATATGATCGGAGAATGGTTTCTGGGAGCTATCATCATCCTGTATGTACTGTACCCGTTTCTGCTGAAACTGATGAACAGGATCAGATGGCTGATACTGATCCCGGCACTGCTTTCGGCGGCTGTCATCAGTTACTTTAACTGCTTTGAAATGAATTCTTTCCATAATCCGCTGTTTATCGTTCTGCCGTTTGTTATCGGCATGCTGATCGATGAGTATGATCTGTTAAGAAACAAAATCTTCCTTGCACTTACGGTTGTCCTTTTTATTATCACTTTGTTTGTGCCGCTGCCAGTCCATTCAAATTTCGGGATGCTGTTTTTCGGACTTGGTATAATATCAGTCTGTATGCTTGCTGAAAAAGTCCTGATAAAATGGGGTCCGGCTGTAAAAGCGGTGAATTTCCTTGCCCCGCTGACATATCCGATATTTCTTCTGCATCATATTATTATCACTACGTTTACTGCTGCAAATATGCCGAAGGGGATCAAAAGCAAGATCTGCGTGTTTGTCGGAATCGTTTTCTTCACAGTTCTCTTTGCCAAGATCCTATGCATCGTGGAATCTGAGCTCAGAAAGTATATTGCAGGTCTGATACAGAGAAATAAAGCTCAGAGGACAGCGTTACGTGGATAAACAAAAACAAGAGGTTCCGTATAAGAAACCTCTGTCCCACATTCCGCGGACCGGTGT
>DCHJ01000002.1:27510-41304 GCA_002314805.1 Lachnospiraceae bacterium UBA1755 | reverse complement strand
GGTGTGTCAGATTTGACACTACCGAAGATGATCTTGAAGGAGAATATTATGGAATTAACTAAAAAAAACGAAAAAGAAAATCGAATTGGAGATTTCCGATTTCTTCCGGTGACAGTTCTTCCTGTTCTTACGCAAATAAACAAGAAAGAACTGGCAGGCCTCATATATGATACGGATCCCTATATTTACCCGGCCATGTTTGGATCCAGGGAAAACGCATTGCGAATCCTGCCTCTGTTATTCGATTCTGGGGATAGTATGTTTGCCTATGATAATATCTTCGTTGCAGAAAAAGAAGGGCACATTCTTGGAATGGTACTTTGGTATTTCGGACGTCTTTATTGGAGTTGTAAGACAGTTCTCGATGTTGCGGGTAGACTTGGCGTTGTCTTGGATGAAAGGATACTTCGTTTAACGGAGACTGGTTATGTGAGTGATTATGCCTCTGTTGCAAAAGAAGGTGTGCTGAATATTATTAATGTTTGTGTGGCAAAAGATCAGAGGGGCAAAGGTACAGGCCGACAGATGCTTCAGGAGTTTCTGTGCTGGCAGAGGAATCGTCCGGCAGAACTCTGTGTTTTAAAGGACAACCATGTGGCTGTAGGGCTATATGAATCATTCGGATTCACTATCATTTCGGAATATAATGGTTTCACAATTGATGGTTCTGCTGTACGTGCTGCAGCTATGAGACTTCAGGGAGGAGTATGAGATGAAAAAGAGATACTTGATCCCCCAAAAATGGAATCGGTTGCGTACATGGATGCGGCGACAGCTCTGTGAAAAAACATTTTGGGCAATGGTTGGCTGGGTGATTACCTTCACTTTTACCATGTTTATGGTTCTGGTGCTATTCCACTTTGTCCTTTATTTTACCGACCGTCTGTCCGGAATCAGTGTCAATACGGCGGATCTGGCACAGGGAGAGATTATTGCCTCCCTGTTAGCTACAGTGTTCCTGGTCATTCAGCTGCGTAGGGAGAATTGTACTGAGTACCAGCAGAATCTGATTCAGCAGTGTGATTTTGTCAAGGAATACAATCAGATGTTCATTGAAAACAACGAGATGGCTGAGGTGGAGTCCAGGCTGGAAGCGTTTTTTGTGGCATATGTGGAATTTCAGAGGACAAAAGATCAGAATACGATTAGTGGTGCTTACAAAGTACTGGCGCAAGACATGGGTTTACCGGGTTCCGTTGAGCGGCAGGAATACATCAACTATCTCGTGTATTTGGAGGGGTTGTCTGCTTCAGTACTCAACTATGCAATGTCAATTGAAGTGATTAACAACCTGTTTGGATACCGATACTTTGTTGCAGTGAATAATCCAGTAATACAGGAAAAGGAGCTCTTGTTCTATTCGGAATACTATCAGGGCATTTTTAAGGTTTACCGCAAGTGGATCGACTACTATCAGAAGAAATATGAAATAGGGGAATATTATGCGGTACATGACTTTGGCTACATGGGCATACCCATGCATGCAGACGGCTACGCACTGAGTAGGACAGAGGAATTCTTCGACATCAATAGGTTGCCAAAGAGAAATGATCCTGACAAATGCCGGAGAAAAAAAGCAGAATACTTTTGGAAGAAATACAATACCTACACCATGGAATAATAACACAGGACTTGCGTCATAAGAAAGCTGGAAAGAAAGGGTTAAAAGCATATGTCATAATGAGATAAACTCGTGATGGGAATTACCGCAGAATAGGTCTAGACGGGGATTCCGGTAATTCACTGCTCAGTGACATGTAATATTACATAGCCGGGTCGCACGCAGCTTCCCGGCTTTTTCGTACCCTTATTTCCTCCCGGTACAGTCATGGCGCTCAGCCGCTCGTTTGAGTAGGAATAGGAATTCTGAAAAAACAGATTCGAGGTCGCATTTTTTCTGAAATCCTGTTCATATTTCAAAACGAACGGCAATAAACACCGTGACCGGGCCGGGCGGCTTATTCGATATTAGCCGTATCCCGTGAGCGGATCTTTACGGTATACAGTGCCTGCAGCAGTCCTGCCAGCATGGTAAAGACCAGAATGCAGAGCGGATAGAAAGCGAAGATCTTCCACGGGCGGATCAGGAAAGTAACCTTATCTGCGCCCATCATGGCAAAGAGCGGAGAGATGCATAGCTTTGTTACCGGACCGGAAAGCGCAGCAGCCAGGACCGCCGCCGCAAATCCCACAATCGCCAGACGGAGCACATGCCACAGCACGATCCTTCCTTCTTTGAAACCCATGGCTTTTAACAGAGCGATCTGAGCTCTTTCATCGGAAATGAAGGTCCGTTCCATCAGGGAGGTCACCAGAAAGATCACCACAAAGGTGATTCCCAGCAGCAGGTACTTGACGGCCTCCAGCGTATCACAGACCGCGACACAGTCCCGGCAGTATTCTGCAGCAGTCATGACTTTATCCGTGCCGAAAAGCTTTTTGACACGTTCTTTCCGTTCTTCAAGTACGTCCTCCTCCAGATCGGTATTTTTCTCATGATCAGTAAACCGGAGCTGGAAGGCCAGAGCGCTGGAAATATGGGCAGGATCTGTGGGAGCATCCGTATGAAAATGTGCCACCTTACCCAGAAGACACATGGACTGAAAATAGCCGCTGACCATGCAGTCCATATCCCCTGACGGAAAATGTACAGTGACGGTATCCCCGATCTTTGCCCCGGTCATTTCGGAGATCTGCGGTGTCAGCAGGATCTCATTTTCCTGCTGAGGCAGACTTCCTCTGCTGACCTTGTAATCCTCCATATCCACCCCTAGTCCCTGCATAAAGGATATCTTGTACTGGTTTCCTTTAAATGTCACAGGATATTTATACTGAAGCTCCACACACGCCTTGGCCTCAAGCCCCGCATCTTTCAGTTTCTGTTCTATCTGCTCCAGCTGCTGTTCAAATCCGGCATCCGATGCAGACATGGAATTCACAAGCGTACTGTAATCACTGAGATACAGGTCGCTTTTCGTTACAAAGGTATTGATCAGCCGGTCACTGTTCATCGTTGCTGTTGTATTTTCCAGGATCAGCACCAGGAGAGTACATATGCAGAAGGTGATAAGCATTGAAAGATATCGTCTGGGACTGCTCAGGATATCATTTACCGCCAGATAGCCGATACTTCCCAGGTGGCTTTTTCCCAGTCTGCACCCGCGTTTTTTCTCAAACCGTTCTCCGGTCTGTCCGCTGCGGACTGCATCCAGCGGCGAAGCCTTTTTCACCCTTCCGGTGCAGATCCATGCAAACCAGACGGTTGCGAGAACGATCAAAGAAGAGCCGAACGCATGGAACCGGATACCGTAATCATTTTCAAGGACCATATTTCCGGAAACGGAATGCATCAGAAGCTTTCCGAAGGGGATGCTGCAGGCGAATCCTACCAGAGCACCGGCCAGCGCCAGCACAGCATATTTTGCCAGATAAAGATTCCGGATCCGTCTGCTTCCGATGCCGATGGCTTTCATGACACCGATCTCCCGGTATTCTTCCATGATGTGGAAGGTGATGCAGAACCGCAGCATGACAAAGGAAACGACAGTAAGACATACGCTCAGGATCAATGTAACGATTGCAAGGATCAGATCCATGACACAGGTCATCCGGATGGTTGCCCTGCTTTCATTGAATACCATGCCCTCCGCTTCGCTCAGAGCCAGTTCTACGGCTCTGACATCATCTGTATCAATGTTGAAGATCTGTCCGGTGTGCTTCTGCAAGGACGTATTGGAAAGTATCGTCCTGTAATCTTCTTCGTTCAGCACGATCCTGGAATTTCCCATGAGATCGGAGCCAAACAGTGCATCTTTCATTTTTCCGCTCAGGATCAGCGGAAATGACATCTTTTCATAACAGAACAGTACAGTGTCTCCCGGCTGAAATCCGTTCTTTTCTATGAATGCTCCGCTGATGTAGGCATGCCCCTTCTCCACTTCCGTGATCCTTCGGTTGTCCATGTCAAACAGGCCGCTCTTAAGACGGTCCACAGACTGAATAACTGACGCGTTTTTGGTTTCCAGCTTTGTGCCGTCGGCGGCCCGGATGATATCCGGAGCGGTAAGCAGACTTTCTTCCATCCGGTATCCTTTTACCGCCTCTGTCTGATCCAGCTGACTTCTCAAAGAATCTTTGGCTTCTTCCCCCTGGGAGAACACGATATAATCCCCGAGTCCCGCAAGATCAAAAAAATGGTCCGTTCCGTTCATTACGGTCATTACATTGTTCAATCCGCTGGCCATGAACATGGACGCCATGATGACGATCACCAGCAGGATCACATTCATTGCTTTCTTTTTTCTGAGATCGTTTTTAAGAAACCGAAAAAACATATGCCGCCTCCCTTCTCACCAGCCAAGCTCCAACAGCCAGTTGTTAAGGGAACGGATCTTTTGTTCCTGAGTGCCATCCGCGTTGCCGGGTCTCACATATTCGCCCCTGATATTGCCGTCCAGAATGTAAAGCACTCTGGAGCAGGCAGCGGCAACCTTGACATCATGAGTCACCATCATGACTGTGGTCCCCTCTGAGTTGAGTTTAGTCAGGACCTCCAGCACTTCTTCGGAAGAAGCACGGTTGAGCGCACCGGTGGGTTCGTCCGCAAACAGTATCTCCGGCCGGTTGATCAGGCTCCGGCAGATACAGGCACGCTGCAGCTGCCCGCCGGATACTTCATTAATGTCATTTTCCGCTACATCGATGATGCCGAGCTTGCGCATCAGCGTTCTGACCTCTTCATATTTCTCCTGACGGGTTCCTTTATGTCGCCTGCTTTCAATGGCCGGAAGAGCGATATTATCCATGACCGAAAGGTTTTTCAGCATCAGCATCTGCTGAAAAACAAACCCCATTTCATCCAGACGCATTTCCGTCAGCTCTTTTTCGCTCATCTTAACGATGTCACGTCCCGCAAACAGAACACTGCCGCTGGTTGCCCGGTCCATGCCGGAAACCGTGTACAGCAGGGTGGACTTTCCTGATCCGGAAGGGCCCATGACCGCAACCATCTCTCCCTTTTCCACCTGAAAGTTCACGTTCCGTAAGACGTTATTCTGTCTTTTATCTACGATATAGGTTTTACAAAGATCCTTTACTTCCAATAAAGCCATTTCGTTTTCCTCATCTTTCTCTGCTGATCCGGGACCGGTATTTTTCTGATCCCTGTTTTTGCAGCGCTGTATTTTCTCTTTACATCCGGATCATAACAGAGCAGTTATTAAATAATCATTAAATACGAAATCGATAAAACACATTTCTCACTGCACTCCACGGATCATCCCTGATCATAGGGAGTACAGCATCACGAGGAGCTGCCACCGACAGATTCTGCGGATACAGTGTAACAAAAAGGCGCAGGGGCTCCCTACGCCATCCGTATCACTGTCGTAACCGTAAACAGGCCATCCTTCTGTCCGGCAAAAATATCACCGTCCATTTTCCTCATCAGATCTCTGCAGATATAAAGACCAAGACCTGCGCCCGGAATGCCCTTTGCATTGCTGCCCCGGTAGAAAGAATCAAACAGGTTGTCCAGTTCAGACTCTTTTATACTGCTTCCGGAGCTGGTGATCTGAACAAGGCAGCAGTCTTCTTCCCTTTCGAAAGAGATCCGCACCAGTTTTCCGTCACCATATTTGACTGCGTTCTCCAGAACATTCTGCATCACCTCGGAGACCCGGTCAGCATCGCCCCTGAGCAGGAGATTATCACAGGACTCCGTTTCAAAAACTGTCTGCAGCAGTCCCAGCTTTTCCCCATAATACTCAGTGATCTTATCCATCACATCCTTCAGATAAAATTCCCGGCAGTTCACTTCCAGCTGAAGAAAATCCTCCCTGGAAGATTTTGTGATCTGGGACACGTAGGTTTCGATTTCTGCGATATTCCTTTCGATGCCTTCATAGACCGCAGACCGCTTTTCCTCCGAGTCATACAATCCTCTCTGCAATGCGCGGACATACAGGCTGATGGCGGACAGGGGAGTCTTGATGTCATGGGACAGAGACAGGATCAGTGTCTTTTTTTCCTTTTGATACTCCAGATTTCTCTGCCGGCTGTCCTCGAGGTTTTCCCTCAGCATATCAAGTCCCCACAGGAATTTACCGAAGAAACGGTTCTTTTCTTCTCTGACTGGTCTGGTCAGGCTGCCCTTTGCCAGGTCCGCGGTCATCTGTGTCATATCGTCGAAAGGCTTCAGCACCTTGTGTTCCACATACCACAGGATCCCCGCTGTAAAAAGCCACATCGCAGCTCCAAGAGCCGCAAAAAGCCATAAGGGCCTCCCGTCCTCGGCTTCTTCATAACAGATCCGGTACAGTGTACCGTTCACTTCTGCCACCACATAGTCATGGCCACAGGACTGCCTGCTGTCAAATACCTGTACCTCCCGGATCGTCCGGAAGCCGGACGGGGAAAGAGAGGCACAGTCCGTGGTCTCCAGCTGTTTTGCCGCTCTTGCGGCTTCTACAAGATGCGGACGGTCTCCGCTGCGTACGGATACCTTCCAGAGAAAAACCACGCCGGTCAGAAAAACAAGCAGCTCCGCCGCAAGTATTACGGCCATCCATTTCCGAAATTTATTCAAATCGATACCCCACTCCCCAGACCGTAATGATATGTGCAGGCTTCTTCGGGTCTTCTTCCAGAAGCTCCCGCAGCCACTTCACATGGACTGCCAGTGTCTGAGGCTCCGATTCACTGTCGCTGCCCCAGACTGCGCCAAACAGATATTCCTTTTTCAGCGTAACGCCGGGATTTTCCATAAACAGCCGCAGGAGCTCCAGTTCCTTTCCCGAGAGTTTTTTCTTCCGTTCACCAACCGTTACGCTTCCGGTTTCTGTATTCAGGGATATGCTGCCGGATACAAGAAGGTGCTGCGCGTATTTCCGCTTGAATATACCTCGGATCTTTGCCAGCAGGATATCGATGTCATAGGGCTTTTCGATATAATCATCCGCACCAAGACGCAGTCCCTTGAGCTGATCTTCCTTTCCGGTCCTTGCACTTGCGATCAGGATATGGGTATTGGAGTCCTGCCGGATCTTTGTGCAGACACGAAAGCCGTCCATGCCCGCGAGCATAATATCCAGTATCACAAGCTTTGCTCCGTACCGTTCATAAATGTCCAGGGCCTTTTCCCCGTTTTCTGCCAGGGATACCGTATAACTTTCCTTTGTCAGAAAATCCCGCAGCAGTCTGCCGATCTCAGGATTATCTTCTACGATCAGGATATCCAGCATAATCTCGTTCCCCTTTTTGTTTGCTGCTGTGCTTCCGTATCAATGTTACGGATACAGTATAATCTAAACCTTGCCGGTTTGCCAATAAAGAAGGGTTTAACGATGCGATCCGGGCCGAATTTTACAGCTCGTTTTGTTTGTATAAAACGCAGAAAATATAGTATAATAGCACCAAATATTGTTTGGAGGAGCTTTATGACCAGAAGTGCTTTCAGGGAGCACTGCTTTAAGATGCTTTTTTGTACGGATTTCTATCCTGTTAATGAAGCAGATGAGCAGATCCTGAGATATTTTGAGCAGGGTGAAGAGGATGATACTGATGAAGCAGGCAATACCGAGATCATTCACCTTGTGAAGCTGTCAGAAAAAGAGGAAAAGAGATTAAAGGCGCGGGTCG
The DNA here is from genome assembly GCA_002314805.1 of Lachnospiraceae bacterium UBA1755. Taxonomy (GTDB): domain Bacteria; phylum Bacillota; class Clostridia; order Lachnospirales; family Lachnospiraceae; genus Darwinimomas. The sequence goes on along the minus strand of DCHJ01000002.1, from coordinate 33,666 downwards.
ATGATGTGATCACCAGGATCCCTGAGATCGACAGAGCTCTGGAGGAAGTGACCGAGGGCTGGAAATTAAAGCGTATCGGCAGAGTGGAGCTCAGCATCCTGCGTCTTGCGGTATATGAGATGAGATATGATGAGCAGATACCGGAGAAGGTTGCCATCAATGAGGCAGTGGAGCTTGCCAAAAAATTCGGTGATGATAAATCATCGGCTTTTGTCAACGGAGTTCTTGCAAAGCTGGTGCAGTGATAAATGACAGAGAGTATCTATTCTGTAACACAGGTCAATTCGTACATAAAAAACATGTTCGCAAGGGACAGGGCTCTGAACCGCATCAGTGTTCAGGGTGAGGTGAGCAACTGCAAATATCACTCCAGCGGACATATATATTTTACTCTTAAGGATTCCGGAGGGACGCTTTCGGCGATCATGTTTGCGAGCCGCAGGGCAGGTCTTGCCTTTGTATTAAGGGACGGTCAGCAGATCGTTGTCACCGGGAGCATAGAAGTGTATGAAAAGGGCGGCAGCTATCAGATATATGCTGACAGGATAAAGCAGGCCGGACTCGGAGATCTGTATGAGCGGTTTCTTAAGCTTAAGGAACGGCTGGAGGATATGGGCATGTTCTCACCTGAGTATAAGCAGGAGATACCGGCAGTAGCTCATACCATCGGAATAGCGACGGCAGCTACCGGAGCAGCCGTACAGGACATCATCAATGTGACAAGAAGACGCAACCCCTTTGTACAGCTGGTATTCGTGCCGACAAAGGTGCAGGGGCAGGGCGCAGCAGAGAGTATAGTAAGGAGCATCAGAGCTCTGGATGCCTACGGTGTGGATGTGATCATTGTCGGCAGAGGCGGCGGAAGCCTTGAGGATCTGTGGGCATTTAATGAGGAGATCGTGGCAAGAGCGATCTTTGACTGCAGGACGCCGGTGATAAGCGCGGTAGGCCATGAGACAGATTTTACAATTGCCGATTACGTGGCGGATCTGAGAGCACCTACGCCCAGTGCGGCAGCTGAGCTTGCAACCATGGACATGGTGGGGTTTCTGGACGGACTCAGGTACCGGGCAGAGCGGCTTGGCAGAGCAGAGAAGAAGATCATATCCGATGCAAGGAATAAGACTGAGCGGATGAGCTTTAGGCTTAACAGAGTTTCACCTGGATACAGACTCAACACCTACAGGACCATGAGCGAAGAATACCGCATGAGGCTCTCTCAGGTAATGAAGGACAGTCTGACCGGCATGCGGCACAGCCTTGCTCTCAGGGCCGAGAAGCTTAAGGGACTGTCACCCCTTGACAAGATATCACGCGGATACGCATGGGTAAGCGACAGTGAGGAAAGACATCTTTCAAGGGCTGCCGATCTGAAAGCAGGTGACAGCATCACGGTAAGATTTGCAGACGGCAGGGCAGCCGCAGAGGTGACGGAGGTAAGCTATGAGTGAGACCGGAAAAGCAGAGCTTAAGAAAGCTGAACAGAAGAAGTCCATAGAGGAGATGCTGGAAGAGGTGGACGGGATCATTGAAAGCCTTGAAAGCGGGGATATCGCCCTTGAAGATTCCTTCAGGATATACGAGAAGGGCATGAAGATGATACAGAGCATCAACTCGCGGATCGATAAGGTTGAAAAGAAGATAATTGAAATAGACGCTAAGGAGCAGGATGGCGATGAAGCTTGATTATGATGTGGCAAAGATAAACCGCATGGTTATGGACAATATCCCTCCCGCCGGAGGATTTCAGGACACGGTGCTCAGGGCCATGAGAGAAGCCGTGGAGGCAGGAGGCAAGCGCATCCGTCCGATGCTCATGTATGAGACATATAAGCTTTTCTGCGGACTTAACGGCAGGGAGCCGGATGAGGCTGAGATCGCGCCGTTTATGGCGGGCATGGAGATAATGCATACGGCAAGCCTTATCCATGACGATCTGCCATGCATGGACAATGATACACTGCGCAGGGGCAGACCGACCACGTGGGTAGTATACGGAGTGGATATGGCTACACTTGCGGGAGATGCTATGATGATCCAGACCTTTGCTGTCATGAGCGAAGCTGTGCTCAGGATGAAGGATACAGGAGCAGGGGCCAGAGCACTTCATACCATGGCAGTCAAAAGCGGCATCTACGGCATGACAGGAGGTCAGGTGGTGGATGTTGAGAATACCGGCAGACCACTGGATGCGGAAAAACTCGACTTCATTTACAGGCTCAAGACAGGGGCTCTCCTTGAAGCGAGCATGATGATAGGAGCTATCCTGGGCGGAGCAAAGGAAGCTGAGATCAGGACTGTTGAAAGGATCGCAGCAGATGTGGGAACTGCATTCCAGATAAGAGATGATGTGCTGGACGAGATATCGACAGACGAGAAGCTGGGAAAGCCGATCCATTCAGATAAGGAAAGCGGCAAGACTACTTATGTCACTCTCTACGGTATAGAAAAGGCCGGTGAGGAAGTGGCACGTTGCTCGGCGGAGGCGATAAGGCTCCTTGATGAGACCGGCGGTGATAATGAGACACTCAAAATGATCATCAATGCACTGATCGACAGAGATAATTGATGCCCGGAGGGTGATTTGTTACTTGATAAGATAAATAAAGCTGATGACATAAAGAAGATCGCCCCGGAGGACTATCCGGCACTGGCTGCAGAGCTCCGGGAATTTCTGATAAAGAAGACAGCGGAGCACGGAGGACATCTGGCAAGCAACCTGGGAGCAGTGGAGCTTACCATGGCGATCTTTCTGGCACTGGATCTGCCGAAAGACAAGGTCGTCTGGGATGTGGGTCATCAGTCGTATACACATAAGATATTGAGCGGAAGGAAGGATGCCTTTGACGAGCTGCGTCAGTTCGGAGGCATTGCCGGTTTTCCAAAGACAGGGGAGAGTCCCTGCGATGCCTTCAACACGGGACATTCCTCTACGTCGGTTTCGGCAGCTCTGGGGCTTGCACAGGCAAGGGATCTCAGGGATGAGACCTTTACCGTTGCGGCAGTCATCGGAGACGGAGCGATGACAGGAGGCATGGCCTTTGAAGCACTCAACAATGCTTCAAGGATGAAGAAAAATTTCATCATCATCCTCAATGACAATGAGATGAGCATTGCAAGGAATGTAGGAGGCTTTTCAAGCTATCTCAATGATATCCGTACCAAGGAAAGCTATATCAGCTTTAAAGAAAAGCTTGCCGACAGCCTGGGCAGGACCCGGAGGGGAAAGAACCTGGTCAGAAAGCTTAAGAAGACCAAGGACGGCATCAAGCATATCGTGGTGCCGGGCATGTTTTTTGAGGACATGGGCATCACCTACCTCGGACCGGTGGATGGTCATGATGTAAAGAAGCTTAGGAAGACAATTGAGGAAGCAAAACGTGTGGATCATGCAGTGCTTATCCACGTAAAGACCGTAAAGGGCAGAGGCTATATGCCGGCAGAGAAGAATCCGGCAATGTTTCACGGAGTCGGACCCTTTGATATCGATACAGGGCTTCCGCTGAAGCCTAAGACCGGCCCTGAATATTCGGATATATTTTCGGATGTGCTCTGCGAGGAGGCTGCATCAGATAAGAGCATAGTGGCAGTGACCGCAGCAATGCCGGACGGCACGGGACTTTCAAGGTTTTCTGTGTCATATCCGGAACGGTTCTTTGATGTGGGAATTGCGGAAGCGCATGCTGTGACCAGTGCGGCAGGTATGGCAGCAGGAGGACTTAAGCCGGTAGTAGCGGTATATTCCTCTTTCCTCCAGAGAGGCTTCGACCAGATACTGCATGACATATGCATCCAGAACCTGCATGTGATCTTTGCCATAGACAGGGCAGGGCTTGTGGGTGCGGACGGCGAGACCCATCAGGGTATATTTGATCTGAGCTTTTTAAGCTGTATACCCAACATGACTATCCTGGCTCCCAAGAATGCCGCCGAGCTAAAGGCAGATATTAGATTTGCCCTGGCCTACGCGGGACCGATCGCAGTACGCTATCCGAGGGGGAAGGCCTACACAGGACTTTCGCAGTTTGATGCGCCTGTGGAATTCGGAAAAGCAGAAATGCTTTATGAAGAGGAGGATACGGCCATACTTGCTGTAGGCAGCATGGTAAGCACCGGTGAGCATGTGAGGGAGAAGCTGAAGGCGCAGGGCAGGAGATGTACTCTGGTAAACATGAGATTTATCAAGCCCATAGATCATGAGATGATAGACAGGGTATGCAGGACACACAGACTCGTCATCACACTTGAAGAAAATGTATTCCGCGGAGGTATGGGATCAGTGGCGGCAGCATACATCCATCAGCATTATCCTGAAGTCAGGCTGATGCATGTGGCCATACCCGACGGATATGTGGAGCATGGCGATGTAACAAAGCTTAGACATAAGCTGGGAATAGACTCGGATTCAATAATGGAAAGACTCAATGAAGACAAGACTTGATGTGATGCTTACCGACCGTGGCCTGGCCGGGAGCAGAGAAAAGGCCAAGGCTATAATAATGAGCGGCATAGTATATGTTAACGGACAGAAGGAGGACAAGGCCGGAAGTACGTTTGATGAGGATGCCGAAATTGAGGTCCGCGGCAGCACATTAAGATACGTGAGCCGCGGCGGACTGAAGCTGGAGAAAGCGATAAATGAATTCGGGGTACGCTGTGCCGGAAGGGTATGCATGGATGTGGGAGCGTCCACGGGAGGCTTCACGGATTGCATGCTGCAGAACGGAGCGGTAAAGGTCTATGCCGTGGACGTAGGTCACGGCCAGCTGGACTGGAAGCTCAGAAACGATGAGCGCGTGGTATGCATGGAAAAGACAAATATACGGTATGTCACACCTGCTGATATCGAAGCTCCGGCAGAGCTTTCAAGCATCGATGTAAGCTTTATCTCTCTTTCCAAGGTGCTTCCGGCAGTAAGGGAGCTCCTCACTGATGACGGTGAGGTAGTTGCTCTCATCAAGCCGCAGTTTGAGGCGGGGAGAGAGAAGGTCGGAAAGAAAGGTGTTGTTCGTGAAAAAAGCACCCACGCCGAAGTGATAGAGGCATGCATCGGCTATGCCCACGACAGTCATTTCAGAGTCACCCATCTGACCTGGTCACCCATAAGGGGACCGGAGGGCAATATCGAATATCTGTACAGACTGACAAAGGACGAGTCGGCGGATGAGCCGGCATTTGACGTGAAACAACTGGTGGAGGATTCCCATGCACAATTTTTATCTGGTGGTGAACAGTAACAGTGGCAGGCTGCCCGAAGGCAGGGAGAAGATAGTAAGCTTTCTGGAAGGCCGCGGTGCCTCGGTAAAGGTGCAGGACGGTCATGCGCAGCGGGCAGCAATTGATCCCGGTACGGACTGCATAATAGTCCTGGGCGGCGACGGGACCATCATCCGTACTGCCACGGAATCCATAGGTATGGACATTCCGATCATCGGTGTCAACATGGGCAGACTCGGCTATCTGACCGGCATCAGCGAGGATGAGGAGATCATTCCCATGCTGGAGGATCTGCTGGCGGGAAACTATCAGCTGGAAAAGAGGAGCCTCCTCAAGGGTACATGGAAGGATGCTGCGGGTGCGCACAGCGCATATGCTTTCAATGATATAGCTGTGGGTCACAGGGAGGCTCTCCATGCAGTACGCCTGGAGGTCGATGTGAACGGTGAATTCTTGAACGAATATTCCGCAGATGGTATAATTGTCGCTACTCCTACGGGTTCCACGGCATACAATCTGTCGGCAGGCGGACCGATCGTGGAAGCCTGTTCCGACCACATGGTAGTGACTCCTGTATGTCCCCATGCCATGGCTCCAAGTGCCATGGTCATGAGCATGGATAATACAGTGGAGATAAAGGTGATGGGAGGAAGCAGCGCAAGGAGCAGTGCCACAGTGGCAGCATTTGACGGCGATGTGAAGACGGAGCTGGGCGCGGGAGACTATATCAGCATTACGAGGGCTGAATATACGGTGCCCATGGTGCGGCTGAGCGGAAATACTTACTTCAATACACTGCGTCGCAAGCTGCAGAAGCTGCACGGCTGAGACGGTCTGCGGACCGGCTCCGCGTGAGTGAAGCTCATAGCCGGAGACCGCATGCAGGATATACGCGTGTCAGACACTCATAGCCGGAGAGCACTTGCAGGATATGCGCGA
>DCHJ01000002.1:25167-27431 GCA_002314805.1 Lachnospiraceae bacterium UBA1755 | reverse complement strand
GGATATGCGCGAGGCAGAAGGTCATCGCCTGAGAGTACATGCAGGAGATACGCGTGACAGAAGGTCATAGCCGGAGAGCAGATGTATGGGGCACACGGGGATAAGGATCACCGATGTGGGATATCCGAGGATGAAAACGGCCGGAGACAGGGTTTCCGGAGATGGGATAAAGCAGGAAAACACGGTAACGGTACCGCCCGCAAGGCGGTCAGGGAGAAGAAATGAAGACTGACAGACATGCCAGAATAATTGAACTTGTCACGGAGAGGAATATCGAGAAGCAGGAGGAGCTTGTGGACCTTCTCAATCAGGAAGGCTTCAGGGTGACTCAGGCGACCGTATCAAGAGATATCCGTGAGCTGAAGCTTGTGAAGGTATCCCTTAAGAACGGCAGGCAGAAGTACGCGATCAACAATACTGCCGTGGATGATGCCTATGCAGAGAAATATATCCGGATCATAAGGGATGCCTTCGTGTCGATGGACTGTGCCCAGAATATCCTTGTGATAAAGACCGTATCGGGTATGGCTATGGCTGCGGCAATGGCCTTCGACGCACTCAGCTTTCCGGGATGCGTCGGATGCGTGGCAGGCGATGATACCATCATGGCGGCAATAAAGACGGTGGACGAGGCACATAAGGTTATGCAGCTGATAAAGGAGTTGATTCAGTAAAAATATGTTGCTGGAATTACATGTAAAAAACTTAGCTCTCATTGAGCAGGCAGATCTGGAGCTTGGGGAAGGACTTACCATCCTGTCCGGTGAGACAGGTGCGGGAAAGTCCATTCTCATTGACTCGATCAATGTGGCGCTGGGAGCAAGGACAGACAGGAGCATCATCAGAAACGGGGCGGACTGTGCGTATATTGAACTTGTATTTTCTGTTGAGGATAAGGAAAAGCTGGACAGGATCCGTGCTATGGATATCGCAGCCGAAGATGACGGCGTGCTCATCATCTCACGAAAGATCACTCCTGCAAAATCTCTTGCCAGGATCAATGATGAGACTGTGACCGGCGCGAAGCTGAGAGAGCTTACGGGGCTGCTGCTTGATATGCACGGACAGTTTGAGCATCAGTCGCTGTTAACACCCGCAAGTCATCTTGAATTCATAGACAAGATGTCTTCTGACAAGGTTAAGGAGCTTAAGAGTGCCATAGCAGAGCGGTGCAGTGAGCTTAACAGCACATGCCGTGTGCTGGATTCAGGGTCCGATAAGGTCATAAGGGACAGGGAGGCCGATATCCTGCGCTATGAGGTCAGGGAGATAGAAGAAGCCGGTCTCAGAGAAGGTGAAGAGGAGGAACTGCTGGAGGAATTCCGCAGGATGAAGAATTCCTCCAAGATCTGTACAGCTCTGGGATCAGCAGCAGAGGAGCTGGATAATGATCACATTTCCCGCGCAGTAAAGGGAGTGGGTGATGCCGCAGCCTATGATGAAAGGCTGGAGGAGATAAGAAAGCAGCTGGAGGATATAGAGTCACTTGTCTACGATGCAAAGCACGGTATAGATGAATACCTTAAGGACTTTGAATATGACGAAGAGAGATTTGCAGAGATCGGAGACCGGCTTGATGTGATACACCGGCTTCAGGGAAAGTACGGAGACAGTATCGGGAAGATCGCAGAGAGTCTCGCGGACAAAAAGGAGAGGCTTGCCTTCCTTGAGGATTATGATACAAAGCGGGAGCAGCTAATAAAGAAAAAGAGCAGACTTGAAGCAGAGCTTAACGGACTCTGCGGTGAACTCAGCAGCCGCAGGAAGGAAACAGCGGAAAGACTCAGGTCAAGGATAGCTGCAGAGCTGACTGATCTTAACTTCCCGGGAGTGAAATTTGATATTCAGTTCAGTGATACAGGCAGGTTTACACCGTCAGGAAGAGATACGGCACAGTTTATGATAAGCACCAATCCGGGCCAGCCGATACGGCCGCTAAAGGATGTGGCCAGCGGAGGCGAGCTTTCAAGGATCATGCTTGCGCTTAAGACGGTGCTTGCAGATACGGACGAGATAGAAACGCTCATCTTTGATGAGATCGATGCAGGTATAAGCGGAAGGACTGCTGCAAGGGTTGCAGAGAAGCTCCATGCGATCGGCAGGGGACATCAGGTGCTCTGCATAACGCATCTTCCGCAGATCGCGGCTATGGCAGACAATCATTACCTTATCAGCAAGTCCACAGACGGAGCATCGACCAGGACAATGATCACAAGACTGACGGAAGAAGAGTCGGTGGCAGAGATAGCCCGCATGATGGGCGG
>DCHJ01000002.1:8876-25069 GCA_002314805.1 Lachnospiraceae bacterium UBA1755 | reverse complement strand
TGGGCGGAGAACAGCTTTCAGAGACAGTGCTCGATGCAGCCCGCGAGATGAAGCAGGGTCATTGATGAGCCGTAAGCAGCAGGCAGTATATGGCAGCAGATAACTGAGACAGCAGCATAAAAGCCGGACCTGTGGTTACAGCGGACGGTACAGGGAAAGGAGACAGACAATGAAGAACATCCTTATGGCAGCATCCGAGGCGTTTCCCTTTATTAAGACAGGAGGCCTCGCAGACGTAGTGGGATCCCTGCCGAAGTATATCGACAAGCGATATTTTGACTGTCGTATCATCCTTCCGAAGTACATGTGCATGTACCAGGATAAAAAGGATATGATGGAGTATGTCACCAGCTTTTATATGAACTATAACGGCCGGGACAGATATGTGGGCATACTTAAGGCTGAATATGACACAGTGACCTATTATTTTATCGATAACGAGGAGTACTTCTCAGGACAGTCACCCTACGGGGACTGGCTCTGGGATCTTGAGAAGTTTATCTTCTTTGATCAGGCGGTGCTTTCGGCACTTCCGGTCATCGGCTTCAGACCCGACCTGATACACTGCCACGACTGGCAGACGGGACTTATCCCGGTCTATATTCATGACAGATTTGCGGGCGGAGATTTCTACCGCGGAGTAAAGACGATAATGACCATACATAACCTCAAGTTCCAGGGTGTGTGGGGAGTTGACGAGTTCCGGCGGCTTTCAGGACTTTCGGATTATTATTTCACTGCGGACAAGCTGGAATATAATCATGACGGCAACATGCTAAAGGGCGGTATTGTATATGCAGATGCAGTATCTACCGTAAGCAATACCTATGCTCAGGAGATACAGAGCCCGTATTACGGAGAGGGACTTGATGGGATACTGCGTGCCCGCAGCAATGATCTCAGAGGCATAGTCAACGGTATAGATTATGAGATATTTGATCCCAATGAAGATGAAGCTCTTCAGTATCCGTATTCCACTATAAGCTTCAGGACACAGAAATCTAAAAACAAGGCGATGCTCCAGAAGCAGCTGGGACTTGAGCAGGATCCCAGAAAATTCATGATAGGAGTGGTATCGAGGCTGACGTCACAGAAGGGCTTTGATCTTATCCAGTGCGTAATAGAGCAGCTCACAGCCGAGGATGTGCAGCTGGTCGTACTCGGTACCGGTGAGGAACAGTTTGTAAATACATTCAATTATTATGCATGGAAGTATCCTCAGCGAGTGTCTTCCAACATATACTATTCGGAGGAGCTGGCACACAGGATATACGCAGCCTCCGATGCCTTCCTTATGCCTTCCGCCTTTGAGCCCTGCGGGCTGTCTCAGCTGATGGCGCTGCGCTACGGGTCAGTACCGATCGTAAGGGAAACCGGCGGTCTTAAGGATACGGTAGAGCCGTACAATGAGTATGAGAACACAGGCACAGGCTTTTCCTTTGCCAATTACAATGCACATGAGATGCTCAATACCGTCGAGTATGCAAAGCGGGTATACTTCACAAAAAAGCGGGCATGGAACTGCATAGTACAGCGCGCCATGGAAGCAGACTTCTCGTGGGAGCAGAGTGCGCTCAGATATCAGGAGTTTTATGACTGGCTCATAGGATAGGAGCAGAAACATTATGAATTTCAGAAAGATATTTACAATTACACTTGCAATGTGCACAGTCCTTACCGGATGTGCCGGACTGCCCGAACGAACTATCCAGGAGGCGCCTGAAGAGGTGGCCTCATATTCTGCCGGGCAGGTGTATGTGGTACTTGCGAGCCGCAAGGCAGAGGTAAGAGATGTATATACAGACAGGATATTTGATGTGGCTGTAAATGATGCAGGAGTCACATATACCCAGAGCTTCAATGACATGGTGAAGGATTATGTGGAGAAGGTTCAGGTAATGACCCGGATGGCCGATGAGAGGGATATCGTACTGTCGGCAGAGGAGACGAAAGCCGTGGCGGATGATGCCGCAAAGTATATGGATGAGTTCAAAAACTCCGGCAATACATACGAGATAACTGCTGAGGATATTGAAAAGATAAAGACAGATCTCATCATCATAGACAAGCTGAGGAAAAAGATAATAGAGCAGTCTGATATCGAAGTCAGCGAGAGTGATGCAAGGGTCATGGATGCATGGCGTATCGAATGTGATGATTCTGAATCCGCATACGCAGTGCTGGATGAGATCAATGCAGATCCCGAGGCGGATTTCAAGCCTATTGCAAGAAGAAATTCCGTCAACTCGGAGATACGGATACAGGTACCGAGAGGAAAGCTGGGAGATACTATTGATGAGATAATCTTCAGCCTTGATGACGGCGAGGTCAGTCCGGTCATCCCCGTGGGCGGAAAGTATTATATCTTCAAGTGCATTACAGGCTATGATGAGGAAGCAACGGCAGCCCATAAGCTGGAGATGACCAGAGAACGCGAAGCCAGAGCTGTGGGGATCAAATATGAGGAATACGTGGCAGAGCATCCCTTCACACTGGATGAGGAGATCTGGAACGAGGCTGTCAGGATGTGCGGCGAAAACCCGGTGATACCGGATGTATACAAGGTTCCGTAGGAGCAGTCTTATGCAGGAGGAAAACATCCGCAGGAAGTGATACATATTCGGAATAATTGATACATATCCGGAGGAAATTATATATCCGGACGCAGCTAATCATATACAGCCGGAGCGCATCAGAGGAAATGCGGCAGGGCTGCAGACAGCTCAGACCTCAGGCAGTGACACAGCCGGTAATAATGATACTGAGTCAGAGGTGAAGCATTCCTCAGGCAGGCTGTCAGCCTGTACAGGAAGCAGTAGGACTGAGGGACCGCAGGATCGCTGCTGCGGTCAGAGCAGGCAGCGGCACAGCCTCAGACAGAAAGTGCTTTCCGGAAATAACAGAGACAGATATTTATGCCCGGATCCGTCCGGGGGAAAGGAAATACCGGTCACCGTACGGGATGACCGGAGCATACAGGAGCAACATGAAGAAGGTAGTAAAATTCGGCGGTTCATCATGCGCCAACGCAGGGCAGTTCAAGAAGGTAGCAGCAATAATCAAGGCAGACAAGTCAAGAAGATATGTCGTGGTTTCGGCACCCGGAAAATCCAATTCCGGGGATGAAAAGGTCACAGATCTTCTGTACAGGCTCTATGATGAGATAACCGCAGGCAGGTCATATAAAAAGACTATCGATACTATCACAAAGAAGTATCTTGATATTGAAGACGATCTTAAGCTCAAGACCAATGTAGAGTATGAGCTGGATGCCATAGTCAATAACATTAAGGAGGGAGCAGGCAGAGATTATGCCGCATCAAGGGGTGAGTACCTCTGCGCCCAGATGATGGCGGAATTTCTTGATTTTGAATTCGTTGATGCAGCCAATCTGATCTTTTTCAATGAAGACGGAACCACAGATTACGAGAAGACCAATGAGGAGATATGCAGGACTCTGGAAAATATCCCCAAGGCAGTGATCCCCGGCTTCTACGGCAGTCTTGCCGACGGCAGCATCAGGACCTTCACAAGAGGCGGTTCAGATGTTACGGGGTCACTTATTGCAAAGGGCGTATCAGCAGACGAGTACGAGAACTGGACAGACGTATCAGGCTTTATGATCGCTGATCCGCGTATCGTAAAGAATCCTAAGGTCATCGAGTCGATCACATACCGTGAGCTCAGAGAGCTGTCATACATGGGCGCATCCGTGCTCCATGAAGAATCCTTCTTCCCTGTGCGCAAGGACGGTATCCCGATCCATATCCTCAATACCAATGCGCCGGAGGATCCGGGCACACTCATCGTAGAGAGTACCTGCAGAGGCTCCAGATTCGGCATCACAGGTATTGCGGGAAAGAAGGGCTTCTGCTCTATCAATATCGACAAGCCAATGATGAATTCCGAGGTCGGCTTCTGCATGAAGGTCCTGGATGTATTTGCACAGCATAACCTTTCCATCGAGCATATGCCCTCAGGCATCGATACCATGAGCGTATTCATCCATCAGTCAGAGTTTGAGCCATGCGAGCAGCAGGTGATCTCCGGCATCCACAGGGCAGTGAGTCCGGATTCAGTGGTGGTGGACAGCAACATTGCCCTCATCGCAGTAGTGGGCAGGTGCATGAAGTCATCAAGAGGTACGGCAGGCAGACTCTTCTCGGCACTGGCGCACAGCGGAGTCAACATCAAGATGATCGATCAGGGCTCCAGTGAGCTCAACATAATAATCGGTGTCCAGGACAGCGATTTTGAAAACGCGATCAGAGCGATCTATGATATCTTTGTAACAGCAGAGGACTGATACATAATGAAAACAATAATCGTTGGCGGCGGGCCGGCAGGTATGACCGCCGCCATCGCTGCATCACAGGGCGGGAACTCACAGGTACATATCTATGAGAAGAATGAGAAGCTGGGCAGGAAGCTCTTCATAACCGGCAAAGGCAGGTGCAATATCACCAATGCCGCCGATATGAAGACTGTCATGGACAGCGTGGTCACCAACCCGAAATTCATGTACAGTGCTTTCCGCGGCTTTGATAATAATGCCATAGTGAGACTTATCGAAGGGGCAGGCTGTCCCACCAAGGTGGAACGCGGCAGCAGAGTATTTCCGGTCTCAGACCACAGCTCGGATGTCATAAAAGCGCTTGAGCATGAACTGCGGGTGCGCAGGGTAAGGATACATCTCAATACAGAGATCAAAGGCCTGCTGATAAGAGACGGCGAATGCAGGGGAGTAAAGCTCTCAGACGGCAGTACAGAAGCTGCCGACAGGGTCATAATCGCCACAGGAGCGATGAGCTATCAGAGTACAGGCTCTACAGGAGACGGCTACAGATGGGCTGCCTATGCCGGACATAAGGTCATAGAGACGGTCCCCGCACTGGTACCTCTTGAGGCGGCGGTGGGAAGCATTCCGTCAGGGCTTTCTCTTAAAAATGTGAAGGCAGACATATATGACGGAGATAAGCTCCTGTATACAGATTTCGGGGAGCTGCTCTTTACACATTTCGGACTCAGCGGCCCCATAATACTGTCGGCAAGCTCCTATGTATCCCGGAGGATAAGGAGCGGAGCCTTTCTTAAGGCTGTGATCGATCTGAAGCCGGCCATTGACGAAGCAGTGCTTGACGCCAGAGTCCTGAGAGATTTTGAAAAGAACCGTAACAAGGCGATAAAGAATTCTCTGGGAGAGCTGCTCCTTAGCGGACTGATCGCAGAGGTGCTCAGGCAGGCGGGAATAAGCCCGGAGAAGAAGGTCAATGAGATAACAAAGCAGGAAAGACAGAGCTTTGTGAAGGCCGTCAAGAACCTTACCTTTGACATCACCGGTACAAGAGGCTGGAATGAAGCCATTATCACTCAGGGCGGGGTATCCACTAAGGAAATAAACCCGAAGACCATGGAATCACGGCTGGTCAGGGGACTGTTCTTTGCCGGAGAAGTAATAGATGTTGATGCCGTAACCGGCGGATTTAATCTGCAGATCGCCTGGTCTACCGGGTGGGCTGCAGGATCGGAGGAATGATATGGGATTTGCAATAGCAATCGACGGACCCAGCGGGGTGGGTAAATCAACCGCAGCCAGGATACTGGCAGAGAAGCTCGGATTTGTATATATTGACACAGGAGCAATGTTCAGAGGGCTTGCAGTATACTTCCTTGATAACGGGACAGATATAAATGATGAGAAGTCCGTATGCGATGCCGTAGCTGATGTGATAGAGGAGATACGGTATATAGACGGTGAGCAGCATGTGCTGGTCAACGGAGAGGATGTCACAGGCAGGCTCCGTACAGGAGATGTCTCCAGGGCGGCATCTGTGACATCACAGTATCAGCCTGTACGCAGAAAGCTCCTGGAGCTGCAGCGCAGGATGGCAGAGAGTACAGACGTGATCATGGACGGAAGGGATATAGGCACAGTTGTATTGCCGGATGCAAGGCTCAAGATATTTATGACGGCGCAGCCGGAGGTCCAGGCAGAGAGGAGATACCTGCAGCTTAAGGAAACGGGAAAGCTCGGTGACGAGACCCTTGAGTCGATCCTTGCGGATATCAAAGAGAGAGATTACAGAGATTCCCACAGAGAGAACGCGCCGCTCAGGAAGGCTGAGGATGCGGTGGAGCTGGATACCTCGCTCCTTAGCATTGATCAGGTACTGGATGCAGTCATGAAGCTTTTAGAGGAAAAGAAGAATGCCTGAAGTGATAACCGCCAAAACAGCAGGCTTCTGTTTCGGTGTTGACCGCGCTGTGAGCACGGTCTATGAAGAGCTTGAGGAACAGCCGGGTCCTGTATATACTCTGGGTCCCATAGTGCACAATGAAGCAGTGACAGAGGATCTGCGGAAAAAGGGTGTGAGTATCGTGGAGGATCCGGAGGCACTTGAGAGCGTCGAAAAGGGGACTGTGATCATAAGGGCCCATGGGGTCGCAAGGAGCACGGATGAGCTGCTCAGGGAAAAGGGCTTTAATGTTGTGGATGCCACCTGCCCCTTTGTCAAGAAGATCCACCGAATAGTTGAGAGAGAAAACGCAGAGGGCAGGAGAGTGATCATAGTAGGAGATCCGCAGCATCCTGAAGTTGCGGGTATCAGAGGCTGGGGGAGGGAGGATACTCTGGTCATACAGTCCTTTGAGGAATTACTCAGCCTTGCGCTCCCGCAGTCGCAAAAGTATTCTCTGGTGGTCCAGACTACATTTAACTATGAAAAAATTACTGAAATTATTGCAAGATTGCAAAAATTAGATTATGATATACGATGTTTTAATACTGTTTGCAACGCTACGCAGGAACGGCAAAAGGAGGCAGGAGAGATTGCTTCCGGCGTAGATGCCATGATCGTAATTGGCAGCAAGAATAGTTCCAATACCAGAAAGCTGTATGACATCTGCAGCAATAGGTGTAACGCAACTGTGTTGATCCAGAGTCTGGACGACCTGACCTGTAAGGATTTTAATTCTGTGAATAGCGTCGGTATTACAGCAGGGGCATCGACCCCAAAACATATTATTGAGGAGGTTCAAACTTATGTCAGATCTTAGTTTTGAACAAATGTTGGAGGATTCATTTAAGACTATTCACACAGGAGAGGTTGTCAGCGGAACAGTAATCGATGTCAAGGAAGACAAGATAGCACTTAACCTTGGCTATAAGTCAGACGGCATCATTACACGCACAGAGTATTCTAACGACTCGAATCTTGACCTGCGTACCGTAGTCAGGGCCGGTGATGTGCTTGAAGCCAAGGTGCTTAAGCTCAATGACGGCGAGGGACAGGTTGCCCTTTCATATAAGAGGATCGCATCGGATAAGGCCAACAAGAGACTTGAGGAGGCCTTTGAGAACAAGGAGGTTCTTACAGCCAGGGTCGTAAGAGTCATGAACGGCGGACTTTCAGTTGACGTAGACGGCGCTAAGGTATTCATCCCTGCAAGCCTTGTATCGGATGTATTTGAGAAGGATCTTACAAAGTATGACGATCAGGAGATCGACTTCGTCATCACAGAGTTCAATCCCAAGAGGAGAAGAGTCATCGGTGACCGCAAGCAGCTCATCGTTGCAAAGAAGAGCGAGCTTCAGAAGGAGCTTTTCGAGAAGATCAGCGTAGGTGACATCATCGAGGGTACAGTTAAGAACCTTACGGATTTCGGTGCATTCATCGATCTGGGCGGTGCAGACGGACTCCTTCATATCTCTGAGATGAGCTGGGGCAGACTTGAGAATCCCAAGAAGGTATTCACAGTAGGTCAGGTAGTCAAGGCATTTATCAAGTCTATCGACGGCAGCAAGATCGCTCTTTCAATGAAGTTCCCGGATCAGAATCCGTGGCTTGATGCAGCTGAGAAGTATGCTGTAGGCAATACCGTTAAGGGTAAGATCGCACGTATGACAGATTTCGGTGCATTCGTAGAGCTCAGCCAGGGCGTAGACGCACTCCTTCATGTATCACAGATCTCACACAAGCATATCGACAAGCCGTCTGATGTACTTAAGGTTGGTCAGGAGATCGAGGCTCAGGTCGTTGATTTCAACGAGGAAGACAGGAAGATATCCCTCAGCATGAAGGCTCTTGAGCCGGTGGCTGAGAAGGAAGAAGCTCCCGCAGAGGAGAAGACAGAGGAATAATGAACTGTTTGGATTATTTTAAACAGCTATGCTCCGTACCCCGCGGTTCGGGCAATACAAAGCAGGTCTCTGACCTGCTTTTTAGCTTTTGCAGGGAGCAGGGCTGTGAATGTGTACAGGATGATACAGGAAATGTCGTGGCATATAAGGCAGGCAGCACCGGACGGGAGGATGAGGAGCCTGTGATACTCCAGGCGCATATGGATATGGTGTGCGTCGCAGAGGAAGGGACAGGCAAAGACCTTTCGAGGGAGGCAGTAGAGCTGACTGAGGAAGACGGATACATCCGCGCGGCGGGTACATCACTGGGTGCAGATGACGGGATAGGTGTCGCCATGATCATGGCAGTACTTGCCGATGATACGCTTTCACATCCTCCGCTGGAGGCTGTGTTTACAGTGGATGAAGAGACAAGCATGGCAGGTGCCGTAGCTCTTGATCTGAGCCTTTTAAGGGGCAGGAGGCTCATTAATCTTGACGATGAACGCGAGGGTGCCATCAATGCAGGCTGCGCAGGAGGTCAGAGACTGGAGACTGTCATCCCATGTATCAGAGAGACCGCGGGAGAGTGGGATGTATTTTACACAATAGAGATAGGCGGACTTATGGGCGGTCATTCCGGCTGCGACATCACAGGTCACAGAGCCAATGCCGCAAGACTGCTTGCCAGAATATTATACGGGCTTAGTCTTAAGATGGGGATAAGACTTTGTGAATTCAGATCCGGAAGGGCAGATAATGTGATCCCGGACTATGCCATGGCAGTGGCAGCAGTACCGAAAGAGAATGCAGCGGATTTTGAACGGCTTGCTATGAAGCATGAGATACTGTTCAGGCATGAGTATCCCAATGAGACAGGGTTCAGGCTTATGCTTGAAAAATGTGATCCTGACGGCATGGCAGTATTGCCCGCAGCCACAAAGAGCATGATGAGATTTCTGAGCTCTGTACCGGACGGCCTGAGGAAGATGAGCGAGGATTTCCCGGATATAGCTCAGACATCATCAAATGCGGGCCTGGTAAGCCTGGAGCCGGATGGCATGCATATCAGGATGCTGCTGAGGTCTTCTGTGCCTGAGGAGCTTGAAGAGCTTAAGGAGCTGGTGCTCAGGATGGCTGAGCATGACGGAGGCAGAGTCATTGAAGGCGGAGGCTATCCTGCATGGAGATACAGAAAGGATTCCGCGCTCAGAGAGGCTGCTGCAGCCGTATATGCAGAGATGACAGGCAGAAAGCCGGAGATCAAGTCTACCCACGGAGGCCTGGAGGTGGGCATATTTGACAGTAAGCTTGAGGGACTGGACAGCATTGCTATAGGCCCGGATATCACGGATATCCACTCCGTGAGAGAAAAGCTGGATATCGGATCCGCAGAAAGAACTTATGAGTGGCTTGTTGCCATACTGGGCAGGATCTGAGTATAATATAAGTGTGACAGATATCAGGAAAAACATAACAGCACTTAGCATTGGCATCATCATGGGCATCGCGTTTGCAATGGCATTCGCGGTGCCTGTTTGCGCCGGGACACCAAAATCCGACGAGGTATATCTTGAAAAATGTACTATCGCAGGACAGAAGGAATTTACGGTGGGTGCGGAGCGCGGCATAGTCGATTATGTGGAGATATCGGGCAGGACTCTTGACTACCACAGCAATCACCATCCGGAGCTTTACCTTTTTGAACTCAAGGCCTATCAGGATAATATCAGTGAATGCGAAACCTATACAGCCCGGATCGGCAGAGATGAGGCTATTGATCTCAGGCTGCGCCTTAATGCGGATACGGAGGACACCAGGCTGTTTTCGGGATTTGTCCTTGCCAGAAAATACGGCGGAGAATACTATCCGGTGAGCAACAGGATATATGTGACCAATCCGGAATATATCGCATCCAGCAATATCGCATATGGTGATCCTTCAAGCAAGAAGGGACTTCTGGTGGATTTTTACATGACCGATGATGCCATGGAGCTTGGTGTAAAACGTGTCATAGTAAATATCGATTTCGCTATGCTCATGGGAGAAGGGATATGCTATGAGTATAACGGACACGAATACGAATTCAGCGAAGGCTTAGTGGCGGAATATGACCGGGTGATCTCCACCTATTCAGGAAAGGAGATGCAGGTCACCGCAGTGGTACTCAATGCACTTAACGAGAATACTCCGGAACTGCACTATGACCAGCTTTCTTTTGAGGATGATATCGGGAAAATTCCAAAGAACGCGATGCCCAGATACTATCATTTCAATACCAATACACAGGAAGGCATGGAGACTACGGCTGCGCTCGCATCCTTCCTCGCAGAGCGTTATTCAGGTGAAGACCGCGCTCACGGCAGAGTATCCAACTGGATCATCGGCAATGAGATCAATAATCCTGACAGATGGAATTATATGGGAGAGAAGGACTTTGACTCATATATGAGGGAGTATGCCCGGAGCTTCAGGGTATTCTATAATGCAATGAAGGCAAAGTCAGCCAATACTAAGCTATTCTTTTCCATTGATTACGACTGGGTATACAGCATAGGCTCCGGACCGGATGTAAAGTATGGCGGAAAGGCAGTAGTTGATACTCTCAATACCCTATTCAGGCAGGGCGGCAATATTGACTGGAATCTTGCATACCATCCCTATTCCAGTCCCATGACTGAACCTGAATTCTGGGACGACAGCAGAGTGACCGAAAGCGAGGATTCTCCGATCATCAATTTTAAGAACCTCCACGTACTTACAGACTATCTGACAAAGGGGAGGTTTCTTAATACAAAGGGAGCGGTAAGAGATATCATACTGTCCGAGGAGGGCTTTACGTCCCGCAGTGCCACAAGGGGAGAGTGTCAGGAGCTGCAGGCAGCGGCCTTTGCTTATGCATATTATATCGCTGATAATAACGAATACATTGATGCATTCTTACTGAGCCGCCAGCTGGACGCACCCCTTGAGATGAAGGACGGACTGTATTTCGGCCTGTGGAGCTGTGATGAAAACGGGCAGCCATACGAAAAGAAATATATCTGGGAGGTGTTCCGGGATATAGACAATAAAGATATTACGCTGGAGGCCACGGCCTTTGCAAAGCCGATCATAGGCATCACACGCTGGAGTGATGTGATACCTGGCTTTAAGTACAATGAAGATGACAGTGAGGCTGATACGGCGCAGTGAGCATGCTGCCTGCAGCTCGTGACAAGTCATAGAGCAGTGAAACATCTTCATCACGGTATGCAGCTTTAATCACCACTGATGCCGCGCCCTGTCTGCGGAAGGTGGAATAGTGTGAACCGGGGCGGCTTTCATCACTGTTTGAACCGCATCCTGTCCGAGAAATTGAGATTAGTGTGAGATATAGGAGCTCTCATCACCACTGATGCCGCGTCCTGTCTGCGGTAGGTGGAGTAGTGTGAACCGGGGCGGCTTTCATAACGGTTTGTACCGCCTCTTGATTGCGGAATGGAGCATAAGATAAAAAGAGCCGGCCTTCGGGACCGGCTCTTAAAATGCGAAGATGATGCCGGCGACAGCGGCAAAGAGTATGAAGCATATCGGATGCAGCTCCTTAACTTTGGGGACATATCGGATAAGTACAAAAAGTACTGCCGCAAGGATGACATGCCGGATCCGTATTGCTGAGACGGATACATCGAAGACAGTATCCACACCGAAGAAGGCAATAAGTATTATGGCAAGAGCTGCTGCGGCGATAAGCCCGGCAGATGCAGGTCTGAGACCGTAGAAAGCAGCCTTTACATATCTGCTCTCCCGGAATTGCTCCAGGACAGCAGCAACTATGAGAATTATGATTATGGAAGGTGCGATAAGACCCAGAGTGGCAATGATGCCTCCGGGCACTACTGCTGTGGTATAGCCTACATAAGTTGCCATGTTGACACCTATGGGACCGGGGGTAGATTCGGAGACAGCTATCATGTTGGCAAGCTCCTCCGTCGTGAACCATAATGTCCTTTCTCCGAGTGTCTGCAGAAAAGGAACGGTGGCCATGCCGCCGCCCACAGCAAAAAGACCTATCTTGAAAAATTCCCAGAACAGACGCAGGTACATCATGACTTTTTCACCTGCAGTAATATGCCGGCAGCCGCCGCCAGAAGCACATATAGTATCGGTGATATATCAAGGAATGTCGCACACAGGAACACCGCCGCAAAAATGATTATTGTCGGAATGTCTATGAGAGACTTTTTACACAGCTTTAATACAGTGTTGAATACAAGCACACATACTGCGACCCTGATGCCCGCAAAGGCATGCTGTACCCACCCGACATGGGAACAGACAGTGATGAGACCTGCGAGCAGTGTGATGATCACGACCGAAGGGAATACCACTCCCAGAGTAGTAGTAATGCCTCCGGTTATCCCGGCCTTTTTCTTACCGATGAAGGTCGCTGTATTTACCGCAATGATGCCGGGAGTACACTGACCTATGGCATAATAATCCAGAAGCTCGTCCTCAGTGGCCCAGCCCTTTCTGTCTACGACCTCCCTTTCAAGCATGGGGAGCATGGCCGCTCCGCCGCCGAAGGTCAGAACTCCGATTTTCGAAAAGGTAAGAAAAAGATCAAGATAAATATTCATGTCAATGAAGATCCGATCCTATTTAAGATACTTGCTGAGCAGCTCCTGCTCCTCAGGTGTGATCACTCCGTCACATGAACAGAAGACAGCTCCGAGCATTACGAAAGCCAGCTTGACCTCTGCAGGTGAGGAATCAATTACCTCATTGATCACCTGAATGTTTTCCTTTGTGCATGCTGCTTTGATAGTCTCAGACAGACCCTCAAGAGGGATCTCCACTTCAAAGATCGAGCAGAACAGGTCGTATTCCGGCTTGGATATCACACCGTCTGCTCCGATGAATGTGCTTACAGTGCAGCTGTATAAAAACATGGCACTTGCCTTGTCCAGACGCGTTGTCATATATCCCAGCACTATCTTTGATGCCTCTTTTGCCATTTCCAGCTGTTTGAAGTTAGGCGCATCGAGTACCTTCTGAAGCAATTCATCCCATGTCATTTTCAATTCCTCCTATGATAAAAGACTGCCTGATCTGACCACAGATACGTTACAGCCTATACTATACTATTAAATCCCAAATGCCTCAATAAAATCCCGAATTTTATAATGATCAGTACGGACGGAATACGGCTGCTTATGACGGATTATGAGATCTTAAGCCTGGTGACAGCAATCATCTCGATTATCGTCAAGGTCTTAATTGAGTATATAAAGTCAAGAAAAAAATAAACCGCCGTCCTCAGAAAACGCGGTTTATTTTTTAAACAACAAATGAGGGTCAACCGTCTATCGGTAGTTCCTTTACTTATGACAAATATACACCTCTTTGCCTGAAAAGTCAAACGCCCTCTGCGGCTGTAAAGGTATCAATTTTCGTCGGAATGTAGTATCATGAAGTTGATTCATTATGCAAGTTAAAAGGGGAAGTCTGCTCGTGAAAAAGCTTTTTGTCTGGGCAAAGGAAATGTGCCATAAATACAGGAGCGTGATACTGTACCTTTTCTTTGGCGGAGTAACAACTTTTGTAAATATCGGAATATACTGGCTGTGCTTCAGTGTGCTTGGCATACCCAATGCTGTGAGCAATGCGCTGGCGTGGATACTGGCCGTGGTCACGGCATATGTCACCAATAAGCAGTGGGTGTTTGAATCAAAAAGCTGGGAGGCCGGAGTGATACTTCCCGAGATCGGAAAGTTTGTGGCAGCGAGGATCGTATCGGGACTTCTGGATGAGGGGATCATGATCCTTGGAGTAGATATACTGGGCTTTGGCGGGCTCGCAGTAAAGATAGTATGCAGTGTACTGGTAGTTGTACTTAATTATATATTCAGCAGATTTATCATATTCAGGGACAAAAAATGATTATTACTAAGACACCATTCAGAATGAGCTTTTTCGGAGGAGGCACGGATATGCCCGAATTTTTCAACGAATTCGGCGGCAGCGTCATCTCGACCACATTTGACAAATACTGCTATGTCAATGTGCGCCACCTTCCCCCGTTTTTTGAATACTTCAGCGAGATAGCATATTCACGGATAGAAAGAGTCACGGACGCAGATGAGATAGAGCATCCGCTGGTGCGCAGTGCAATGAAGCATCTGGACATCCATGACATAAGGCTTACCTACGAGGCAGATCTTCCTGCACGTTCCGGTCTCGGCACCAGCTCCAGCTTTGCAGTAGGCATGCTAAGCGCATTTCACAAGCTTAAAGGAAAAGAGGTCGGACCGGAAAGACTTGCGGACGAGGCCATCTATATCGAGCGTGTGTTATGCAATGAAGCCGGCGGCTGGCAGGATCAGATAGCAGCGGCCTTCGGCGGGCTTAACAGGATAGATTTTGCAAAGGACCAGTACAGGGTTACTCCGCTTTCCATCGATGCAGGAAAGAAGAAGCTTCTCAATGACCGTCTGATGCTTTTCTTTACGGGATTTACAAGACTCAGCTCCGTTATTCAGAAGGAATCAAGATCCATCGCGCAAAAGCAGCATGAGCTGCGGCAGATGCTGGCACTTGTGGATACTGCGGAAAGCATACTTACAGCAGGTGACCTTGATGACTTCGGAAGGCTGCTGGATGAGACCTGGAAGCTCAAGCGGCAGACCGGCAGCAATATTTCCACAGACAGTATCGATGAGTATTACGACAGAGCCATAGGGGCCGGCGCACTGGGCGGAAAGCTCCTTGGGGCCGGAGGAGGAGGCTTTCTCCTTTTCTACGTACCGGAGGACAGGAAGGAAGCTGTGCAGGCAGCTATGGAGGACCTGCTGTATATTCCGTTTAAGTTTACGGATAAGGGTTCGGAGATAGTATATGATTCTCCTGAGACATATTCGTTCAGGGGCTTTGCAGAGCAATAAGCAGTGTATGATCTGTGCTGGATCCGGATCAGCAGCCACGTGAATACACAGACAGGTGCGGCTGATGTAGAATCTGCGCGGGGCCCGGATCAGCAGCCACGTGAACACACAGACAGGTGCGGCTGATGTAGAATCTGCGCAGGGTCAGGATCAGCAGGAAACGGTTATCAGTGGATAAGAGAGCTTCAGATATTATTATGAATTGAGGGTGCGCATATGAAGGTTGTAATCTTAGCCGGAGGCTTCGGAAGCAGGATAAGCGAAGGCAGTGATCTTAAGCCAAAGCCGATGGTAGAGATCGGCGGCAAGCCGATACTGTGGCATATCATGAAGTATTATTCAAGCTACGGCTTTGACGAGTTCATCATCTGCCTGGGATACATGCAGTACGTGGTAAAGGAATACTTTGCCGATTATTACCTGCACAACAGCGATGTAGAGTTTGATCTTGAGCATAACTGTATGAGGGTACTGGACAACCACGTGGAGCCGTGGAAGGTAACACTGGTCGATACGGGGCTTAATACCATGACCGGGGGACGCATCAGACGTATTCAGAAATATGTCGGCAGCGAGACGTTCATGCTCACCTACGGAGACGGAGTATCGGATGTGGACCTTAATAAGCTGCTTGAGTTCCATAAGACCCACGGCAGGACGGCGACACTTACGGCAGTCAACTTCGGCCAGTCCAAGGGGACACTTGAGTTTAATGACAAGGGTCAGGTGGCAGCATTCCGCGAGAAGGAGGAGCAGGACGGAGAGATAATCAACGGAGGCTTCATGGTGATGGAGCCCGGGGTATTTGATTATCTGGACGGTGATTCCTGTATATTTGAGAAGGACGCTATCCCCAGACTCGCAGCAGACGGGGAGCTTATGGGTTATCGCCATGACGGCTTCTGGCAGTGTATGGATACGCAGCGTGAGAGAAAGCTCCTTGAGGAGCTGTGGACCTCCGGCAGGGCACCGTGGAAAAAATGGTGAAGCACAGACGGGGCAGCGTGTAAATGCGGCGAAGCGGCAGACCGGGCACCATGGAAAAGCGGTGCAGCAGCGGACCGGATGCCGTGTAAAAACGGTGAGGCACAGACGGGGCAGCGTGTAAATGCGGCGAAGCGGTAGACCGGGCACCATGGAAAAGCGGT
>DCHJ01000002.1:0-8755 GCA_002314805.1 Lachnospiraceae bacterium UBA1755 | reverse complement strand
CAGCAGACAGGATGCCGTGTAAAAATGGTGAAGCACAGGCGGGGCAGCGTGTAAATGCGGCGAGGTCCCGGGCCGTGACGGAGGATATGAAAGGTATATAAATGCTGGAATTTTATAAGGACAAAAAAATATTTCTCACAGGCCATACCGGCTTTAAGGGGAGCTGGCTTTCAAAGCTGCTGGTCATGGCAGGCGCCGAAGTGACAGGCTATGCGCTGGCACCGGAGGGAGACGAAAACCTCTTTGACATCTCCGGAGTGTCGGCAGACATGCATTCCGTCATCGGTGACGTGAGGGACGAAGGATCACTCATGAAGGCCTTCACCGAGGCCGGACCGGATATCGTCATCCATATGGCAGCGCAGCCGCTGGTGAGGGATTCCTATCAGAGACCGCGCTATACCTACGAGACCAATGTCATGGGTACTGTCAACATCCTTGAATGCGTACGCAAAAGCGACACCGTGCGCTCCTTCCTCAATGTGACCACCGACAAGGTATATGAAAATCTGGAGACGCAGCGCGGCTACGTGGAGAGCGATAAGCTTGACGGCTATGATCCATATTCCAATTCCAAGTCCTGCTCGGAGCTTGTGACCCACAGCTATAAAAAATCCTTCCTGGATGAAAAAGGCATCGCGGTCTCAACAGCCCGCGCCGGCAACGTGATCGGAGGAGGCGATTTCTCAAAGGACCGCATCATCCCCGACTGTGTGAGAGCAGCGGTTAAGGGGGAGACCATCATCCTGCGCAATCCGGAGGCAGTGCGTCCGTTCCAGCTTGTACTGGACCCGCTCTATGCATACCTTATGATCATCGAGGCACAGTACAGTGATCCGTCCAAAGCCGGATATTATAATGTAGGGCCCGATGACAGTGACTGCGTGCCGGTCAGTACTCTGGCAGAGCTGTTCTGCAGGGAATGGGGTGCGGGTGCGCACTGGGAGGTGCATGGCGACGGCGGACCTCACGAGGCAGGTCTGCTGCGGCTCGACTGCAGCCGGATAAAGAAAGAACTGGGGTGGCGGCCACGGTATGATATCGCACAGGCTGTTGCGGCAGCGGTAGAATGGTCCAAAGCCTACTACGCAGGTGCAGATGCCGCAGCGGTAATGGAAAAGCAGATCCTGGGCTGATCACAGACCGGCTTTTTGCCTGCGGGCATGGCGCACAGCCGGCCACAGGATACAGAGAGAACGAGATCGGGTGATCATGAAGAATACCGGAGATTCAGAGGAGATATAATGACTGAGCAGGAGAAAAGGCAGCAGATACTCAATGAGGTTGCGGAGTATTGCAGGGAATTCCATAAGGTGAATACGGATTTTAAGGAGGGCGACCGCATAAACTATGCGGGCAGAGTTTACGATGAGAAGGAAATGGTAAATCTCGTGGACAGCGCCCTGGATTTCTGGCTCACTGCCGGAAGATATACAGAGCAGTTTGAGAAGCAGCTGGGAGAATATCTGGGTATCAGATATGTGTCACTTGTCAATTCAGGTTCAAGCGCAAATCTTCTTGCCTTCATGACACTTACATCTCCCCTGCTGGGAGAAAAAAGAGTGAAACCGGGAGACGAGGTGATCACAGTGGCATGCGGATTCCCGACAACGGTGACACCGATCATCCAGTACGGTGCAGTGCCGGTATTCTGTGATGTTACGATCCCGCAATACAATATCGACGTGGAACAGCTGGAGCAAGCCCTCAGCGAGAAGACAAGGGCAGTGATGATAGCACATACTCTGGGCAATCCCTTTGATCTGCAGACCGTCAGAGAGTTCTGCGATAAGTATGATCTCTGGCTCATAGAGGATAACTGCGATGCACTTGGCAGCAGGGTAAAGCTTCGCGATGCGCAGGGCAATGAATACTGGAAATATACGGGTACAGTGGGCGATATCGGTACCAGCAGCTTTTATCCGCCGCATCATCTTACCATGGGAGAGGGCGGTGCCGTATATACCAACGATCCGCTGCTTCATAAGATAGCAAGATCCATGAGAGACTGGGGAAGAGACTGCATCTGTCCTCCGGGCAGGGACAATTACTGCGGGCACCGTTTTGATAAGCAGTACGGGGAGCTGCCGACCGGCTACGACCACAAATATGTATACTCACATTTCGGATACAATCTTAAGGCAACGGACATGCAGGCTGCTGTCGGCTGTGCCCAGCTGGAAAAATTCCCCGGATTCGTAAAGCAGCGGAAGGATAACTGGCGCAGGCTCTGGATAGCACTCTCTCCGGTCAATGACCGTATTAAGCTGCCCAAGGCACTGCCGGATTCCGATCCCAGCTGGTTCGGCTTCATGATCACGGTACCGCACGGTATGAGGGAGAGTGTGGTTGCGCATCTGGAGGAAAACAATATTCAGACCAGAATGCTTTTTGCGGGCAATCTGACCAGACACCCATGCTTTGATGAGATGAGAAAATCGGGCACCGGATACAGGATAGCCGGTACTCTGGAAAATACAGACAGGATAATGAAGGATTCATTTTGGGTAGGAGTATACCCGGGTATGACAGAGGCTAAGATAGATTTTATTGCAAAGTGTATCAAGGAGGCGATGGTATGATGGATTCAAAGGTAAAAGAGCGTTATGAGGAGTGGCTGAGAGAAGACCTGACAGACAGAGATCTGATCGATGATCTCAATAGTGTCAAGGGAGATGAAGAGGCGATCAATGACAGGTTTTACCGTGATCTGGAGTTCGGTACGGCAGGTCTGAGGGGTATACTGGGAGCAGGAACCAACCGTATGAATATCTATACGGTAGCCCGGGCAACCAGAGGCTATGCAAGGTATCTGCAGACCCTCAGTGATGATCCGGCGATCGCTATCGCCTATGACAGCCGCCATAAGTCAGACATATTTGCAAAGGAGACGGCAAGGATCATGGCAGCATACGGCATTCATGTATATATATGGCCGGAGCTTATGCCGACGCCTTCGCTGTCGTTTGCTGTGCGCTACTACGGATGTGAGGGAGGCGTGGTGATCACGGCAAGCCACAATCCTTCGCAGTACAACGGATATAAGGCATACGACCCCACAGGCTGCCAGATCGATGAGGCAGCTGCAGCTGCGGTACTCGGATTTATCGAGGAAGAGCCTATGTTTGAAACCAGGGAGAATTACGAATTTGAGCAGGGCCTTGCGGACGGAAGAATCGAGTATATCCCGGATACGGTAAGAGATGCATTTGTGGATGCAGCATCCGCATGGTCTCTCTGCGCAGAGGGAGTAGATAAGTCGGTAAAGATCGCATATACACCTCTTTACGGTACCGGCCTTAAGTGTGTGACACAGTGTCTTGCGCAGAATGGCTTTACCAATATCGTACCGGTTGAAGAACAGGCACAGCCCAACGGCGATTTCCCGACCTGCCCGTATCCAAACCCGGAGATACTGCAGGCGATGCAGGTGGGTCTTGAAGTGGCGGAAGAGAAAGGCGCAGATCTGCTCATAGCAACCGATCCGGATGCTGACAGGATAGGGATCGCTGTAAAGGATGGAGACGGCTTCAGTCTCATCGACGGCAACCATACCGGAATGCTCCTGCTTGACTGGATATGCAAGAGAAGGCTTGAGATCGGCAGGATGCCGGAGAGACCTGTATGTGTCAAGTCTATAGTAAGTACCGATATGATCTATAAGATCGCGGACAAGTATGGCGTGGAAGTAATAGATGTGCTTACGGGCTTTAAGAATATCGCACCGGTCGTTACCAGGCTCAGCAGGACTCATGAAGAAGACAGGTATATCTTCGGCTATGAGGAGAGCTACGGATACATGCTCGGCACTCATGTGAGGGATAAGGATTCCGTCAGCGCTGCACTCATGATCGCAGAGATGTTTGCATACTATAAGGGAAAAGGACTCAGCCTGCTGGATGTACTGGATGGGATGTATAAAGAATTTGGCTATTACGTAAATACCACTCATTCCTATCAGTTCCCGGGCGAGAGCGGGTTCGACAGGATGAAGGAGATAATGGAAGCTGCAAGGAGCAATCCCGAGACAGAGTTTGCAGGTATCCCGGTAGTTGAGCTGCAGGACTACAAGGATGGCTGCAATGGTATGAAGTCAAACGTACTCAAATATTTGCTCAAGGACAACGGCATGGTGGTACTCAGACCGTCAGGCACCGAGCCCAAGCTCAAGCTGTATGTCGGTGTCGGCGCCGGCACTGCACAGGAGGCAGAAAGTCTTGCGAAGGATATCGTGGCTCAGGTAGGGCTTGGCTGACAGTATTCCGGGGCAGTAACCGGGAGAAAGGAAAATCCGGTCACCGGTAAGGATGACCGGATAATACGTGGAGATAAGTGAATACGGATATTTTCGAAGGAGTTTCTAACGAAGTAATATTAAAGATCGCCATACTGGTTATCGTCATCCTGTTTTCCATCAAGCTCATAAGGATGATCGGAAAATCGATCGATGCCAAGGTCAATCCTCAGGAACGTCCGAGACTTAAGGGGCTTCTGAAGATATTGAGGATCTTGATCATCGTAGTTGTGGCCCTGACCTGTATGAGTACGCTGGGTATCAATACGGCAAATATCCTTGCCGTACTTGCCGCTACTCTCATGGCTCTTGTGGTGGCGCTCCGTGATTACCTTGCAAATATGGCAGGCGGAGTTATGATCATGGTCCTGAAGACGTTTGTGATCGGTGACTATATCGTCACACCGTACGGCGAGGGCAATGTA
The DNA here is from genome assembly GCA_002314805.1 of Lachnospiraceae bacterium UBA1755. Taxonomy (GTDB): domain Bacteria; phylum Bacillota; class Clostridia; order Lachnospirales; family Lachnospiraceae; genus Darwinimomas. Next base: position 4,036 of record DCHJ01000002.1, on the reverse strand, counting down.
ATCAATATTTATCTGGCGAGAACGGACCTGATCACCATCGATATGAAAACCATAAGCATTCCTAACGGTGCGCTGGCTAACGCCGCTGTCACCAATACGACTGTCAACCCGGTCAGGCGTATGGATATTGAGGTGTCGGTGGCTTACGGTACGGATATCGCTTATGCAAAGAAGGTGCTGGAGGATATCTTCAGGAGTGATCCGGAGATACTCAAGGATAAGGATGTATTTGCACATGCCATGGAATTCCAGGACAGCGGTATCCTTATGAGAGCTGAGGGATATGTTGCGAATTCCAGATACTGGGATATCAGATGGAGGATGATCGAAGCAGTCGCTATGGGACTTCCGGCGGCCGGGATCGAGATCCCATACAACAAGGTGGATATATATATGAAGCCGGACGGGTCCAAGGAAGTGAAGAGGCCGAGGGAGCCGGAAGAGAAAACAGGGATCTGATATCTCAAGCCGCTGCGGAAGCTGAGAAGTTACTGATTTGTCACATACTTTGTTGACATATCCGATACAAAAAGAGTATAATCGTGCGGAACGCACGGCATACGGATGGATGCCTGCGCCGCGCGATTTATATTTTGTTGTGGAGGGATTTACAATGGCAGAAGATAAAATAATTCTTACTTATTCAGGCCTCAAAAAATATGAGGATGAGCTGCAGGACCTCAAGGTAAACAGACGACATGAAATAGCTCAGAAGATCAAGGAGGCACGGGAGCAGGGCGATCTCTCGGAGAACGCAGAGTACGATGCCGCAAAGGATGAGCAGAGAGATATTGAAGCCCGCATTGAAGAGCTTGAAGAGCTTCTCAAGAGGGCAGAGGTTGTGGACGAGGACGAGGCTGATGCAAGTACAGTCAGTATCGGATGCAAGGTTAAGATCAAGGATATCGAGTTTGATGATGTCATGGAGTATAAGATCGTAGGTACTACAGAGGCTACATCTCTGGGCGGCGCGATCAGTACCGAATCACCGGTAGGTAAGGCGCTGCTCGGACATAAGAAGGGACAGACGATCGATGTTGAGCTTCCGGACGGGGAAGTCGTTAAGTACAAGATCATGAATATCACAAAGGAAAGCTAAGGGATAGGAGATACACAATGGCTGAGAATGAGAAGAATATTCCGACCGCGGAAACAACTGAACAGGATGTCCATAAGCTGATGCAGGTGCGCCTGGACAAGCTCAGTGAGCTCAGAGAAGCAGGTAAAGATCCATTCATTATTACAAAGTATGATGTAACTCATCATACTCAGGATATAAAGGATAGCTTCACAGAGCTTGAAGGCAGGGAAGTATCAATTGCCGGGCGTCTTATGAGCAAGCGCGTCATGGGCAAGGCATCCTTTGCCAATGTCATGGACCGAAACGGAAATATCCAGATATACGTAGCCCGCGATGACCTTGGTGAGGATGAATACAAGGACTTTAAGCGCATGGATATAGGTGATATCGTGGGTGTAAAGGGCTTTGTATTCGAGACAAAGACCGGCGAGAAATCAGTACATGCGAAAGAGCTGATACTTCTTTCAAAATCACTGAAGCCGCTTCCGGAAAAATTCCACGGACTGACAGATACGGAGATGAGATACCGTCAGAGATATGTGGACCTTGTGATGAATCCTGACGTAAAGACTACTTTTATCAAGAGGTCACAGATCATCTCGACCATCCGCCGTTTCCTTGATGCCAAGGGCTTTATCGAGGTTGAGACACCTATGCTTGTAGCCAATGCGGGCGGTGCAGCAGCAAGACCGTTTGAGACACATTTCAACGCACTGGATGAGGATCTTAAGCTCCGTATTTCTCTTGAGCTTTATCTCAAGAGACTTATCGTAGGCGGCCTTGAGAGAGTATATGAGATCGGACGCGTATTCAGAAACGAGGGTCTTGATACCAGGCATAATCCTGAGTTCACGCTCATGGAGCTTTATCAGGCATATACTGATTACAACGGAATGATGGACCTTACTGAAGAGATGTACAGAACGGTTGCTCAGGAGGTTAACGGTTCGACGACCATCACCTACAACGGGATCGAGATGGATCTGGGCAAGCCGTTTGCGAGAGTCCGCATGATAGATGCGATAAAGGAGTATGCAGGAGTTGATTTCGATAAGATAGATACACTTGAGGAAGCTCAGGCAGTGGCTAAGGAAAAGCACATTGAGTTTGAACCGCATCATAAGAGAGGCGATATCATCAACCTGTTCTTCGAGGAGTATTGTGAGGATCATATGATCCAGCCGACCTTCGTCATGGATCATCCTATTGAGATCTCGCCGCTTACAAAGAAGATGCCTTCAGACGGACGCTATGTAGAGAGATTTGAGTTCTATATGAACGGCTGGGAGATGGCAAATGCTTATTCAGAGCTCAATGATCCGATCGATCAGAGGGAAAGATTTGCGGCTCAGGATGCACTTGCGGAGGCCGGTGACGAAGAGGCACAGCATACAGACGAGGATTTCCTCAATGCGCTTATGATAGGTATGCCGCCTACAGGCGGAATCGGATACGGTATTGACCGTCTCTGCATGCTCATGACAGACAGCGCAGCGATCAGAGATGTGCTGCTCTTCCCGACTATGAGGACAGTACAGGACTAAAACAACGTAGAATCAAGGGTTTGACGGATCCTAAGGGGTGCTCCATACAGGATCCATACAGGATTTTTTGTATGACAATAGGCATATTACATGTATGAATATGTAATTTGTCCCCATCGAACTAAATAATATTACAGCGAGTCGCTGTGAATTACTAAGGACATTCGTACTATGCGAGTGTCCTTTTTGTTCGCCATGAGGAGGTAATATGTCAGTATTTCGAGTACAGAAAACAGAGAATTATACAGTGATGAGTAATCATCATTTGAGGAACGAGAATCTGTCACTGAAGGCAAAGGGACTTTTGTCTCAGATGCTTTCGCTCCCGGATAACTGGGATTACTCATTACTTGGACTGGCAAAAATCAATAGGGATCAGGTCACATCAGTGAAATCTGCAGTCGATGAGCTGATTGCAGCAGGATATGTGACAAGAATTTCTGTAAGAGACAGTAAAGGAAAATATGGTGGATATGATTATAACGTGTATGAATTTCCACAGCAGAGCTCTTCAGAGGATGAAGAGGAAAGCATTGAAAATACTGATAATTCCGAGACAATGGATAACTGCCCGTATGTTGAAAACCCGTATACGGAAAACCCGCATACGGATAATCCACATACGGAAAATCCGTATTCGGAAAAACCGCCACAATTAAATACTAATATATTAAATACTAATATAAATAAATACGTAAATAAGAATGATGATCATCATATGCGAGACCGTCCTCATTTGGATGATGAAATTGTGGATAAGTACGACTTGGAGCTTATGAACCATTACATTGATGCCTTGGGCAGATTAGGTCTGTATAGCAGTGAACAGGTGACAATACTCAAAGAGAACGCAGTTGGCATTGCTAAGGCTTTAGATGAAATATACAAAGAGGGTAGTACCCTTTCAAAAGCAGCAAAAGAAAAGCGAATGCTCGAAATAATAATCCGGCGTATGAAGCCGGAACCATTATCGAGCCCGATGAATTATGTGAGGGAAGTACTTCGCAACGAAATCAAACAAGGAGGTTGGTCCTGATATGGAAAAAGTAATAGCAATAGCAAATCAAAAAGGTGGAGCCGGCAAGACTACCACGGCAGTCAATTTAGGTGCCGGGTTATCAAGAATGGGTAAAAGTGTGCTGCTGATAGATTTGGACCCACAAGGCAGCATGACTGCTTATTTGGGATATAAGAATCCTGATGCGCTCGAGAATACAATTGCTGATATTTTCAGAAAAGTGATATCAGATGAGCCATATGATATTTGTTCCGTGGTAAGAAAACATGAAGAAGGATTGGATTTCATTCCTTCTAATATCGATTTGGCAGCAGTCGAAGTTATGCTTGTATCCGTAATGAGCAGGGAAAGAATGCTAAGTATTATCCTGCATGATCTAAGAAACCTGTATGA
>DCHJ01000029.1:7337-8059 GCA_002314805.1 Lachnospiraceae bacterium UBA1755 | reverse complement strand
GTCAGGGACGTGGGACGGGCAATGAACCTGCCCTATGCAAAGTGCGATGCCATAGCCAAGATGATCCCAAAGGATCTGGGTATGACACTTTCAAAGGCACTGGAGGTGAGCCCGGAGCTCAGGACCGCCTACGATACCGATGATGAGGTCAAAAACCTTATTGATATGAGCCTGAGGCTTGAGGGACTGCCGCGGCATTCCTCCATGCATGCCGCAGGTGTGGTAATCTCAAGGAAATCAGTGGATGAGTATGTGCCGCTTGCAAAGGCGGGCGATGGCTCCATCACGACCCAGTACAACATGACGCAGCTTGAAGAACTGGGACTGCTAAAGATGGACTTTCTGGGGCTGCGCACGCTGACTGTGATACAGGATGCGGTGGATCAGGCGGAGAAGACACATGGCATAAAGCTTGATATGCTTAAGATAGACTACGATGACCCTAAGGTCTATGACATGATAGGAGAGGGTAAGACAGAGGGTATCTTCCAGCTGGAGTCTGCGGGGATGACCGGCTTTATGAAGGAGCTTAAGCCACACAATCTTGAGGATGTCATCGCAGGCATAGCACTTTACCGTCCGGGTCCCATGGATTTTATCCCCAGATATATACGAGGCAAGAATTCCGGCGGACAGGTGGAGTATGAGACAGAGCAGCTTGAGCCCATCCTTGCGCCGACCTATGGATGTATCGTATATCAGGAGCAGGTCATGCAGATCGT
>DCHJ01000029.1:5755-7314 GCA_002314805.1 Lachnospiraceae bacterium UBA1755 | reverse complement strand
CAGGATCTTGCCGGCTATTCGCTGGGAAGGGCCGATCTGGTAAGGCGTGCAATGAGCAAGAAAAAGGCCTCCGTCATGGCTAAGGAGAGAGCCAGCTTTGTATACGGCAATGCGGAGGAAGGCGTACCGGGCTGCATAGCACGGGGCATCAGCGAAGAGGTGGCAAATCATATCTTTGACGAGATGACCGATTTTGCATCCTATGCCTTCAACAAATCCCATGCGGCCTGCTATGCCTATGTGGCATATCAGACAGCATATCTTAAGTACTATTATCCCAGGGAGTTCATGGCAGCTCTCATGACAAGCGTCATGGACCAGACCGGAAAGATCAGCAGCTATATCCTGACCTGCAAGCAGATGGGCATAGATATATTGCCGCCGGATATCAATGAAGGCTTCGGCGGGTTCTCTGTGTCGGGCAGCGGCATAAGGTTCGGTCTCTCTGCGATAAAGGGAGTAGGCACTTCGGTAGCAGATGTGATCGTGAAGGAAAGAGAGGCCCGCGGTCCGTATACCTCCATGGAGGATTTTGTTGAGCGCATGACCAATAAGGAGGTCAATAAGCGCACCATGGACAGCTTCATACGTGCAGGGGCTCTGGATTCACTTCCGGGCAACCGGAGACAGAAGGTGCTTATCGCGCCCGATATGATGGACTCCAAGGCCAGAAATGCAAAGGATGCGCAGTCGGGACAGATGTCGCTCTTTAATTTCGGTGATGAGAAGACGAGAGAGAGCTTCAGGATGAAGCTGCCGGAGGCAGAGGAGTTTCTCAGGGAAGAGCTCCTGCAGTTTGAAAAGGAAGTGCTGGGTATCTACCTGAGCGGACATCCGCTTGACGAATACCGTAAGGTATGGGAAAAAACTGTTACAGCCAAAGCCACGGATTTCATGCCGGATGAAGAGACAGGAGTCGCGGCAGTCAGAGACGGACAGAGATATACCATCGGAGGCATGATCACCGAAAAGACGATAAAGACCACAAAGACGGGCAAGACCATGGCCTTTATCACGCTTGAGGATCTCTGCGGTACTGTGGAGGTGGTGATCTTCCCCAACGATTACCTGCGGTTCAGGGATAAGCTGGAGGTGGACAGAAAGGTCTATGTCTCAGGCAGATGCAATGTAGCGGATGACGAGACCGGCAAGCTCATATGTGAGAGCATACGCGAATTTACCGGCATCAGCAGGGAGCTCTGGATCCGTTACGAGACCATTGAAGCCTATGCGGGGGATGAGAAGGAGCTCATGGAGATCCTTAAGACAGCAGAGGGTGACGATATGGTGGTCATATATGTTGCTGAGACGAGACAGATAAAGAGGCTTGGAAGGAGCATGGCCGTGAGGGCGGATGAAACTCTCATTTCTGCCTTAAAGATACATTGCGGAGAAAGCAATGTTGCTATAAAATGATACAGTAACAAGGTCCACGGATCAGGAGACCGTGCATCAGGTACGTAGATGAATGGCTGCCGGTGCAGAGATCAGGAGTACAGGTACGTGGATGAATGACTGCTGATGCAGAGATCAGGAGTACAGGTACGTGGATGAATGGC
>DCHJ01000029.1:2973-5608 GCA_002314805.1 Lachnospiraceae bacterium UBA1755 | reverse complement strand
ATCATAATGGGAGAGATAAAGACAATAGGCATCCTTACAAGCGGCGGTGATGCGCCGGGCATGAATGCAGCGGTAAGAGCTGTGGTAAGGAGCGCGATCCATAACGGTCTGGCGGTAAAGGGGATCATGAGAGGCTATCACGGGCTGCTCAAGGAGGAGATACGAGACATCTCATCATCAGATGTTGCAGGCATCATCACCCTCGGCGGGACCCTGCTCATGACAGCAAGGTCAAAGAGCATGGTGACTCAAGAAGGACAGGACAGGGCAGCATACGTGCTTAAGAAAAACGGTATCGACTGTCTCGTAGTTATCGGCGGAGACGGAAGCCTTAAGGGGGCACAGTCCATTGCCGAAAGAGGTATCCCCGTGATCGGCATCCCGGGTACCATCGACATGGATGTGGCACTGACCGAATATACCATCGGCTTTGATACAGCTGTCAATACGGCAAAGAATGCAGTCGATAATATCAGAGATACATCGGCGTCCCACGAGCGTGTCAGCATCATCGAGGTCATGGGCCGCAATGCAGGCTATATCGCGCTGTGGACAGCACTTGCCTGCGGAGCAGATGATGTGCTCTGCAAGGAGACCTATAGCGGCAACGAGCAGGAGCTCATCGATCATATACTCCAGAACAGGACACTGGGTAAGCGCCATCACATCATCATCAATGCCGAAGCGATCGGAAAGAGCGCAGAGCTGGCAAAGACCATAGAGAGCGTCACAGGCATCGAGACAAGAGCTACTATCCTCGGCTATCTGCAGCGAGGAGGCAGTCCGACGGCACGTGACAGAGTCGAGGCTACCATCATGGGAGAAAAGGCAGTTGAGCTCATCATGAATGACCAGCTCAATCAGGTCGTTGTGGTGCAGCAGGGCAAGTATTTAAGCGAGGATATCACTAAGATCAATTCGGCAGAAAAGCAGCTTGCCGATGTCACCTACTTCAATCCGAGAAATCTGGTGAGGACATGAGCAGGGTATTATGCGGAGCCAGCTCCTATGAACAGAAATATTATTTCAACCGGGAATATGACAGGCTCCCGGCGCAGATAAAGGATGAGCTTCAGATAATGTGCGTCACCTTCACAGAGGCGGCAGGCGGCATACTGCTGGTGGAATTTGACGATTCCGGCAGGCTGCAGCTTACGACCAGGGCAGATGACGCAGACTATCTGTATGATGAAATAGAATGCGGTATTCAGATCGGAAGATTACAGAGAGAGAAGGAAGAACTATTTGAGCAGCTCGAACTCTTCAATAAGATTATATCTGGGACCAATGGCGGGGATAACTGACCTGCCATTTCGTCTGTTATGCAGGGAGATGGGAGCAGATACGGTCTGTACGGAGATGATAAGCGCCAAGGCCATCTATTACAACAACAGGAATACCCATGAACTCATGCGCACATCGCCGGCAGAAGGTCCGGTCGAGATACAGCTGTTTGGTTCAGACCCGCAGATATGTGCTGAGATCGTCGCACGTCTGGAGGACGGACCGTGGAGTGCAATAAACTTCAATATGGGCTGTCCTGTGCCAAAGGTGGTCAATAACGGCGACGGCAGCGCACTGATGCGCGCTCCAAAGCTTGCGGGAGAGATCGTGAGCGCGGCAGTCAGAGCTACGGCAAAGCCTGTGACGGTAAAATTCCGCAAGGGGTTTTCCGAAAGTGAGGTAAATGCGGTGGAGTTTGCCAAAGTGATGGAGGCAGCCGGAGTCGCCGCTGTCACGGTACACGGGCGCACAAGAGAGCAGTACTATCGTGGCAGGGCAGACTGGGATATCATCCGCAGGGTCAAGGAGGCAGTCAGTATACCGGTCATCGGCAACGGAGATGCAGACAGCATCGAGAGTGCAATGCGCATGGCGGATGAGACCGGCTGCGACGGAGTGATGATCGCAAGGGGCGCACTGGGCAATCCATGGGTCTTCTCGGGAAGAAAGCCGGATCTCACAGAGCTCAGGGATACCATGCTCAGGCATATACAGATGCAGGCAGAATACAACGGAGAATACGTCGCAGTCAGGGAGATGCGCAAACATCTGGCATGGTATACACATGGTCTCAAGGGCTCCTCTGCCTTCCGCGACGAGGTGAACCACATTGATAATTATTCTGAATTAACAGAAAAAGTTGTGAATTATTTCACGGAATTAATGAAATAACATAATAAGATTGACATAAAAATACCAGAATGGTATCTTGAATGTGGATTTTTTAACAAAGAGGTGCATTTTCCGTGTCGGTCCGTGTGGAGGGGCAGCTGTATACCGGCAGCACAGCCCCGAGTGTATGACTTACGGCACAGCTGGCAGTGGAAACGGCTGCACACCTGCAGCACAGGCTTGAGTGTATGATATCCGGTGCAGCATGCAGCGAAAACGGTCGAATGCATGCAACACAGCCTCAGGACTTGAGTCCTCGTCAGATCAGGAATCAGGAAAGGAAATTTATGTCAGAGAAGATCTCACCGGCGATCATTGCAAGATTACCCAGATACTACAGATATCTGGGAGAATTGCTTGAAGAAGGGATATATCGCACATCCTCCAAGGAACTGAGCCAGAGGATGAAGGTCACGGCGTCACAGATCCGTCAGGACCTCAACAACTTCGGCGGATTCGG
>DCHJ01000029.1:0-2885 GCA_002314805.1 Lachnospiraceae bacterium UBA1755 | reverse complement strand
CACAACATGATAGTGATAGGAGCCGGGCACCTGGGTCAGGCGATCGCCAACTATGCCAATTACAGCAAGAGAGGCTTCGTGATCAAGGCATTATTTGATATCAACCCTGATCTGGCAGGCTTTTCGGTCAACAATGCGCCGGTGCTGCCCTTGGCAAAGCTTGAGGATTATCTGGCGGAAAACGATGTGAAGATAGCAGCCATATGCATCCCCAAGACACATGCCGGAGATGTGGCAAAGCGCCTGGTCCATGGCAGAGTCAAGGCCATCTGGAATTTCTCACATCTGGACCTGGATGTACCCGAGGATGTGGTGGTAGAAAACGTACATCTTTCAGAATCACTGATGAAATTATCATACAGACTCAATTATATTGCAGAAAGTTAGGAGTTAAAGCTTGTCTTTTTTAAAGGAACTGTTTTCAGATAGAGTATTCCTGAAAAAGACCTGGCTCATAGCCTTCCCCGTCACGATCTGGCAGGCACTCGCGGCTCTGACCAACATGGTAGACAATATCATGATAGGCAGGCTGGGAGAGATCCAGATGGGTGGCGTAGGACTGGCCGGCAAGGTCTTTTTTATTGTAAACCTGGCAGTCTTCGGAGTATCCAGCGGCATGAGCATCCTCGCGTCCCAGTACTGGGGCAATGATGACATACCCAATATACGCAGGGTGATAGGACTTGGCAGCATCGTATCCCTCGCCTTTGCGCTGCTGTGCACCTTAGTATGCTCCGCATTTCCGGAGACGGTAATGGGCATCTTCACCGACGTCCCCAGTCTCATCGCCTGCGGCTCAGAGTATCTGAGGATAGCAGCCTGGACCTTCCCGTTCATCGCCATATCCAATACCTTCAACAGCGGCCTGCGTTCCATGGACATAGTAAAGCCCTGCATGTTTATCAGCGTTGCGGCGATCGCAGTCAACGTATTCTTTAACTGGATGCTGATATTCGGCAATTGCGGGTGCGCAGCTCTGGGTGTTGCCGGTGCGGCATATGCGACCATAATAGCAAGGGCAGTGGAGATGCTGCTGGTGATACTGAGTCTTAAGCTCATAAAATCACCGCTCTGGTGCCATCCGAAGTATTACTTTACCGGCTATACAAAGCCGATGCTGAGACAGTTCAGGAGCAATGCAATGACAGTTGTACTCAACGATACCCTGTGGGGGATCGGCTACAGCCTCCATTTCGTGACCTACGGGAGGATGGGAGAGAGCGCGGCAGCAGCAATGAGCATCATCAGCATCTTCAGTGACATAGAGATAGTAGGACTGCTGGGACTCTCATCAGCCACCTCAGTCGTCCTGGGCAATGAGCTGGGGGCAGGAGAGCTTGATACAGCCAAAAAACATGCATGGTATTACATCGCACTCGGGTTTATGGTCGGAATAGTCATCTGCATCTTCACACTGGCACTGGCTGTACCCGTGACACACTGGTACAATATCTCCGCAGAAACCGCGGCAATGACCACGGCATGCATGGTGGTACTGGCAGTATCACTCCTGTGGAGGAGCGACAACAATATCACTATCGTAGGAATACTCAGGGCAGGCGGAGATACGAGAGTATGCGCACTCATAGATCTGCTTCCAATGTGGCTCGTATCGGTACCGATGGTAATACTCTCAGGGCTCGTATGGGGACTGCCGCTATGGGCAGTATTCCTGATACAGCAGTCAGATGAGCTTATCAAGATAATCATCAGCCTTATCAGAGTGAGGACAGGCAAGTGGATCAAGAATCTAAATATTGAGCTTGTGCAATAGTTGTGATAGAATTACACGGGAAAAATTATTACGAATGAGCAGGAGGTCATATGTCAGGACATTCGAAATTTGCAAATATCAAGCATAAAAAGGAAAAGAACGATGCAGCAAAGGGCAAGATCTTTACCATCATCGGCAGAGAGATCGCCATCGCTGTCAAGGAAGGCGGACCGGATCCTGCCAATAACTCAAAGCTGCGTGATGTGATCGCCAAGGCCAAAGCCAACAACGTGCCCAATGATACCATCGACAGGGGCATCAAGAAGGCAGCAGGCGAGGCATCAGCGGTCGACTACGAGCAGAACGTATACGAGGGCTACGGTCCTTCAGGCGTAGCCATCATAGTTGAGACACTTACAGACAACAGAAACCGTACAGCATCCAATGTACGCGCCGCATTCACAAAGGGCTACGGCAATATCGGTACACAGGGCTGCGTATCCTTTATGTTTGACAAGAAGGGTCAGATCATCATCGACAAGGAAGAGTACGAGGGCGATGCAGACGAGCTTATGATGATGGCTCTCGATGCAGGAGCAGAGGACTTCTCGGAGGAAGAAGACTGCTATGAGATCTATACCGATCCGGATGCATTCTCAGAGGTAAGAGAAGCACTGGAGGCTCAGAAGATCCCGATGGCAGAGGCAGAAGTCACAATGATCCCCCAGACATACGTAACACTCACATCAGAAGAAGATATCAAGCACATGAACAGGATAATCGACCTCCTCGACGAGGACGACGATGTGCAGAATGTATACCACAACTGGGATGAATAAGCAGCCGGGGCGGCAAAACAGAGAAGGACGAATTCAAGCTTGCTTGAAAATTCGTCCTTCTTTGTTTTGACAGCTTGCTGCAAGCAAGCCGCGAACGCGGTGCTTTTCGCGTGAGGGGGATGCCCCGGCTAGATATTCATATTTGGTTACAAACAAGTCCCCGAGCGAAAATGCTTTTTTTTCGCGAGGGGGACTGCCCGGTTCCGTAATCATCCTGCTGCAAGCAAGCCGCGAACGCGATGCTTTTCATCCCGAGCGAGATCTCAAAACGCAGGCTTTATCATGAATATGTAATATTGCTGGATATTTGACTCATAAAAATGTATTTTTTA
>DCHJ01000007.1:4689-5965 GCA_002314805.1 Lachnospiraceae bacterium UBA1755 | reverse complement strand
ATAATATACACGATCTTAAGATCAAGAAAACTGTCTGATATCAAGTCTTCAAGATATAGCTTATTTCTTTCAGCCGATAAAAGGGCCGGATATACCATATCTTTTACTCTCTCCCAGCTTACAAGTATATCCGCCGCATCCTCAATACAGTCAGGCCGGTTCTCACGGGCAATATCCCGTTTGATTTCCGAAAGGATATCCTCAAATCCGCGGTCTCCCTTTATCATTTCCTCATAATACCGGTCCGGGTACAGAACCGGCGCCACCGCAGCGGAGCTTCCCGCCGCCCGTATAACAATACCGTGGTGAACGGAATCATTGACCTTCACGATATCCTGCCGTATCACTTCCGTTCCCGGTCCGCAGTGAATACGCAGCTCATCAACTGTTCTCTGCATAAACTCTTCAAAACTCATTGTCTGACCCTCCCAGCCATAAATCCCCGGACAAACTGCCCCGGAGTGATGATCTCAGTGTTACAGAATAACAGTAACACCGATCACGGAATTCCGTGAGATACCGGAAATTGCCTATATATCAGAATAAGTAATGGTGGCTTCTGCATGGCGCATGTGCATCTCCGATCATCAGTATTCCGTGAAATCCATTGAAATCCGGAACTGAAAACCGGCTGACGCTGTATGTGACAAAGTCAATTGAAGTACCCCCGCTAAAGGGGTATAATTACGAAATGAATAAGCAATGACCGAAGACGTTTAAGATAAAAGGCGGGAATTCTCGGTTACTTGTATCCGAGTAATTCACATACATTCACACACCCGGCAGCTTCCGGGAGAAAGGATAATCCGGTCACCTGGCAAGATGACCGGAGCAGATGAAAAAATGAACGAAGTGAAAATTACAAGTGAAAACTTTGACGCAGAGGTAATGAGATCAGATATCCCTGTACTTATCGATTTCTGGGCAACATGGTGCGGTCCATGCAGGATGATAGCACCTGAGATTGCAAAAATTGCAGAGGAATACTCCGGAAGGATCAAGGTAGGTAAAGTAAATGTTGACGAGGAACCTCAGCTTGCGATCCGCTTTGGCATCTCAAGCATTCCTACCCTGATACTTATTAAGGACGGCAAAGCTGCGGCCTCTGCAATGGGTTATATGACCAAAGAGCAGCTTAAAACAGCGCTCAGTATCTGAAAAAAGGACACATGTACTATTCCGGTTCTGTACTTCATCCCGGTCCTGTACTTCATCCCGTTTTTTCCCGCTATGTTTTTGAGGTGTTCCATGAAAAGACTATCATATTTACCAAAAT
>DCHJ01000007.1:0-4561 GCA_002314805.1 Lachnospiraceae bacterium UBA1755 | reverse complement strand
GAAACGGCATTCACCGCAGCAGAAACACCTGACAGCACTTCTCAGTCCGGCGATACACAGTCAGCTGAAACAGCTTCCGGTCCTGCTTCCGTCAGAGTCACCGACATGATCGGCCGTGAGCTCGACCTTACTCCCGGCAGCTACAGAAACGTGGTCTGTATCGGTGCCGGTGCCCTCAGGATATATTCGTACATCGGAGATATCAGTCAGGTATGCGGGGTTGAAGATATAGATAATCTCTCTCTTAAGGACCGTCCGAAAATGTTTGATCCTGTGGCACGTCCCTATATGCTCGCATATGGAGAGGCCTTCAGCCGGCTGCCCTCATGCGGTGTCGGAGGTCCCAATGCACAGACAGCAGAAGCAGAAAAGATCCTTTCCTGTGCGCCTGATATTGTAATTTCTGAATACAAGGATGTGGATAAGGAAGATGCCCTCCAGCAGCAGCTCGGGGTACCGGTCGTAACGATGAGTGCCGGTAAGGACGGAGTATTTGACGATAGTTTCAGGCAGAGTCTGCGACTCCTCGGAATAATATTTGAAAATGAGTCCCGCGCCGAAGAGATCATCAGCTTCATCGACAGTCAGACTGCCGATATCTCAGCCAGGACCGGGGATATAGCTGACGAAGATAAGCCTTCAGTATATATCTGCGGTCTCGGAAACTGGGGTACCACAGATCATCTGACAACATCCGAAGAATTCAGGGCCTTTGAGATAGCCCACATCAAGAACGTGATCTCCGGCACAGGCGCGTCCGGCACTCAGCCCATCGAGGAAGAAAAGTTCGTTGCTATCGGTGATGATATTGATATCATGATCATCGATTCAGCTGCAGTGAAAAACATTGCTCCCCTGTATCAGGAAGACAGTACGATACTTGATTCCTGCAGGGCCTGGCGTGAAGGCAATACATATCTGCAGATGGCATACAACGCGTATTATACCAACTTTGAGCTCTCACTCATAAATGCGTGGTACGCTGCCAAGACCGTATATCCGGATCGCTTTGAAGATATCGATATAAAAGAAAAGACTGACGAGATCACGACAGTCTTTCTCGGCAAGCCGCTGGCAGATGATATATATGCCTGCCCTGCGAGCTACGGCGGATATCAGAAGATCGATACAGCCACATTTTTCACCGGAGATGACCGGTGAAGCTCCTGCTTCACTGTCGTAAAGTAGTATTATTACATATGCGTGGATGACCTTTGACTGTCATCCCCGTTTTTTATACTCTTACAATTGCTTTCTTACCGATAACAGTACTGTCCGGCAATTCATCTGCCGCGCCGTCATCTGCTGATATATCAGGCTCTCCTTACAGATTTCTCCAGACGCAGGAGCAGACGTATAAGCGGCACTGCCAACAGTCCTATGAAGAAATTACCTGCTCCATGTATTGCATCATACGGAAGCCCCGCAATTATCCATGCGATCCATTTATCCAGTCCCGGTCCGCTGTACACAAAGGATAGCGGAGAAGTAAATGTCCCGAACAGGAGTCCGTAAAGCCCCAGCACTGCCATATAGATCATAACTCCGTACCACTTCTTATGCAGATCCCGCGGCAGCAGCATTGCAGCACCCCAGAGTATGACCCACACATAAAGATATGTCATCCACCATACAGTGAAGCCCCCGAATATGCCTTCCAGCAGGACATAGAGATAAATCGGATACAGCGCCTTTACGCGATACACTACCGCAAACACCAGCACAAACAAGCTCACAGGTTCAATATTAGGTATAGGTGCCATAGATGCCTTGAGACCGTACATAATGGCGCCCATCATAGCAAATTTTGTGATCTCGATTATCGTAAGCTTCGTTTTTTTGCTGCTCAATTCTTCGTTCATAACTGCCCTTTCAAACCCGCATCAATACTTAAACCGTTCCTTAAGCAATTCCATCACGTCCTCATAATTAACCGCATCATGAGGATATCTGCAGTCATTGCATATCCTTACGCGCTTTCCATCGTGCTCTGCATACACCGGATCGCCCGGACACTCTTCCATTTCGTAGAGCGGACAGAAGCAGAACAGACAGTTGATCTCCTCCATGTCATGACATGGATAGAATGCGCAGTCTCTGTTTTCAAAATACTTATATGAGTTTTCCAATTGAATACCTTCCCGTCTGACTCTGTTCACATCAAAAACGGCAGTCCCCGCTGACAGGGGCTGCCGAAAAGTCAGGAATCATCCGTTCTTCACCATTTCCCCGATCCACCAAAAAATGCTGAACTATGATCATCCCGGCAGTTTTCTGGCTTAGGACCAGGGTCCCTTACAGTAGAGTGTGCTGCTCCGGTCTCTCACCGGTATTGCCTTTTGATCAGATGTATGCCATCTGAACCGGAATGATGTCTGTCTCGTACCTATTCTATAGCATAACCGCATATAGTACAATTGCCTGCTGCAAAAAATCAGTCCATAGCGGCTGCTGTTTTGCTGACTTGAAGTATCCTGATTCATCTCCTGTATGCCTGTACTGCAGCTTCAGCGGCATGTCTTATGGCATGCTCTGCCTTCAGCGCAGCTGCATCGGAAACATGCGGTGATATTCCGAACATATCACATATCCTGACCTGAGCCTCTGCCTCTTCCCTCAGCTGCCTGGTAAGCCAGTCCTCATCGCTGTCCCGGATGCTCGGATCCAGTCCCGGAAATTTTACAGTCCCGGCAAGCAGCGCAGCTGCCCGGCTATCGACAGCCTGGCTGCGCTGTTTCCTGTCCGGATGCAGTTTCGGAAAAGGTTTATTTATGGTCAGACCCTCACCTGTGAGCATACCTGATCCCTTCATTCTTTGATTCCTTCCTTAATTGCAGCTGCAAGACCTGTAAGATCTGCAATACTGCTTGGCACAATTATCTTGGTAGCCTGTCCGTCGGCCATCTTCTCAGCTGCCTCAAATGAGCGCATCTTCAGATACTGATCACATGGAACAACATCATTGATGTATTTGATTCCCATTGCCATTGCTTCCTGCACAGTCTTTATAGCCTCGGCCTCACCCTTAGCTTCACGTACACGCTGTTCACGTACAGCATCCGCTTTCAGGATGGCTGCCTCCTTCTCGCCCTCCGCTCTGGTAATTGCCGACTGCTTCTCACCTTCCGCGGTGAGGATCACGGCCCGCTTCTCACGTTCAGCCTTCATCTCCTTCTCCATGGCCTCAACAATAGATCTCGGAGGATCGATATTCTTTACCTCGACCCTGTTGACCTTGATGCCCCACTTGTCGGTCGCAATATCAAGTATCGAGGTGATCTGCCTGTTGATCTCATCACGGCTTGTAAGGGTCTGGTCAAGTGTCATCGAACCGACTATATTTCTAAGAGTTGTTGCCGAAAGGTTTTCAATGGCAGCCACAGGTCTTTCAACACCATAGGTAAACAGCTTTGCATCAAAAACCTCAAAGAACACCACGGAATCTACCATCATGGTTACATTGTCAGAAGTGATAACCGGCAATGGTTCAAAGTCAGCTACCTGCTCCTTAAGTGATACTCGCTTTGCCACCCTGTCTATTATCGGAACCCTGAAATGAAGACCCGCCTTCCATGTCCCCATGTATTTACCCAGTCGCTCCACTATCCACGCATTGGCCTGCGGGACCACACTTATGCAGCTGATGATAATGATTACGGCCACAATTACAATTAACCAAACAATAATTTTTTGCAGCATACTTCCTCCTTATAAAACAAACAGCTTCTGCTTTTCCATCAATAGCAACTATGTATTATACACCCTGAATTCCCGTATACAAATATTAAGAAACGAATTGTCAGCTGAGGAAAAACAGAGATTTGTTACTCCAAGCTTTTCCCTGCCGAATCGATTTTCAGGCTTCTCATTAATCCATTCTGCAGTACCTGTGAGAAATTGATACCCTCCCTCTCTGCTATCTCATTCAGCCATGATGGAATGCTCAATGTCTTTTTTACCGCCTTGCTGCAGAACCGCTTTCTATAATACATCGTATCGCATCCAATTACTGCAATTACTCCTTTTTTGGGAACTGCGATTTTACGTATATCACCGGGCTTTGGTATCTCTGCATTTGAATCCTCAAGTCCATAGATGAATAAGGCCAGCGCATCCTCTGCCATATTAAATGCTTCTTCCTGTGTCGCACCGGATGTATTACATCCGACTAAATCCGGAAACTCTACGCTATAGCCGCAATCATCTTTGGTAATAATCGCCGGATAATAATACTTTGATTTCATTTCTATTGCCTCACTTTGTTATTCCCGCAGATTTCATGATACTATTCAGTGTCCCCGCCGGTACTTCCTGAGATAAATGCCTGGGGACAGTAAACATCTGATTTGTATAAGGGTTCAGCCATAATGTATGCTTCTTACCTTCATGTAACGATTTACATCCCTGCTTTTTTTAATAATTTTATCAATTCGCTATATTTCATACCCTGCTGTACATGAACGTGCCACAATAATAACACGTATTATTACGTATTGTCAAATAAACATCTCACAATTTCATTATACAGACAGACCGGTAATAATTCTTTAACCGGTTTTAG
>DCHJ01000013.1:22470-29921 GCA_002314805.1 Lachnospiraceae bacterium UBA1755 | reverse complement strand
GCAACATTTGATAACTACAAGGTAGGTACAGTTCAGGGTCAGTACATCATTGACAAGCTTGATCTTGAGAATGCTGACGGTCCGTTCAACCTTGAGATCACAGCAGGTGACCCGGGTGACAACAACGCAGGCTTCTTCTACAACGGCGCTATGGATCTTCTTAAGCCATACATTGAGTCAGGCAAGCTTGTTGTTAAGTCAGGACAGGTTGCATTTGATGAAGTAGCTACTCCGGGCTGGGGTACTGATACAGCTCAGGCACGTGCAGAGAACATCCTTTCATCTAACTATGCTGATGGAACAAACCTTGACGCATGGCTTTGCTCAAATGACTCAACAGCTATGGGCGTTACAAACGCACTTGCAGCTAACTACAAGGGCAACTACCCGATCGTAACAGGTCAGGACTGTGATATTGAGAATACAAAGAACATGATCAAGGGCAAGCAGTCAATGTCAGTATTCAAGGACACACGTACTCTTGCAGCTCAGGTTGTAAAGATGGTTGGACAGATCCTCACAGGTCAGGAGGTTGATGTTAACGATACAACAACATACGACAATGGTAAGCTTGTTGTTCCTTCATACCTTTGCGAGCCGGTATTTGCTGATGCTAACAACTACAAGGAGATCCTTATCGATTCAGGTTACTACACAGAGGATCAGCTTAAGTAATCAGTTTCACACGAATTAATCCTTTTGGGCATGGGGGCTTTATAGCTCTCGTGCCCATCTACTAATTAGAGATAGGAGAGGCTATTGTGGGAAAAATAATTCTTGAAATGAAGAATATCACCAAGGAATTTCCCGGCGTCAAGGCCCTGGACAATGTTAATCTGCAGGTCGAAGAGGGTGAGATCCATGCACTGGTCGGAGAGAACGGTGCGGGAAAGTCTACATTAATGAATGTTCTCAGTGGTGTATATCCATACGGGACATATTCCGGTGATATCATTTATAACGGAGAGGTATGTAAGTTTACTAAGATAAAGGATTCCGAGGAAAAAGGAATCGTAATTATTCATCAGGAGCTTGCTCTTGTTCCGCTTATGTCGATCGGTGAGAATATGTTTCTGGGCAACGAGAAGGGAAGCAAGAACCACGTTGACTGGAACAAGACATATCAGGAAGCTGATAAGTATCTGAAGATGGTTGGTCTTACCGATTCTTCCCATACATTGATCAAAGACATCGGAACAGGTAAGCAGCAGCTGGTTGAAATTGCAAAAGCACTTGCAAAGCAGGCCAGGCTGTTGATTCTGGATGAGCCGACTTCATCCCTTAATGAAGAGGACTCAAAGGCACTGCTGGATCTCATGCTTGAGTTCAAGAAGCAGGGCATGACAATGATAATTATTACTCATAAATTAAATGAGGTCGTTTATGTTGCGGATAAGATCACCATTATCCGTGACGGTTCTACAGTAGGCGGAATGGATTGCAAAAAGGATGTGATCGATGAAGCACATATCATCAAGGGCATGGTAGGCCGTGAGATCACAGACCGGTTCCCGAAGAGACATGATGTGACTGTAGGAGATATCAGTCTGGAGGTTAAGGACTGGTCAGTGGAGCATCCGATCTACGCAGGACGTAAGGTTGTCGATCACGTCAACTTCAATGTCAAGAGTGGTGAGGTAGTAGGAATCTACGGACTCATGGGTGCAGGCAGGACAGAGCTTTCAATGAGTATTTTCGGACAGTCTTACGGAGCTAATATAAAGGGTAAGCTGTTCATTAAAGGAAGAGAGAAGGTCCTTAAGTCTCCAAGAGAGGCCATCAATGAAGGACTTGCATATGTTACCGAGTCACGAAAGGTCAACGGTCTTATTCTCAGCAACTCGATCAAAATAAATACTACTCTTGCAAATATGAAGGATGTTTCCACAAACAATGTCATTGATGCTGATAAGGAGTATGCTGCTGCTGTAGAGTATAAAGAGAAGCTGCGGACAAAGACACCGACTGTCGAGCAGAATGTCGGCAATCTTTCAGGCGGCAATATGCAGAAGGTGCTCCTTGCAAAGTGGATGTTTGCCAATCCTGATATCCTGATCCTTGATGAGCCGACAAGAGGTATCGATGTCGGAGCAAAGTATGAGATCTACTGTATCATCAATGATCTTGTAAAGGAAGGAAAATCGGTAGTGATGATCTCATCCGAGCTTCCGGAAGTGATCGGAATGAGCGACAGGATCTATGTTATGAACGAGGGAAGATTTGTAGCAGAGATGCCGTCGGATCAGGCAACGCAGGAAAACATTATGGCTGCAATTATTCAGTCAGGAAAGGGCAGATAATATGAAGAGTATGACACTGTCTGGTTTTGTGAAGAAGTATACTATGGTCATCGCCCTGATCCTCGTCCTGATTTTGTTTGTTATCACGACTCAGGGTAAGATCCTGTATGCGCAGAATATTAACAACCTTATATCTCAGAACGCATACGTTTTCGTTCTTGCGACAGGTATGCTGCTCTGTATTCTTACCGGAGGCAACATTGATCTGGCCTGCGGCTCCGTTGTATGCTTTACCGGTGCCATCGGTGCAGTGATCATGAACCGCGGAGGAAACATGTTCGTAGCAGTTCTGGTAATGCTGCTGATAGGTGCGCTTGTGGGTGCATGGCAGGGCTTCTGGGTAGCCTTCATCAAGGTACCTCCGTTCATCACCACACTTGCGGGTATGTATGCGTTCAGAGGACTTTCTAATGTTGTTCTCGAAGGATATGCAATAGGCATCAGTGATACGCTTTTCCTCAACGTTTTCGGCGGCGGTGCAGATTGCTACATCGGCGATTTATTCGGGGGAACGGATTTCAATGTTCTCTGCGTGATCGTAGGTGTTCTCATTGCAGCGGCTATCATTCTTGTAACCTTTATATCCAGAGCGAGGGCAAAGAAGAATGGTTATACTGTGGCACCGTTTGCAGGTGTACTGATAAAAACTATCGTTATTTGTGCGGTTGTTGTATGGCTGTTCTATAAGCTGGCGCAGTACAAGGGCATTCCCACAGTACTCATCTGGATATCGATCGTTCTGCTGGCATACAGCTACATCACAAAGAATACCAGAATGGGACGTTATCTGTACGCAGTAGGTTCCAATGAAAAGGCAACTACACTTTCGGGTATTGATTCAAGAATGCCATATTTCTTTGCATATACCAATATGGGCTTTCTGTCAGGTCTTGCAGGTATCCTTACGGTGGCTCGTGCCACACAGGCTCAGCCGACATTCGGACAGGGCTATGAGATGGATGCCATCGCAGCCTGCTTCATCGGAGGTGCTTCGGCATACGGCGGAGAAGGAAATGTATTCGGAGTTATAATCGGTGCCGTCCTCATGGGTGTTATCAACCAGGGTATGAGTATCATGGGAATAGAGGCAAACTATCAGAAGGTTGTAAAGGGTCTTGTATTGCTCATTTCGATCATCTTTGATGTTTTGTCCAACAGGAAGAAGAGTTAAGGAGGAGGAAAGATGAAAATAACAGAAGTATTAAAGAAAAATGCGATGCTCATCATCCTCGTTCTGGTATATGTGTTCTTTGTTATCACAACAAAGGGTGCTATGTTCATGCCGCTTAATTTCAATGCATTAATTACTCAGAACGCATACGTTTACATTCTTGCAACCGGTATGCTGATGTGTATGATAACCGGCGGCAATATCGACCTCAGCTGTGGTTCATTCATATGCTTCGTGGGTGCGATCGGCGGTATTCTGATGGTCAATCTCGGACTCAATCCGATCCTGGCGATACTTATTATGCTTGTAATAGGTATTGCATACGGATCATTACTTGGCTTTATTATTGCCTATGTAAATGTTCCGCCGTGGATCGCAACACTTGCAGGTTATCTTTCCTTCAGGGGCTGGGGTACTGCAATCCTGTCAGCCAATTCTGATACAGGAAGTATTGCTCCGTTCCCGGATCTTTTCATCAATATTTTCTCTGGAAAGATATTCTCAACACCTATGAAGCAGCTCAACATTGTATGTATGATAGTCGGAATTACTGCTGCAGTCATTGTTGTGCTTCTGAATTTCATGACCCGTGCCAATAGAGTAAGGAAGGGATATGAGGCAGATTCATTGCTGTCGGTAGTGATCAAGTCGGTTCTTTCTGCGGCAGCTATAATACTTGTTACGTATAAGCTGGCTATGGCAGGCGGTATTCCCACAGCTCTCATCTGGGTGGTTGCCATTGTCCTGATTTACAATTTCATTACCAGCAAGACGGTTGTGGGACGTTATTTCTATGTTGTCGGCGGAAATGCCGAGGCAGCAAGACTGTCAGGTGTAGATAACAAGCTTATTATGTTCCTTGCTTATCTTAATATGGAGGTCATCACCGTAATCACATCGTATGTCGTTATTGCACGTTTCCAGGCAGCTAACTCAACAGCCGGAACCAACTACGAGATGGATGCGATCTCAGCCTGCGTTGTAGGCGGTGTATCCGCATACGGCGGTTCAGGAAGCGTATTCGGAATGGTGATCGGTGCTACACTCATCGGTGTCATCAACCTGGGCATGTCACTCATGGGAATCGATGCAAACTGGCAGAAGGTAGTAAAGGGCATAGTTCTTCTTGCGGCAGTAGTATTTGATATTTTTGCCAACAGGAAGAAGAGATGACCGTGATCCGTACGGTCTGAGTACAGATAAGCGGAGCCGGAGCACAGACAACAAGGTGAGACCGGTAGTTATTGCGTGCGAAACTGACAGAAGAAACCGGCAGAAGGCAGTGAAATGCGTAGTTCTCCCTGTGTCAGTGGTGTTTGATATCCTTGCCGGCAGAAAGAAGAGATGACTGTAATGCAGGTGGTCTGAGCACAGATAACCGGAGTATGGTCAGAGCAAGGTATGCGCTTCCGCAAATTCTGTACGCTAAAATAATAGCACTTCAAAATATGGGGCTGACGTATTATTGATAATGATCATTGTATGATTAAGAATCATAGTGCGTCGGCCCCAGAACTGTTCCCGGTTATTTGCTTACCGGGAGTTAAGGTTTTTTCAGAGAAGCGGACACCTATCATTGACAAGTCAGATCCCATGACTATAATTAAACTATAAGTTTAATTAACGCAGAGGAGTGCATCATGGGAGTCATTACCGGATATTTGTGCCTTGCATTTATGCTGTTTCTTATGCTGAAGTTTTTATCAAGAAAGTTTCAGTGGAAAACAGTCAATGCAGTTCTGATGAAGTTCCATAAGTATGCAGCCGCACTGTTTCTTGTGGTCAGTGTACTGCATTTTGTTCTAGTGGTTTCGGTGCTGCGCTCACGAATGCCGGTGATCGCGGTTTCAGGAAGCCTTGCGGTAGTTTTCGGAGTTCTGCTGGTTATTCTCTGCCATGTAATGAAGGACCGGAGGAAGGAACTTGTTTTTCACCGTATGCTATCGGTTCTGATCGTTTGTATGGCAGTGATCCACATGGTATTCTACTGGATTGATCTTGGCAGATATCAGATGAAGATACAGCATATGACGATTGACACGGTTGATCTTGCCGGGATTGCGGATGGTGAATACATAGGTGAGTGTGATGCCGGGTATATTTACGCAAAAATCCGAATCACGGTAAAAGACGGTGCAATTAGGGAAGCAGAGCTTCTGGAACACAGGAACGAACGGGGTGCAAAAGCTGAAACGATAATTGATACGATAGTCTCAGAGCAGAGGATCGATGTTGATGCGGTCAGCGGGGCAACCAACAGCAGCCTGGTGATTAAAAAGGCATGCGCGGATGCTCTGAAAGGGAACTAGGATGGCAAGAAGAAAAAAAGAAGACCCGGAGATCCATCAGAACCGGATCGCCGATGCGGCCGGTCGGATGTTTCTGGAAAAAGGTATCCGCAATACTACGATGGACGAGGTTGCAAGGGCAGCAGGATACAGCAAGGCAACCCTTTACGTGTATTTCAAAAATAAAGAAGAAATCGCTGCATTCCTGACATGGAAAAGCATGAAGCAGTTTAAGGAGTCACTGTCGGAGGCAGTCAGCCGGGAGGCATCCTACAAGGATCGTTTTATTGCTGCGGGGGTTGCGCTGTATAATTATGCAATGCAGTACCCGGAATATAATCAGATCCTGCTCAGCCCGATTGTTATCAGCCGGGACACTTCGGCTGATGACTGCTACAGCAGGACATACCGGGCAGGAGAAGAGATCAATGAGATCCTGCTGAGCTGTATGGACGAAGCAAGAAAAAACGGTGCACTGCAGGACCGTGAATACACTGTCACGGAGATTTTTCATCTCTGGGGCATGATCGCGGGACTTGTTCAGATCGCACAGCAGAAAAGGGATTATCTGCTGCTGGCATGCGGACAGAAACCGGAAGCTTTTTTCAGGGAAGGACTGGAAAAGATATATAGCCTGTTGGAGAAAAAGGAGGAGCAGGCGATGAATGATACGGTGATTTGTGGAGGTGGGAAATGATATTTGTTTTTTCTGGAACAGGCAACAGTCTCTTTGTGGCAAGGCAGGTTTCTGCCTTCACAGGAGACAGCATTACAGACATTAATCAAAAGATTAAGAATGGAGATACTTTGCCAATAGCATGCAGTGAAGAAGTCATAATAGTGACGCCGACTTATGCATGGAGATTACCCAAAGTTGTTTCTGACTGGATCGAAAAGACTGATTTTGACAATGCCGGACGAGCATGGTTTATCATGACCTGTGGAGGTGAGATAGGCAACGCTCCGAAATATAACCGGATCCTTTGCGAAAAGAAGAACCTTGAATACATGGGTACTGCACAGATACTGATGCCTGAAAACTACATCGCCATGTTTAGTGCTCCTGCATGGGATAGTGCAAAGCAGATAATCGAAAGAGCAGGCAGTGATATTGAAGAGGCGGCTGCTGCCATTAAGAATGGTATCTGCTTCAAAGTCCCGAGGAATAATATCTATGACCGTATTATGAGTTCAGTGATCAATCCTGCATTTTACAGTATGTTTATTAAGTCCGATGCATTTTACGCAAAGGATAGCTGTACTGGCTGCGGCAAGTGTGTAAGCCTGTGTCCGCTCAACAATATCCGTCTAAAGGATAATAAGCCCGAATGGGGTAAAAGCTGTACCCATTGTATGGCATGCATATGCTGCTGTCCGGCAGAAGCTATAGAATACGGAAACAAGAGTAAGGGAAAGTCAAGATATCAGTGCAGACTATAGATGATAAATGAGGGAAAGGAAATGGATAACAGGATCGCAACAAGAGACGATTGGGAAATCGAAGATATGCCTGAAAAGAGTGAGACTTTTATCATAAACCGCTGCATCGGTCCAAAGCAGATGGAAATGCTCAGACACGGAAATATTCCTCAGGAGATGGAAGATAAATGGTTCTGGTACATGGAGGAAAATAAATTATATGCCTATCGCAGCTGGACAGGTATCTGTATCTATATCATTGAATTTAAGGAT
>DCHJ01000013.1:5861-22406 GCA_002314805.1 Lachnospiraceae bacterium UBA1755 | reverse complement strand
CGATAGAAGATGACAGGGAGCAGATCAATAAACTGCTTGACTGGTGGTCGCAGGAGCCCTATGACTATTATGGCGAATGGATATCTGAGACTGTGGATGCACTGCATAAATCTTCATAATTAAGGACTGTATATGGAAAATGACAGTAAATCACAGGGAATACTATTGGCAATACTTACAGCTGTGTGTTATGGCATGATGTCAATATTCGTAGAGACATTCTATTTGTATGGAGGAACATCAGGCAGCTTTAACCTGCTTAAGTGCATAATAATAATGGTGAACATGCTGCCATTTATCATATTGTTGTATTTGACACTGGTGAAAGAATGTGATAATATAATCGAGTGCCCAAAACAGGCATTCGTTTTAGGGGAATAGTTCAATGGTAGAGCAGCGGTCTCCAAAACCGCAAATGGGGGTTCGAGCCCCTCTTCCCCTGCTCGATATCAAGGCTCCCGCACACGCGGGGTTTTTTTATGCGGTTTTGTAGCCGCTGCGCGAGACTTTCGCGAACGCGAGGAATAGAGTGCGGTATTGAAGCAGAGGTGCAAGGCTCCCGCACACGCGGGGTTTTCTAAGCGGTTTTGCAGCCGCTTTGTAAGGATTCTGTATTATGCCAATTCAATTATCAGATCATTTTACAACCGGAAAATTGCTAAAGTTTTCAATGCCTTCCATACTCATGATGGTCTTTACATCCATCTATGGAGTTGTGGATGGTTTTTTTGTATCCAACTATGCGGGCAAGGCTGCCTTTGCCGCAGTCAATTTCATCATGCCATTTCTGATGATAGTTGGTGAGCTTGGCTTTATGGTTGGTGCCGGAGGCTGCGCCCTCATTGGTCTTAAGCTGGGCGAAGGCAGGAAGGATGAAGCCAACGGCATCTTCTCTATGCTGGTGTATTTCACTATTTTCTCCGGCATCATCATAGCAATCATTGGATTTTTTACGGCAGGACCGGTAGCCATGCTTCTGGGTGCAGATGAAGAAATGGTCTCCCTCTGCAAAATATATGCTCAGATAGGCATGGCAGGACTCCCTGCCGTCATGCTTCAGTTTGAATTTCACAGCTTCTGCCCTTTGGCTGAAAAACCAAAGTTGGGTCTCTATGTGACCCTTGCAGCAGGAATAATGAATATGATTCTCGACTGGCTGTTTGTGGGTGTGTTTCGCTGGGGAATCGCGGGAGCTTCATGGGCCACTGTGGCCAGTCAGTTTGTCGGCGGAGTAGTACCACTGGTATTTTTTCTCAGAAAAAATGACAGTCTTCTCATGATAGGAAAGCCATTGTATAAGCTCAGTTATCTCGGCAGGACACTCTTCAATGGATTATCAGAATTTGTTTCCGGAATATCCATGAGTCTTGTAGGAATGGTATTTAATTCCCAGCTGATGAGATTCCTGGGTGAAGACGGAGTAGCCGCTTACGGAATACTCATGTATGTAAACTTCATTTTCATTGCTGTTTTCATCGGATACGCTGTCGGTACAGCACCTGTAGTAAGCTATCACTACGGTGCCGGTAACAAGGCTGAGCTGCATGGCATTCTGGTGAAGAGCATACGTATAATAACCATTACAGCCATCATCATGCTTCTGTGCGGCGAGCTTCTTGCAAAACCTCTTTCGGGTTTGTTCGTAAGCTATGATGCAGAACTTATGGATCTTACGATACATGCATTCCGGATATTCTCATTCGTGTTCCTGTTTGCTGCCATCCCGATTTATGGTTCATCCTTCTTTACGGCACTAAACGACGGGCTCACTTCTGCGGCAATATCTTTCTTGAGAACTGTGGTATTTGAGCTTGGAGCAGTAATAC
The DNA here is from genome assembly GCA_002314805.1 of Lachnospiraceae bacterium UBA1755. GTDB lineage: Bacteria > Bacillota > Clostridia > Lachnospirales > Lachnospiraceae > Darwinimomas. Next base: position 20,580 of record DCHJ01000013.1, on the reverse strand, counting down.
TGCTGCCTATGATTATGGGGGTGGATGGCATCTGGTATTCCTGTGTATTTGCGGAAATAGTTGCAGCAGCCTTGACTGTTTTCTTCTGGATCATAAAGCGAAAGAAATTCGGATATTAAAGCTGTTTAACCTTTTTCCGATAATACTTTGACAGTTCGGGTATATTGTGATATATCTAACGATAGTATTTTTAACAATTCTAGGAGGAAATGTTATGAACATGATTGATACCCTTCAGGGTTCTTATTTCTCAGAGGTATTTCCAAAAGGCTGGGATATTGAGAAAATTGAAAAGTGCGTAAGCAATGATCCTAAGACTGTATTTGATCGTCAGAAATTCTGGAACAAAGGCTTTGAGCCTGTTATGTGCACAAATCTCGAAGAGTTCGGTGCATACATGGGCTTTGAGATCGCAATGCAGATCAAGGAGACAAAGGAAGCCGGCAGAAAGCTTATCCTTATCCTTCCGGTAGGACCTATGGGAATGTACAAGTGGGCAGTATATTTCATTAAGAAGCTTGGCATCGACTGCAAGCATGTTTACGGATTCAATATGGATGAGTGGTCTGATGCAGACGGCAATACACTTCCCGCAAATGATCCGGCAGCATTCACGAATGCTATGGTTCAGGCGTTCTACGGACCTCTTGGAAAGCTTACAGTACCTGAGAAGCAGAGAAACTTCGCAACAAAAGAAAACCTTCCTACATATCCTGCAAAGATCGCTAAGCTTAAGAAAGAAGGAGCTAAGCAGGTAATGGTATACGGTATCGGACGTATGTGCCATATCGCATTCTGGGAGCCGCATTTCGCTGATGAGTTCAAGTCAGAGAAGGAGTGGCTGGCACAGCCATACAGGATCGGTGCAAGACTTCATCCGTTCACGATCGAGCAGAATGCTATCACATCATTCAATTCATCATGGCCGCTTATCCCTTGCTTCGCAAATACGATCGGACCGGCTATCATATTCGGTTCAGATTACTGCATCGGTGGAGCTGACGGTATCCTCGGACGTGGAATGCAGTGGCAGGGCATGAGCTTCTGGATGACACTCAGATATGGTCCGTGTAAGGCTGTAACATCATCACGTATCCCGACAATGCCGGGCAAGCTCTTCTTCATGGATAAGCTCGCAGGCCCACTTTGCCCGGATGCAAACTAATTTCATAGATTTCGAAGATGGATAAAGACATTTTAAATGTTATTGACAGATTCGCTATAGAGGGCACACCAATCGAGTGTGCCCCTTATGGTGCAGGACATATTAACAGGACATTCCTTGTCATCACAGATACAGGACACAAATATATACTTCAGAAGATCAACGATCACGTTTTCAGAGATGTTGCCGCATTGATGGAAAATATCATTTCGGTTACAAAGTTTCTTCAGAAGGACTCTGAACCCGGAACTGTCCTGCGGTTTATCGGTACCAAAGACGGCAGCAGCTATACAGAGTATAACGGGGAATACTGGCGGATCATGGACTATATTGAAGGCATATGCTTTCAGGTTTCCGAAACTCCGGAGGATTTTTATAATGCAGCTCTGGCATTCGGAGATTTTCAGCAGCGGCTTTCCGGATTTGATGCGTCATCGCTTCATGAGACTATTCCGGATTTTCATAATACCGCAGACAGGTACAGGAAATTTCATGAAGTATACAGGGCAGACAGGATGGACAGGAATAAGACCGCTCTTGCCGAGATACAGTTTGCCCTGGAGAGAGAGGAACTGGCAGATGTGCTGACAGGCCAGCTGCGTGAAGGGCTGCTCCCGCTCAGAGTCACACATAACGATACCAAGCTCAATAATGTCCGCTTTGACAAGGTGACCCGCAGACCTCTGGCTCTTCTTGATCTTGATACGGTCATGCCGGGACTCAGTCTTTATGATTACGGGGATGCGGTTCGGTGCGGTGCTGCTACTGCTGATGAGGATGAGAAGGATCTCTCTAAAATGGAGATGAGCCTGGAAATGTTTGAGGCATTTACAAGGGGGTTCATTGAGGCGTGCCCGGATCTCACGCGGAGAGAAAAAGAGATGATGCCGATGGGTGTAAAGATCATCGCGCTGGAGCTCGGCCTCAGATTCCTTACGGATCATCTGGACGGTGATAATTATTTCGCCATCCACCGTGAAGGACATAATCTGGACCGTGCCCGTACTCAGTTCAAGCTGGTTTCCGATATTGAGAAAAAGTGGGATATGATGCATGCCATAGTGGCAAAATATATGTAGAGGCAGGATGTACCGAGCCGACAAAGGGTCAGAGCCATGCAACGGAAGAAGCATCAAAAGGCAGCCCTAAGAATAACTGACAACAGGGTATGGCTGCAAAAAGCAGAGCTTCGCACAGGCATATCGGTATAAGAGGCAGAGCCATGCAATGGAAGAAATATCAAAAAGGCATAGCTGACAAAAAGGATCGGATTTAAGGACGGAAGGATCATTCAGAACAGAAAGAACTGCAGGCTTTCACACCCGCAGTTCTTAATTGTTTTATGAGATTTTGGCTGATGTTATCCCTGCGGCGATATACCGCCGATACGGTATGCCATCAGAGCCCGAATACTCTGACAGCGTTTTCGCTGTACACTTTTCTGAGGACCTCGTCAGGAAGACCGATGCCGTAGATCTTCCAGTGACCGTAATCATGGTTGCGCGGAGCGCCCATGTAATCAAAGTATTCGTCCCATGTCTCCAGAAATCTGAAATACGGCGGGTAGAATATTGCCGGATCCTGGTTTGCTTCGAAGTCAGTACCGAACAGGATACGGTCCTGATGCTTCATGAAGAACTTACGTGCTGTATATGGCTGACGTCCGATCTCTGAAATGCGTGCAGCGATGTCGATGTACATGTTGGGATACTTATCCATCATAGCATCAACTCTGCCGAGGTCCTCACCGCAGGAACCCACGTGGGCGATTATGAAGGTAGTATCGGGATGTGATGCGATGACATTTTCCTGCATTTCCATATGCTCATCAAATGTAAAATATTCATCACCGGTAAATACCCACTCGGGATGGTCGCAGAGGAGATCATAGTATTCGTTGTGCGCGTCAACCGGAGTGAACAGGCAATGCGGATCTCCGATATGTATTATGATGGGGAGAGAGTATTTTCCCGCACATGTAAAGAGCGGGTCGTACCTGCGGTCGTCGAGCCGTACGAAGCTGCCGCTTTTGTCTTTGAGATAGAGTGTCATATCCTTCCACAGCTTAATGGCCTTTATTCCCGACTCCTTATACTTTCTGAAATATTCATCCACATATTCCGGAAAGCCGGGCTCGTCAAGTCTTGAATAGTCTACCGAGGGACATGTGATCACGTAATCCTGGTATCCCTCAAGCTTTTGCTGCATCTGCTCAAGTCCCTCATCCCATACCAGGTCCAGATTGAATATCTTAGAGATATTGTAGTTTCTGAGACTGTCGGCCACAGCACCTGTGTCATACTTGGACGCGAAGTCCTTCCCGAGCAGGATCGGGCCCCAGTGTGAATGTATGTCTATGACCGGAAATTTTGCGCTGCGAACATCATGCTCCTCCACGCGGAGCATATCTGTCGGCTGGTAATCCTTGATATCGACTATCATAATGACCTCCATTATTTTTTCACAGGTCAGCCTGTATACTGCTTTTACAGGTCGGACTGTGTCTTGTACTGTTTCCTGTATTCTCTCGGGCTTACCCCGAACTGCTTCTTAAAAAGCCTTGTAAAGTAATTGTAGTCATTAAATCCCACTTCCTGAGCAATACCCGAAACGGACCGGTTTGACTCCGTGAGATTTTCCGAAGCGATCCGCATGCGGTACTCATTGAGCATGGAAATGATCGTGGTACCCTGTCTCGAAGCAATGCTGCAGAGCTTGGATTTACTGACGTTCATTTCTGCGGCGATGGTGTCAAGAGTGAGAGGCTTGGCAAAATCTCTGTGAATGATGGCCTTTAAAAGCTCGTCTTCAGACAGCTGCGATCTCGAGAATGATCCCTTCGTATACATGTAGGATGTACAGGTTTCAACTATCCTGGCACAGCTTAATATCTGTCTTAGGGAATAACGCGGGAGCGCATGGAAAGCATCCTTCAGCCTGTCAAGTTCATGTGGCTTCAGCCATGACAGTGCCTTGCACGTGACTTCCCATTGCCTGTCAATGCTGTTCTCGTCAAGTATCTGTCCGAAGACGAGATATGCGCAGACATCAGAGTCATATCTGATGGGGATTATGACATTGATGATGCCGCAGAAGCAGCGGTATACATAGGGCTCCATCATCTTTTGGTCAGTAGATGCCACTGCCATGTTCTTCATGTCATCCTCCTGGCACAGGATGCGCCCGTTTCTTTTGAGACGGGTGACCAGATCACAGAAGCCGGTCTGGCTGCCGCAGGAGCATATCACAGTCCCCTTCGTATCATACAAACAGTACCTGGCTTTGGTCAGGTCATAAAAATTGTTGAGAAGCTCCGTCATAATTTTGTGATCGAAGGAATACTGCATAAGGAAATACTACCATAGGCAGGTCTTAAAAAATAGGATAAAATTGCAAAAAAGAATATTGTGCTAATAACTGCACAGAAATTTCTATATTATTGCACAATAGGAATATAAGATATAATCGGTAGTTGATGATTGATTGTCGGTACAGCCGACATATAAAAGAAACAGGAGGAAAAGCAATGTTAAAGCCAAAGGTTGGATTTGTTGTATACGGAACTCACAGGGGTGTTGATGATCCTATGGGACAGCCGTTCATCGATGAGAAGATCATCGCTAACTGCAAGAAGGCACTCAAGAAGGAAGGTCTTGAGCTTGTTGAAAACGATCTTATCGTGGTTGACAGAGAGGATGCCAACAAGGTCATTCTTCCCCTCGTAAAGGATGATACAGTTGATGCTATGATCCTTTTCTCGGGAACATGGATCTGGGCAGGTGAGATGATCGGTGCTATCCGTGAGTTTGCAAAGACAGGCAAGGCTATCATAGTATGGACATATCCGGGATCACAGGGCTGGAGACCTGTAGGCGGGCTTGTACTCAAGGCTGCTCTTGAAGAGGTTGGCATTCCTTATCGTTATATATACGGAAGATACGAGGACAAGGCAGATCTGGAGAGGATCACATCCTACTGCCATGCATCAGCACTCAAGAATAAGATAAGCAATTCACGCCTGGGAGCTCTGGGCGGACGCGGAATGGGTCAGACCTGCGGATGCGCAGATCCTTCACAGTGGATGAGGACCTTCGGTATCGATATCGACTCAAGGGATACAACAGATCTTATCAATACAGCAAAAAAGGTTACAAAGAAAGAGCTTGAGGAAGTATGGGACGTAGTAAAGAAGAGGTTTAAGGAGCTTCCGGCAGATGATGAGCAGACAGAGAGATCCTTCAGGATCTATGTTGCTCTCAAGAAGCTCGTTAAGAAAAATCACTGGGATTACTATACGATCCAGTCCTTCCCCGGCTTCGGCGATGACTATGGCGCAACCTGCTTTGCACAGTCAATGATGCTCGATGACGGTATCCCGACATCTACACTGTCAGATTTTAACACATGTCTCACATCGATCCTTGTGATGTACCTGTCAAGTGACAGCATCTACTACGGAGATTTCCAGTGCATAGACAAGAAGAAGCCTGAGATCAAGATCATAGGTGACGGCGCATGCCCGACATGCCTTGCCGACAAGAACGGCGCAACCTTTGCGACCCACGGTATCCCGACAGAGGGCGCAGCAGGCGGTATCTCGGTAAGCCTTACCTGCAAGCCCGGCAAGGGAGTACTTGCAAGAGTATGCAGAGAGAACGGACAGTTTGCACTTGTTGTGACAAGGGCAGAGGTCAAGGTTCCGGCAGCAAAGGATCTTGAGAAGAGAAAGCTTGAGTGTGGTATCCCGTTCTGGCCCCATGCATTTGTAACACCTAAGTGCGATATTGAGGAGCTTTTACAGCATTGGCACAATGAATATGCATGCCTTGGATACGGCGAGGAGCTTTATGAGAGACTTATCGCTTTCGGTGAGCTCACAGGCATGAAGGTATACGCATTATAATCCCGGCGGCTGCTTGGCCGGTAAAGAAACAGGAACAGTCTTTAACGCGTGCGTTTCGGACTGTTCCTGTTTTACTGTTCCTGTAAATGCGCAGGGTCATGACAGAACCGGTGATATGTAAGAGAACTCATGACGCTGCTCCTGCAAATGCGCAGGGTCTGATCCGGACACAGGCCGTAACGCAGCATCTGACTAAAAACGCCGGACAAGGGACAAGCAGAGGGCATAAGCTATGCTGCATACTGCAGGCAAATATCAAGGGCATCACTGTGCGTAAATACCGGAATCATAGCTATGGGCACTTACTTTGAGCATACGCTGTGTACGTTTACCATGAATATTAACTGTGTACAGACCGTGAGTATTCCGTCGGAGTCATTCCGGTCTGCTTTTTAAACTGTGAAGAGAAGTAGTGAATATTGTCATAACCCAGTGCTTCCGCGATCTGAGTGAAATTGAGATTGTGGGTACGTATCATGCGCTTTGCTTCTGCAATGCGAAGTCTGGTTACATAGCTTATTACCGATTCGCTGCTGTGCTCATGAAATATATGCTTGAGCAGGGAGACACTGATACCCAGAGCATTTGATACTTTTTCGAGTGTAAGCTTTTCATTGAGGTGGTCTTTGATATATTTTTTTGCTTCTTCCACCAGATATTCATGCTGACGCATATTGTTGGAGGACAGCTCTCTGATCACGGTATCCGTATAACGCTCTTTCCGCGCAATATATATGAGAAGCATCTGAAGCTGGTCCTTTATTATCTGTTCACTGCAGAAGGGACAGCTTTCTTTCTTTATGAGCTGCACATAGGGGGGATCGTTGTCAAAGTATTCATATGAGGAAGCCGCCTCTTCAACTATGGACGTCAGGCAGGCTTTTTCTCTGGGACCGAGGAAAAGAGTCTTTTTATTGAATTCGGACATTATCGGGGAATTGCAGGTAAACGCAAGGATGATGATGTCGGCATTCCTGTCTTCGTGAGAGTATACGTCGTGGCGCTCGCCGGGACAGTGAAATACCATTTCTCCTGCTTTCAGAAGAAACTTATCCCCTCCGGCTTCGACTACGGCTTCACCCTTGTCGCAGTAGACAAGCTCCCAGAAGTCATGGGTCTCACTCATGCCTGTGAATTCTCTGGTCAGATGATATGAAGAGGCATTGACCAGGTAGTCAACACTGAACATCGATTCGAGTTTGTGAAATTGGTACATACTTCCTCCCGATATATCCGATATTATAAATATACTAACTTTTAGTATAATGCAAAAAGTAAAAATTTCAACTAGAATGGAAGGGCTGAATGGTTTTTTCGGTGCGGTTTTTGGTGCGCTGAAAAGCCGGTGTTTTGTTTTCAAAAAATTAATTATTAATAAGAGGTAAAGCTATGAATGTTTTAGCAATCGGCTGCCATCCTGATGATCTTGAGATCGCATGCGGAGGAACGCTCCGTAAGTATGCAGAGCGCGGTGCGGATGTATATGAGGCTCATGTAGCCAACGGAAACCTTGGACATGTTGTAATTATGCCTGATGAGCTCAGAGCGATAAGGACAAAGGAAGCTGAGGAGGCAGGCAAGGTCCTCGGAGCAAAGCAGGTCTTCAATATTGATGTGGGAGATCTCTGCGTAGACAGTCATAACCAGGAGGTTATTGATGCAGTTGCGGATGTGGTACGTTTCGTAAGACCTGATGTCATCATCACTCACAATCCGGATGACTATATGCAGGATCATACCGAGACCAGCCGTATCGCTACCAACGGAAGCTTCTGCTCAGGACTTAATCATCGTCCGAGGCAGTACGAGGCATTCAGCAGCTTCATCCCGGTATATTTCATGGATACACTTGCCGGAGTTGATTTTCAGCCGTCTATCTATGTAGATATCACTAACCAGATCGAGAAGAAGATGGAAGCACTTAACTGCCATGAATCGCAGCTCAAGTGGATGTACGAGCATGACGGGATCGATTTTGCGGATATGGTAAAGACATGCTCCAAGTATCGCGGCTATCAGTGCGGTGTTCCGTTTGCCGAGGGCTTTAAGCCTTACAATGTTTATCCCCGTTACAGCACAAAGTGCCTGCTTCCGCTCGATTGAGCAGGGAACATGGAAAACCCGCAGAAATTGCGCTGAGGACGATAATAGGTTATAATATTACAGTTATACATTTTATGAATGTCATTTTGGGAGGAGAATCATGGACACAACTAAGAGATCTGCAAAGAGCGTAATTGCTGCTCTTGCAAAGGACTGGATGTCAGTAGTGGGTATCATCCTGCTGCTCATCGTTTTTACAATTCTTTCACAGGTAAAGTTCGGAGAACAGTATTTCCTTACATGGAGCAACTTCAAGAACATCCTGCTTCAGACATCAGCAATCGCTATCGTTGCCATCGGTCAGTCGATCCTGCTTCTGGGAGGAAATTTTGACCTTTCACTCGGCCGTATGCTCTGTCTCACATCCTGTGTGGGAGCTACACTTATGAAGGCTGAAAATCCGATGCCTCTCGGAATAATTATCATACTTATGTTTGTTATCGGTCTTTGCGTAGGATCTATCAACGGTATCATGGTTGCAGTGATCGGAGTTCCTGCAATGATCGCCACTCTGGGTACGCAGTATATCTGCTACGGTCTTGCAAAGCTCATCACACAGGCAGTTCCGATCCCGAAGATGCCATCGCAGATCGCATGGCTCGGACGTGGATATATCTTCGGACAGATCCCTGTATGTGCTGTTATCATGGTAGTCCTCTATGCCATAGCCCAGTTTATCACGACCAAGACCAAGGTCGGACGTAACATCTATGCAGTAGGCGGTTCCAAGGAAGCTGCATTCTTCTCGGGTATTAACGTTAAGAAGTATCATTTCGGAACATTTATCCTCGGATCGATCCTTTCGACATTCGGCGGTCTTGTACTGATGTCACGTCTTAACTCTGTTGCGGTTACCAACGGACAGAACTACGAGTTTGACGGTGTTATCTCATCGATCATCGGCGGTGTATCGCTTGCAGGCGGTAAGGGACGTGTGATCGGAACCATGTTTGGTGCTCTCTTCCTTAACATCCTCTTCAACGGTTTCTCACAGATGGGAATTGATCCGTTTGTACAGGATGTACTTAAGGGCATCGTTCTTGTACTTGCTGTAACTCTCGACGTTATCGGTAACGTTAAGAAGTCTTGATTTACCTGACCGTAAACATTTGAAAGCAAATTTAGAGAAAGGTTGGGAAAACAATGGCAGATTATATTCTGGAATTAAAAAACATAAGCAAGGTGTTCCCCGGAGTTAAGGCCCTTGACGATGTTTCAGTATCCATAGAGCGCGGGACCATTCATGGTCTGGTAGGCGAGAACGGTGCCGGCAAGTCAACACTTATCAAGATCCTGGCAGGTATATATCAGCCCTCAGAGGGACGCATCTTCATGAACGGAAAGGAGGAGCATTTTGCGACTCCTATCGAGGCAAGACATACAGGTATTGCAGTGGTTCATCAGGAGATCAAGCTTGCTGAGCCTCTTACAGTAGCTGAAAATATGTTCCTTGGCAACGTACTGACAGATGCATCCGGTCTTGTAGACTGGAAGGGCATGAGGAGACGTGCTCAGGAGATCGTTAATGACCTCGGCATGGATATCGATGTTAATGCACAGGTTTCATCACTTACAGTAGCAAAGAAGCAGATCGTGGAGATCATGCATGCCATCAATGCCAATTCACAGGTACTGGTAATGGACGAGCCTTCAGCAGTTCTTACTGACCGTGAGCTTGAGGTAATGTTCCGCATCGTTCGTCAGCTTCGTGAGAAGGGCATCACCATCATCTACATTTCTCACAGACTTGATGAAGTATTTGATCTCTGCAACAATGTAACAGTGCTCAGAGACGGTCAGATGATCGATACACTTCCCATAGAGGCTGTTAACCGTGAGAAGCTTATCAATCTTATGGTTGGCCGTGAGATGGGTCAGGAGTATCCGAAGGAGAAGGTTGAGATCGGTGATACGATCCTTAAGGTTGAAGGTCTCTGCGGCGGCATGCTTAAGGACATAAGCTTTGAGGTTAAGCACGGTGAGATATTTGGTATCTCCGGGCTTGTAGGTGCAGGACGTACGGAGCTTGCACGTGCCATCCTGGGAATCGACAGGATCGAAAAGGGTACCATTGAGGTGCGCGGCAGGAAGGTAAGATACCATAACTTCCGTCAGGCAATCAAGGACGGTCTCGGACTTATTCCCGAGGACCGTAAGCTTCAGGGTCTTGTACAGATCATGACGGTCGAGAAGAATACCACACTGGTAGCTCTTGATAAGGTTATCCGCAGCGGAGTCATCAATAAGAAGCTTGAGGCTGAGGCAGCTCAGGATTATGTTAATAAGCTTCATACTATGACACCATCGATCGACACTCAGGTTCAGTTCCTCTCAGGCGGCAACCAGCAGAAGGTAGTTATCTCAAAGTGGCTTTTCCAGAACTCGGAGATCCTGTTCCTGGATGAGCCGACCCGTGGTATTGATGTCGGTGCCAAGGCTGAGATATACCGTCTTATGACAGACATGGTAAAGACCGGTAAGACGGTTGTCATGATCTCATCCGAAATGCCGGAGCTCCTTGGTATGTGTGACCGTATCATGGTTATGCATGAGGGCCATAAGATGGGTGAGCTTTCAAGGGATGAAGCTACTCAGGAGAAGATCATGGCAATGTGCGTATGATATATCGTCGGGATGCGCGCCCGCAATTCAGGTTTAGACAGCTGATGCTGTTTAGATAAAATACACCTAATGTTAGGAAAAATTCAGGAGGAAACAGAAATGAAGAAAATCATTGCAGTTGCACTTGCAGCAGTCATGGTTCTTTCACTCGCAGCATGCGGTGGCGGAAAGACAGCAGCAGAAGCACAGGCAGAGGCTAATGTAGCAGCAGCTGAAGCAGAAGAAGCAGTTGAAGAGACTACAAAGGCTCCGGAGACAGAGGCAGTTACATCACCTCAGGCAGAGACAGCAACAGAGCCGGAAATCGTTGACTCATCAGTAGTATCAGATGACGAGAGAGCAGCAGCTCTTGGAATTCCTGCAGCAGTTAAGCTTCAGGACACAGATGCTCTTAAGGGCAAGAAGATCGGATGCTCTATCTGCTATAAGGGCGATGAGTGGTGTGCAGCTCTTGCAAAGGGTCTTGAGGCACTTGGTGCTTACTACGGCGCTGACTGTGCATGTGAGGACGGTGACCTTAACGATGAGACACAGACAAAGCAGATCGAGAACATGATCGCTAACAACTGTGATATCCTTATGATTGACCCGATCACTCCGGACGGATCAGCTGAGGCTCTCAACAAGGCAGTTGACGCTGGTATCCCCGTAATCATCTATGACGGTTACTGGACAGATGGCCAGGAGAAGGCTGAGACAACAGTTACATGGGATCAGAAGTCCACAGGTACACTCACAGGTGAGTACTTCGTTAACTATGTTAAGGAGCACAACCCGGGACAGAAGGTTCGTATCGTTGAGCTTACAAACGCAGTATCAACACACTGCCAGGAAAGATTCGTAGGACTTCATGAGGTCCTTGATGCAGCTGACATCGAGTACGAAGTACTTAACAAGTATGATTCACAGGGTAACCGTGAGACAGCAGCTAACGCTATCGCAGCTGTAGTTGAGCCTTACGACTATATCATCTCTGACGTTGATAACGGTGCTATGGGTGCTGTTGCAGCTCTTCAGGCTGTTGGCAACACAGACGTAAAGGTATTCTCAATGGGTGCTTACGGTGAGGAGCCGTTCACACTTCTTTATGAGAAGGATCCTAACTACACAGCATGCCTTAACGTAGATGCATGGGTTCTTGCTCAGTTCATCTATGAGGGTGCTATCAACTACTTCGAGGGCAAGGAGAACGTTCCTACAACAAACATCGCTCTTTACATGGTTGATTCAAGCAACGTTGAGAATTTCTGGTCATTCGACAAGTAATTCAGGTATTTGACACAGGGGAGGAGCAGCATATGCTCCTCCCTTTTACAAAGGCGTGAATTACCGGTGACCGGTGACAGCGACAGCTGCCGTAATGATAAGCAAGTCGGGCTGCGGGTGCGCAGCGCTGCGCGGCTTCAAAAAGGGAGGAAATAAAAATGCTGAAGGCAGGATTTGCAAGGACAGATATTACCCCGCCGCTGGGTTTATCTATCGACGGATATTTTAAAGAGAGACATGTTGAGGGTGTACTGGATGCACTTGAGGTCAATGCGATCGTACTTGAATGCGGCGATGATAAGATAAGTATCATCAGCATAGATAACTGCGGTGTTAATATCACAGAGCTGTTTAACAGGTACAGAAAAAAGATCGAAGAGAAGACAGGTATTCCCTTCGATAATATTTATCTTACGGCAACTCATACGCATACGGCACCGGCTCTCGGGGACGGTCTTTCCGGAGACAATTTTGACATGGACGGGGTCAGATTCTACCGTGACTGTGTAGAGGGCAAGATAGTCGAAGCTGCTGTGATGGCCGAGGAGGATCTTAAGGAAGCAAGAATGGGCTACGGCAGGGGAAAGGCCCCCAATGTATCCTTTATCAGACGCTTCAGGATGAAGGACGGCAGCGTACAGACAAATCCGGGAGTGAATAATCCAGATATAGTCGCTCCCATCGGGGACATCGATGACAGTGTGTATGTGGTAAGGTTCAACCGCGGTGAGGACAGCATACTCCTGATCAATTTTGCAAATCATCCCGATGTGGTTGGAGACAGCAGGGTATCTGCCGACTGGCCGGGCTTTACAAGACGTCAGGTGGAGCTGGCTCTGCCGGGTACAAGATGTCTTGTGGTCAACGGTGCGCAGGGTGATATCAATCATGTCAATGTGCATCCGCAGGGCGGAGATTTCAATGACATGCACGAGGATTTTGATGATGTGTCCAGAGGCTACGGCCATGCAAGGTACATCGGGCGTGTGGTATGCGGCGGCGTACTGCAGGCATATGACAAGGTATGCTACTGCGATGTACCGTCGATCAGAGCAGCATCCCGTACAATAAAGATCCCGTCAAATATGCCGACTGCAGAAGAACTGAAGCAGGCGCTTGTTTATAATAAGCTGCACTGTGAAGGAAGAGATGCCGAGATCCCGTTTGAAGGTATGATGCTTACTACAGTCGTAGCTGAAGCAGGCAGGATGGTGGGCCTCAAGGACGGCCCTGAAAGCTTTGAACTGACACTCAGTGCACTCAGGATAGGTCCGGTGGTGACGCTGGGTATCCCCGGTGAGCCGTTTAACGGTATTGGCAGAGGAATCAAGGGAGCAGAGGGTTACGGTATGATCATGGTATCATGTATTACCAATGGCTATGAGGGTTATTTCCCTATGATGGATGCCTATGAAGAGGGAGGATATGAGTCCCGCAGCTCAAGATTTAAGGCCGGAGTTGCTGAGCTTATCATCGAAGAAGGAAAGAAGCTTCTTGAGGAAATAAAGGAATAAACGGATATCGGAAACCGGCAGCCGACAGAAGCAGATAACCGGCAGTAAAGGATAATCGACGGTAAAGGATAATCGACGGTAAAGGATAATCGACGGAAACAGATGATCAGCACGGCCGCAGGAATGATCATAAGGTCATAACGGCTGCAGGAATGGTCAAAAGATCATAATGGCCGCAGGAATGGTCATAAGGTCATAACGGCCGCAGGAATGGTCAAAAGCAATATGGAGGTGGGTATATGTCATATGCAGACAGGATATTTATAGATATGTGCAGGGATATCATTGATAACGGTGTGGACACTACGGGCGAGAAGGTAAGACCTCACTGGCCTGACGGGACCAGCGCATATACCATCAAGAAATTCGGGGTAGTCAACCGCTATGATCTGCGCAGGGAGTTTCCGGCGCTGACACTCAGAAAGACGGCGATAAAGTCAGCCACTGATGAGATCCTCTGGATATGGCAGAAAAAATCCAATAATATCCATGATCTTAATTCTCATATCTGGGACGAGTGGGCAGATGCAGACGGCTCTATAGGAAAGGCATATGGATACCAGATGCAGGTCAGGCACAGCTATAAGGAAGGCGAATTTGATATGGTGGACAGAGTGCTGTGGGACCTCAAGAACAATCCCTACAGCCGCCGCATCATGACCAATATTTATAACTTTCAGGATCTCCACGAGATGAATCTTTATCCGTGTGCATATTCAATGACATTTAACTGTACGAAGAATAAAGAGACGGGGAGACTGGTGCTCAACGGTATACTGAACCAGAGATCCAATGACGTGCTGGCAGCCAATAACTGGAATGTCGTGCAGTATTCGGTGCTGCTGATGATGTTTGCCCAGGTCTGCGATATGGAAGCCGGAGAGCTGGTACATGTAATTGCAGATGCGCATATCTACGACAGGCATGTGCCGATCATCGAAGAGCTTATCAGACGTGAGCCGCTTCCTGCCCCGAAATTTGAACTCAATCCTGATATCAGGAATTTCTATGATTTCACAACAGATGATATTAAGATCACGGATTACAATACCCATGAGCAGATCAAAGGTATACCGATCGCGATATGATACTGCAGGGGGACGTTTCCGCATCTGAGACATGTGAGCATTGGCATAACGTCAGGCA
>DCHJ01000013.1:5433-5739 GCA_002314805.1 Lachnospiraceae bacterium UBA1755 | reverse complement strand
AAAGCGTAAAACCGGGCTGCGGATGAATCCGTGTAAAAATCAAAACCAGGCATGTGCGGGGAATGCAGGACATAAGAATCCGGTGTCTCCGGAAAGGACAGAGAGAAGTATATGATAGAGATAGTAAATGTCAGTGAGAACTGGGGTATAGGCAAGGACGGCGATCTCCTGATCAATATCCCCGGAGATATGAAGTTTTTCAGAGAGACTACAAAGGATGCAGTGGTAATAATGGGCAGTACGACACTGGAGAGCTTCCCCGGCATGGCTCCGCTCAAAAACAGGATCAACATCGTGCTTGTTGAT
>DCHJ01000013.1:0-5354 GCA_002314805.1 Lachnospiraceae bacterium UBA1755 | reverse complement strand
AAGACAGAGCTCATCTATGTGAGCAGTATAGATGAGGCCATAGCAGAGGCAGAGAAGTATCCGCAGGAGGCCTTTGTCATCGGAGGAGCAACCATATACAGGATCATGCTGCCGTATTGCGATACCTGCCTTGTGACGATCAATAACTGCAGGGATGAGGCGGACACATATTATCCTGACCTCAGAGCCTCCGGCGAATGGGAGATGACAGCGGAAGGCCCGGTCAACGAATGGGAAGGCATAAGCTACCGCTTCACTACCTGGAAGCGCATAAGATAGGGTGCGCACACTTAACGGGATCTTAATTCAATTCTCTGGCAGCTGATTCACTGCCTGTCTGATGGAAAAGCAATATGATCACTTTTCGTAATCCCGGCGCAGAAACCACATCCGGCGAATGCCGGCCGTGTGCAGTTCATTAACAAGAGGAGCGAAATTATGAGCCGTCTCACTATCGGCGTTGTCGCACATGTTGATGCCGGAAAGACCACATTATCGGAAAACATACTTTATGACTGCAAGAGCATAAGGCAGCTGGGCCGTGTTGATAACGGAGACACCTGCCTTGATACTCATGTGCTGGAAAGGAAGCGCGGCATCACTATCTTTTCAAGTCAGGCATCCTTTACAGCCGGCGGTCGGGAATTCACACTGCTGGACACTCCGGGTCACACGGATTTTTCCGCGGAGATGGAGCGTACACTGAGTGTGCTTGATTATGCCATCCTTATAGTTGCCGCTCCCGAAGGGGTACAGGGTCACACTCTGACACTTATGAAGCTGCTCGATCACTATAATATTCCCGCTTTAATTTTCGTCAACAAGATGGACCGCTATGACGGCGAAGGCAGAGAGGCAAGAGAAAAGCTCATGGCCATGCTGCGTGCCCGCCTTTCGGGTGAATGTGTCAATTTCACGGATTTTGATATAGAGGAAGCTGCAGGATGCGACGAGCAGATGCTGGAGGATTACCTGGCCGGCAAAGAACTGAGGGATGAGGACATCATAAGATGTATCGCGCAGCGCAGGATATTTCCTGTTTATTTCGGAAGCGCATTGAGGAATGCGGGTGTGCATGAGCTGCTGGATGGCATGGCCAGGTTTATGAGTAATAGCGAGTACGGAGATGAACCGGCTGCGAGAGTATATAAGATCACTCATGATGACAGGCATAACCGTATCACCCATATGAAGATAATGGGCGGCTCCGTTAAGATCAGGGACAGTCTGGATGCGGAAGGTGTGACAGGCAAGATAAGCCAGATAGAAACAGGGGGCAGGCTCGTAAATGAGGCAGCAGCCGGGGATATCTGCGCTGTGGCAGGTCTGGAGGGTACATATCCGGGGCAGGGTATAGGCTGCGAGGATGCACCGCTTCCGGAGATAGAGCCGGTCATGACATATCAGGTGATACCGGAGGATGATATATCACCGGTCATTGCTATGGAGCATCTCAGGGAGATCGAAGAGGAAAGTCCGGAGCTGAGGTTTGAATGGGATGAAAAGACCGGTGAGATCCATGTTAAGGTGATGGGACTGATCCAGCTTGAGATACTCAGGGATGTGGTCAGGGAGCGCTTTGGTATGGATATCGGCTTTGGTGCAGGGACTATCGTATATAAGGAGACCATCAAGGCACCGACATATGGCGTTGGGCATTTTGAGCCTCTGAGACACTATGCAGAGGTACATCTTGTTATGGCACCGGGCGAAAGAGGCAGCGGGGTGACGGCAGTGAGCGACGTGAGCGAGGACCTGCTGGCAAGGAACTGGCAGCGTCTCATCATCACGCATATCCTGGAAAAGCATCACGCCGGCACACTGACAGGCTCCGAACTCACCGATGTGGTCATCACACTCAGGGGAGGCAGAGCACATGTCAAGCATACAGAGGGCGGTGATTTCCGTCAGGCAACCTACCGTGCCATAAGGGAAGGGCTGATGGAAGCAAGGCAGGCAGGAGACTGCGTGCTGCTTGAGCCGTATTACAATTTTATGATATCAATGCCTCAGGAATATATCGGAAGGGCAATGACTGATATTGAAGCAATGCACGGAAAATGCGATCCGCCGGAGCAGGAGGGCAGCATGACGGTACTGCGGGGATATGCACCGGTATCAAAGCTTTGGAATTATCCTAATGAGATCAATGCCTATACAAGAGGTTACGGAAGTATTGCCCTCAGTCTGCGCGGATATGACGTGTGCTGCGAGCAGGAGCTGCGGGTGGCGGAGAAGGGTTACGATCCCGATGCGGATCTCAGAAACCCGACAGGCTCTGTATTCTGTGATCATGGTGCCGGCGTGTATGTCAGCTGGGATGAGGTAAAGGGTCTCATGCATGTCGAAAGTGTACTGGGCACGAAAAGGGATGCCACGGGAGCACCGGTCACTGCAGTCAGAAATGCACGGGTGGATGAGTGGATAAGCCCGGAGGAGGTGGATGCGATCATCCGTCAGGCAGCCGGAGCCAACAAAAAGAATAAAGTTGCACCAAGGGCTAAGAAGATTTATACTTACGAAAGCGGCAAATCTGTTAGTCATAAAAAACCCCAGATCAAAAAACCGGAATACTTATTAATCGACGGATACAACATAATTTTTGCGTGGGACGAACTGCGCGCTCTGGCAGGTACAAATATCGATGCGGCACGGCTCAGGCTGATGGATATAGTCAGTAATTATGCCGGGTTCAGATCGGTCGAGACAGCCATAGTTTTTGATGCGTACAGGCTTGAAAACCACAGGACTGAGCTGATCGATTTTCATAATATCCATGTAGTATTCACGGCTACAGCCCAGACAGCCGATCAGTACATCGAAAGATTTACCCATGAGAATGCATCAAAATATGATATCACGGTAGCAACGTCCGACGGAGTGGAGCAGATAATCATCAGGTCCCAGGGTTCAAGGCTTATGTCAGCAAAGAATCTCTATGAAGAGGTTAAGGACGTCAACGACCGCATAAAGGAGTATATTAATGGATCTCTTTGATTATATGAGAGAAGAGAATATGCACAGCGATGCGCCGCTTGCGATGCGTATGCGTCCCTCCGTACTGGAAGAAGTGGTGGGACAGAAGCATATCATCGGCGAAGGCAAGCTCCTGTACAGGGCTATTAAGGCAGATAAGATAAGTTCTGTCATATTTTACGGTCCTCCCGGCACGGGCAAGACCACTCTTGCAAAGGTGATAGCCAATTCAACCAGTACGATCTTCAGGCAGCTCAATGCAACGACCTCCGGAAAGAAGGACATGGAGGAAGTCGTGAATGAAGCAAAGCAGAGCCTTGGCATGTACGGCAGGAGGACACTTCTGTTCATCGACGAGATCCATCGTTTCAATAAGGCACAGCAGGATTACCTGCTCCCGTTTGTGGAGGACGGTACGATAGTACTCATCGGTGCGACGACTGAAAATCCGCTCTTTGAAGTCAATCAGGCTCTGCTCTCCAGGTCTACCGTCTTTGAACTGAAGCCTCTTGACAGGGAAGACCTGCGCACTCTCATCCGCAGATCCGTGACCGATACAAAAAAGGGAATGGGCGCTTACAATGTTGTCCTTGATGAGGACGCTGAGGAATTCCTGGCAGAGGCCGCCAACGGAGACGCAAGAAGCGCGATAAACGCGGTGGAGCTGGGAGTGCTTACGACACCGATCGGAAGTGACGGAAAGATACATTTTACAAAAGCAGTGGCAGCGGAATGCATACAGAAAAAGCTGCTGAAATATGATAAGGACGGCAACAGCCATTATGATACTGCTTCGGCACTGATAAAGAGCATGAGAGGCTCAGACCCGGATGCGGCGGTATACTATGTGGCGAGGATGCTGTATGCGGGAGAGGATGTGAAATTCATCGCAAGGCGCATCATGATATGCGCCAGTGAGGATGTGGGCAATGCAGATCCAATGGCGCTTGTCGTGGCGACGGCAGCGGCACAGGCAGTTGAAAGAGTGGGAATGCCTGAGTCAAGGATCATCCTGTCGCATGCGGCAAGCTATGTTGCCTGTGCACCCAAGTCCAACTCCGTGGTGATGGCGATAGATGCGGCTGAAGCTGCAGTGGCAGAGTCAATACAGCAGGCTATCCCGAATTATCTGAGGGATTATCATTATAACGAGAGCAACGATCTGGAGAGGATGAGCGGGTACAAATATGCTCACGACTATCCAAATCATTATGTGGATCAGCAGTACCTGCCAGACGGAGTGAGCGGCGGTTTTTATGTGCCCTCGGACAGCGGAAGGGAAAAGGAGATCAGAGAGTGGCTCGACTATATCAGGGGAGCCGGGAAGGGTAAGAAGAAATGAGAGAGAAGCTGGAAACATTATCTCTGACACAGCTCAGGGACCTTGCAAAAGGCTGTGGCATCAGGAGCGTTACGACCATGCGTAAGGCTCAGCTCATCGATGCGATAATTGCGTCTGAGGAAATGAGGATAGCCGGCAGTAAAGAAGCTGCGGGCGGAAAAGAGGCAGCTCAGACTGGGGCGCCGGTGCCTGTAAAAGAGGATGTGCAGCCTGCAGAAGCGGCAAGGACGGAAGAAGCAGAGCAAAAATCAGCAGAAGATATGAATGTGGACGGGAAGCAGGCCAAGACCGCAGCACAGAATGTGCTGAAGGATGCAGAGAGAAAGCCGAAGGAAGCAGTCGGGGATCATGCTCAGTCAGATGTGAGAGCACCTCGCGAACCAAAGAGCTTTGAGGATGCATCAAGCGAGCCGGCTGAGGGTATCCTTGAGGTCATGCCCGACGGCTTCGGCTTCATCCGCTGCGATAATTTCCTGCCGGGTGAAGATGACGTATACGTGGCACCTTCCCAGATACGTCGCTTCAATATGAAGACCGGTGACATCATAAAGGGAGTAAAGCGAAATAAGAGAGCAAATGAAAAATTTGCTGCCCTCCTGCAGATCAGAGCGATCAATGATGTGTCACCTGAGATAGCAGCCAGAAGACCAAGTTTCGAGAACCTTACTCCGGTCTTCCCTGACAGGAGGATACATCTGGAGACTCAGACCGGTACAACAGCTGCCATGCGCATAGTAGATCTTCTGTCGCCCATAGGAAAGGGACAGCGCGGTATGATCGTGTCACCGCCCAAGGCAGGCAAGACCACACTTCTTAAGCAGGTGGCTCAGGCGGTATTAAAGAATGATCCCGGAATGCATATAATCATCCTTCTGATTGACGAGCGGCCTGAGGAGGTTACTGACATGAAGGAATCTGTTGCAGGGCCGCAGGTGGAGGTGATATATTCAACCTTTGATGAGCTTCCGGAGAGACATAAGAGAGTATCCGAGATGGTCATCGAGAGAGCCAAGAGACTTGTCGAGCAGGGCAGGGA
>DCHJ01000079.1:11824-17475 GCA_002314805.1 Lachnospiraceae bacterium UBA1755 | reverse complement strand
GGGGGGCAGCATATCATCAATAGTGAGACAGCTCCTTCATGGGAAACATATTAACCTACATTCCGCGTACGGGCCGCGGCACAAATTGCGATGAAAGAATAGCATTCTTTCATATCAAGCTATCCTGCAGGGATCAAAGCAGGAACATGTTATGTGCAATGCATTCGCGGCGCATATCCTCCGGCCAGAGGCTTGACTGTACCTCACCTACGTGAGCCTTGCTGAGCATCAGCATGCAGACCCTGCTCTGACCGATACCTCCGCCTATGGTAAGGGGAAGCTCGTCGTGGAGTATCTTCTTGTGGTACGGGAGATGAGCACGGTCCTCGCAGCCTGATTTTTTAAGCTGCTCAGCCATTGACTTTGCATCGACACGGATACCCATTGAAGAGAGCTCCAGTGCGCATCCGAGCACATCGAACCAGGCAAGGATATCACAGTTAAGTGACCAGTCGTCATAGTCGGGAGCTCTGCCGTCGTGCTTCTCGCCGTTGCTGAGGATATCACCGATCTTCTCGATGCATACAACACCATGCTCCTTTGCGATGGCATTCTCACGCTCCTTTGGTGTCAGATCCGGATACATGTCCAGAAGCTCCTGGGAAGTGATGAAGAATACATCATAGGGAAGCCTGCATGTGATGGCGTGGGGGAACTTGTACCAGAGCTGATGCTCAAGATGCTTCATCACCTTCCATATGCGGCGCACGGTATTTTCGAGAGTCTCGATCGTCCTCTCTTCGCGGGTGATCACCTTTTCCCAGTCCCACTGGTCAACATATACGGAGTGGAGATTGTCCAGCTCCTCGTCTCTGCGGACAGCATTCAGGTTTGCGTAAAGACCCTCGCCGGGCTTGTAACCGTATTCTCCAAGCGCATTGCGCTTCCACTTGGCAAGAGACTGTACGACCTCGACATCATCAATATTGACTGACGGGATGTCAAAGGTTACGGGTCTTTCAATACCGTTAAGATTATCATTGAGTCCGCTGGATCTCGTCACAAAAAGAGGAGCGCTCACACGCTCAAGATTAAGCTCCTTACCGAAATCTACGGTAAATACATCATGAATGTAGCGGATGGCGTTCTGTGTCTCCCGCACATCCATTTTCGGACAATAGCCCTCTGGAATCTTTAGTGCCATACTGATACCTCCCGGCAAAACCTTCCGGTCTTAAAACCTCAAAAAACCAACATAGCTATGTTATCGCAATGAAATATAATTTTCAATATTTTTATGCTATACTACACTTATGCATACAAAGATCCTAAAAATCAACAGGGATGCTTTTTCTCAGTCGGAGCTCCATGAAGCAGCCGGGATCATCAGAAACGGAGGTCTGGTGGCCTTTCCTACAGAGACGGTATACGGGCTCGGTGGAAATGCCTTTGATCCCGAGGCCGCATCCCGGATATACGCAGCCAAGGGGCGCCCGGGGGATAATCCGCTCATCGTGCACATAGCAGATATGGACGGACTTAAGGAGATAGTGGCGCAGGTACCGGAAAGCGCAGCGACACTTGCAGCAAGGTTCTGGCCGGGTCCGATGACTCTGGTGATGAAGAAAAAGAGCATAGTGCCGGAGCGTACCACCGGCGGACTTGATACAGTGGCAGTGAGGATGCCGGTGCATCCGGTGGCAGCGGCCCTGATCAGGGAATGCGGGCTGCCCATAGCAGCTCCCAGTGCCAACCGTTCGGGACGTCCGAGCACGACTACCGCTCAGCACTGCATCGAGGACCTTGACGGGATCATCCCGATGATCATCGACAGCGGGGCAGTGGATATCGGTCTTGAATCGACCATTGTGGACTGTACAGGCGATATACCGGTGCTCCTGCGCCCGGGAGGCATCACTCTTGAGATGCTAAGGGATGCCGTAGGCCGGGTGGATATCGACCCTGCAATTACAGGTCCGGTGGATGCGGGTGTGAAACCCAGAGCTCCCGGCATGAAATACAGACATTATGCGCCTGAGGCAGAGCTTACCATCGTGACGGGCAGTCCTGAGAGAGTGCAGGCAAAGATCAGCGAGCTGGCAGAGGCTGCAAGGAGCGGGGGAAAGAGAGTAGGGATCATAGCAACAGAGGAGAGCAGGGATGCCTATCATGACTGCGATCTCAAGGTCATGGGTCTGAGAAGTGATGAATCCACTGTTGCGCACAATCTGTTTGCAATACTCCGTGAGTATGACGATGACGGAGTGGATGTGATATATTCTGAAGGATTCAATGACAGCGGTATAGGCCGTGCCATCATGAACAGACTGAGGAAGGCAGCCGGCTACCGCATTCTGGAGGTATGAGATATGACAGAGAAGAGAAAAGACAGCATTTCATGGGACGAGTATTTCATGGGCATAGCACAGCTTTCCGCCCAGAGATCCAAGGACCCCAGCTCACAGGTAGGAAGCTGTATAGTCAATGAAAGGAACAGGATCGTTTCGATGGGATACAATGGTTTCCCCAGAGGCTGCTCCGATGATGAATTTCCCTGGAACAGGGACAATGCAGACACAGATATGTACAATGCCAAGTATGCCTATGTGGTGCATGCCGAGATGAATGCCATACTCAATTACAGGGGCGGGCAGAGCCTTGAAGGCTGCAGGATCTATGTAACGCTGTTTCCCTGCAATGAATGTGCCAAGGCGATCATCCAGTGCGGCATCAGGGAGGTCATCTATGCCGATGACAAGTACAGCGGTACACCGTCAGACAGATGCAGTAAGAGGATGCTGGACGCATCGGGTGTGAAGTACTATAAATACAGCCCCAGCGGACG
The DNA here is from genome assembly GCA_002314805.1 of Lachnospiraceae bacterium UBA1755. Classification (GTDB taxonomy): domain Bacteria; phylum Bacillota; class Clostridia; order Lachnospirales; family Lachnospiraceae; genus Darwinimomas. The sequence continues at coordinate 14,690 of DCHJ01000079.1, read as the reverse complement.
TGAGATTAAAATTCACGTATAACTTGCTTTAATTGCCAAAAAGTCTTAAAATATACTAGTTCGAAAAAAGTTATGTAAGGAGTCGGGTCAATATGATCGATCTGAGAAATAAGAAAACAAAGAAAGTTATCACGACCGTTATCGTAATCTTACTGGTATTTGCCATGGTAGTGCCTACACTTATCTGGGCACTTAAGGGTATTTAAGGTGAAGACCTTCAGAAAGCAATACATAGAGATAGACGGATATGCGGGCAGCCTCGGTGCTGCCTTTCTTTATGACAGTGATCCTCAGCATATAGACAGCCTGTTCCGGGAGGATTATGTAGTAAGGGGCAGAAGAGAACTGGAGGAAGGAGCAGGACTTCCTCTCGTAGAGGACGGGGTGATCGCAGAGGTCAACCGTGTATGCGGTGCGCAGAAATGCGGATATGAGCTCTCGCTCAGGAAAATTCCGGTGAAACAGTTTGCCATAGAAGTATGCGAGCAGTACAGGAAGAACCCATATGAGCTTGCCTGTCATGCCGCAGTGAGGCTTACAGATAAAGAAACGCCTGCATCATGCGGCTGCACGACACAGGCATTGGCTAAGAAGCTGCTTCGCTGATCATTTATTCTTCGGCTTTCCGTCCCAGGAGCCGTCCTTATTTACCCAGAAGCCGTCAGGCGTGCGTTCGTTACTGTACATACGTCCGTCTTTTCCCAGATAATAGTCCTTGCCCTTCCACTTGACCCATTTATTTTCTACTCTGTAGCCGGTCTCATCAAAGAAGTACCAGACACCGCCGATCTTTTGCCATTCATAGACATTCCGTGTTCCGTCCGCATTTGAATACCAGTAGCGGCCTGTATTGGGATCCTTGAGCCATGCGCCCTGAGCACCGGGGCCGCCTGATGAAGTGTCGGATGTACCCCAGTCTCTTTCATCCTCCCATTTATCATCCTCATTTTCCTGTACCTCATTGAGGTGGATCTCGTAGTATACCTTTTTGCCTGAGGATCTGAGTTCTCCGTAATGAGCCTGTCCGCCGTCCACGCTTACTCCGCTCGGTCTTGATGCACTGTAGGCAAATCTGGTCGTATCTTCATTGGTGACGACAAGAGTAAGACGGAGATTGGGTACGTCACCTGCAGTCCATCCGCTCTGCGGTACACTCATTGCCGAATTATCCAGCTGATAATGGCCGCCGGCATCATTAAGGATAACAGTTACACTGCCTTCATCATCACTGCTGCCTGCCTTGAAATCGTTGTATTTGAGAGTGATGCTTACCGATTCGATCATTGTATACGTGGTCGTAGCGGCAATTGCCGGAAATACTGCTGTGGCACATATCATTGCTGCGAGGAAAACGCTGAGAAGCTTTCTGTTCATCCTTCCACCCCTTCTTTTACTTCGTCATAATCATCTGCATTGGGAAGCGAGAACACGAATTCCGTGCCGACTCCCTCTGTACTGATAACATCTATGTTCTCACCGTGAGAACGGATAATGCCCTTCACGATAGAAAGACCAAGTCCGGTACCCTTCTTGTCCTTACCCCTTGAAGTATCCGATTTGTAGAATCTGTCAAAAACCTTATTGAGATCTGCCCTCGGGATGCCTATGCCTCTGTCCTTAACAGAGGTGAATATCTTTTCTCCCTTCTGTTCGGTAGAGATATAGATACTTGAGGACTTATTGGAAAATTTTATTGCATTATCTATGAGATTGTAAAGTACCTGCTGGATCTTTGAATAATCCGCATATACCATCTGCGATTCACCCTCAAAGGTAAGATCAAAGGATATATCCTTCTGAAGACACTGTCCCTCAAAGCTCTGTGCAGTATCCTTTATCATGCGGTTGATGTCAAAGGTCGTCCTGCGCAGGAGCCCCTTGGAATCTACTGTATTGAGAGTCAGCATGCTGCTGGTGAGCTTTGTGAGTCTTTCGGTCTCGCCAATCACCCGTTCAATATATTTTGACTGATTCTCCGGAGGGATGGTACCGTCAAGTATCGCCTCGAGATAGCCCTTTATAGATGTAAGAGGACTTCTGAAATCGTGTGAGATATTGGCAATGAAGCTATGCTGATACTCCTCCGCTGCATTTAGCTCCGAGGCCATATAGTTCATGGATCCGGCCAGGTATCCCATCTCATCACGGGAGCTGACACTGACCTTGTATCCGAGATTGCCGTCCGCATACTGTCTGGCTGCCTCTGTGATCTTCCTCAGAGGTCTGAATACGATGATATCAAACACGATGAGGATGAGCAGTGAGAGACCGAATACGATCAGGGAGGTGATATATACGATATTGAGTATCTGATATTCACTTTCAAAGAGCTGGCTCTCAGGCAGATGGATGACCACATAGCCGAGGGTCCTGTAGTCAGCCGTGATGGGTACGCATACACTCATTACGTTTTCATTCAGAGAGCCGAAGAAATTGCCCATCATATAGTTTTTATTACCGCTGGCTGTGGGATCGAAGCCGCTGACGACCTCACCTCTTCTTAAGCCGTCTGAATCGGCGATGATGGTTCCGTCCTTCTTCATGACCCATATCTTTGAGTTAATATAGGTGGCTATGACTTTTATCTGCGGTTCAACGGTATCAAGATCCGCAGACCCGCTTCCATCCGAACCGGAAAGATTGCCGGCGATCAGGTTGGCCTCGTCATAGAGGGTCTGGCTCCTTGACTGTACAAGATATCTGTCAGTAAGCGAAGTAGACAGTGTTGCGATCAACGCAAGCGCTGCTATGCCGAAGACAATATAGCACAGGATGAATTTTGTGTAGAGTTTCATTTGCTTTCAAATTTGTAACCGATGCCCCATACTGTGGAGATGGACCAGTCATCGTTTTCGGGCAGCTTCTC
>DCHJ01000079.1:10214-11729 GCA_002314805.1 Lachnospiraceae bacterium UBA1755 | reverse complement strand
AGCTGCTCGCGGGTGAATACCTGATTGGGATTGGAAGCAAGGAAATAAAGCAGCTCCAGTTCCTTGGGGGGCATCTCCACCGATTCGTTATGATGAGTGACAGAATAATTAGTGAGATTGATGACAAGACCGGGATAGGAGACGATCTTGCTGTCTGAGGATTTTTCCGGAACCCTGACTTCAGATGACGCGTAGCGTCTCAGCACCGCCTTGACCCTGGCGACCAGCTCTTTGGAGTCAAAGGGCTTGATGATATAATCATCTGCACCCAGCTCAAGTCCCAGTACCTTGTCAAACACCTCACCCTTTGCAGAGAGCATGATGATCGGAACCTGTGAGTCCACCCTGATCCTGCGGCAGACTTGATATCCGTCGATACCGGGGAGCATGAGATCAAGCAGCATGAGGTTTGGTCTGTATTCTTCAAAAGCCTTCAGTGCGGCCTCGCCGTCACCGACAGTCATGGTATCGTAACATTCCTTGGTGAGATACATCGCAATAAGCTCCGCGATGTTCTCGTCATCGTCTACTATAAGTATTTTCTGCTTGTCCATATCAAAACTCCACTATAGTGATAGCCTGACCACCGTCGTCAAATTCCGCCAGGTGGAAGTTCTTAACAAATCTCTGCTTTTTCAGATAAGCATGTATTCCGGCACGGAGCGCACCTGTACCGCGCCCGTGAATTATTCGTACCCTGGGCAGATGGGCGATGAGTGCGTCGTCCAGATATTTATCCAGCTCAGCGCAGGCCTCGTCCACATTTTTGCCGATGAGATTGATCTCCGGAGAGATGGACTGGCTTTTCACATGTGTGGTGTGGCGCCGCGGCTCTGCCGTATCCGTACCTCCGCCTCCCCAGGCCCTGAGCAGTTTTGCTGCCGCATCGAGTTCGCCCTCTTCGGGCTCAGGCATAGGAGCCTGTGTCTTTTTGAGCCCCTCACGGAGTCTGGTCCTTTCTTTTTCAAGCTTTTTGCTAAGACCTGAATCCTGAGTGATCCGGTTGATGCTGCGTATGGTCTCATCCGCGGTACCTTTGGCTTCAAGCAGGATACGCTGAGCCTCCTCGCGTGCATCCCGCAGTATCTTTTCCCTGCGCTCGTCCAGATTCTCATCCTGCCTTGCATGACGCTTTTTAAGAGCTTCGATCTCAAGCTTATTGGCCTCGATCTCCAGACGGTCCAGCTCTATCACCTGACGCTCCTCATTGAGCTTTGCGATCAGATCCTCAAATGCAGCATCGTTTTTCTGAATATGCCTGCCCGCATCATCAATAAGATGCTGGGGCAGTCCCAGCTTTCGCGATATGGCAAAGGCATTGGACTTGCCGGGTATGCCGGTAAGGATCCTGTAAGTGGGCTGCAGTGTCTCCACATCAAATTCACAGCTGGCATTCTCTACTCCCTGAGTGGTCAGGGCAAAGACCTTGAGCTCACTGTAATGAGTAGTGGCCATGGTCCTGATATCAAGATTGTGCAGGAAAGACAGTACGGATATTGCAAGAGCGGCACCTTC
>DCHJ01000079.1:7133-10159 GCA_002314805.1 Lachnospiraceae bacterium UBA1755 | reverse complement strand
TCCTCCACGATCTTTACTATATTTCTCATATGTCCGGAGAAGGTCGAAAGGGACTGTTCTATGCTCTGCTCATCCCCGATGTCAGCATAGACTTCCCTGAATACCGCGATCCGGGAATTCTCAAAGGCAGGTATGTGAAGACCGGACTGAGCCATGAGTGTCAGGAGACCGACTGTCTTGAGTGAGACTGTCTTGCCTCCTGTATTCGGACCTGTGACGATGAGAAGGCTGTAGTCCGCACCGAGCCTTATATCTATGGGAACTGCCTTTCCCTTAAGCAGCAGAGGGTGGCGGGCCTGCTTCAGTTCAATGATACCGTCGGTGTTGACGTCAGGTGCTTCACCCTTAAGCTGTCCTGAAAGACCGGCCTTTGCAAATACAAAATCAAGATGTGACATGAGCTTTATGTCCGCAGCGATCGTACCCCTGCAGGGGATGGCAAGCTCACTCAGTTCCTCGAGTATCCTGAGGATCTCTGCCTTTTCCTGCGCTTCAAGCTCGCGTATATCATTATTAAGCTTTATTACCGCCATAGGTTCCACAAACACGGTAGAACCCGTAGAGGACTGGTCGTGGATGACACCGGGGACACTGGCCTTGTTTTCTATCCTTACAGGAAGGCAGTAGCTCCCGTCACGGATGGCAATGACCGGCTCCATAAGATAGCTGCGGTACTGGTTGAGTATCATATTCAGCTCGGAATGCATCTTATCAGTGATGCTTTTACGCTTCCTGCGGATCTGCCTGAGCACTGGAGAGGCATCATCCGCCATCTCTTCCTCGGAGATGATACATCTGCTTATTTCTCTGCTGAGAGTAGGTATATCATCAAGCGCGGAGAAATATGCGCTCAGCGCATCACCGGCTTCATCATCCTTGTCCTTTGTACCATAGGCTTTGACTCTTTTGACATTGGAAAGCAGCTGAGATATATGCAGGAGCTCGCTCATGCTGAGAGATGCATGTACATCCAGTCTTTTGATCGATGCCCCGAGATCGCGCACATCACCGAAGCTGGTATGACCCTTTGTGCGTATCCTGTCGGCAGCTGCTGTAGTCTCCAGGAGACCGGTACGTATCTCTTCAATTTCAGCAGACGGCAACAGCTCCCGGCAGAGCTTTCTTCCGGGATCTGAGGTTGCGTGATCAGCCAGCAGAGCGATCACTTTATCATATTCAAGAGTTTTCAGTGCCTTTGTATTCAAATCAAGGCAATTATAACAGAAAAAAGGTATTTGTGATACATATACATATTTCAAGTGGCTCTTAACTTGAAATGGTATTTTATGTCTGTTAACAAAGATACCGGATCACTGAAGAAAGGAGAAATATCAGTTTCATGAAAAACTATAAATCACTTGCGGCAGCCGCTGCTGCTGTCGTCTTGATCGTTTCATCAATAACAGGATGTTCTGCTGCTCAGGCTGCAGCCAATGTACGGCCGGCAGCAGAAACGACACAGGAAGCAGCATCAGCACAGGAGAAGGAGGACAGGAATAAGCCCGGTGACCAGCTGCTGGCATTGGTAAATGAAGGAAAGCTCTCTCAGGAAACATATGATGCAATTCAGAAATATCTGGAAGCAAATCGTCAGGAACCACCGGAAGGACAAGACGGAAAAAAAGGCCTGGCCAGTGCTCCGGCAGATGGCGGCCGGATGCCTCAGGAAAGACCGGCACAGGGAGCCGGCGGAGCCGACGGGAAGAATCCTGCCGAAAGGCCGACAGACGAGGCAGGCGGAGCTGCAGGGAAGAATCCTCCTGAAAAGCAGGCAGGCGAGGCAGGCGGAGCTGCAGGGAAGAATCCTCCTGAAAAGCAGGCAGGCGAGGCAGGCGGAGCTACAGGGAAGAATCCTCCTGAAAAGCAGGCAGGTGACGCCGGCAGGACCGGAATGGATAACGGTCCCTCGGGTATGATGATCAGCAGGGATACCCTTGATAAGCTTCTTTCCGGCGGTGTAATCACTCAGACTGAATATGACCTGATAAAGGAAGTAATTCCGGAAATGCCGGAAATTCCGGAAAAGCCCACGGAAGCTAAACAATTCTGATGAAAATATAGAAAAACAGACAGGCTGTGGATACGCTCTCATTGACACTTATGCTGACATCGGAGGAGATGTCGGACCCTGGAATAGAGAAATCAGTAAAGGAAATGCGCGAAGAGATGTATGGCGAAGGGATTAGGTGTATTTAAGAGATACTTCAGTGATTCCGCAGATCAATATGTACTGACTGGTGGATCATCATGCAGAAGGTGTGAGTCGAAATAGGAGTATTGGGTGAATCGACGAGAGAGATGTTTAGGACTGAAGCATAAGATATATCATGCCCCAGTCCTGATAAAGGTCAATAATACCCGAAAAGAACTTCTGTTTCCTGCTCTGTTAGATAGACAACCGACGGAATATGATTAGATTTATATCAGTTTTTTACCTTCAATTTCGACTGAAGTAAAATCTACATCAGTGTCTTTCATAGCGATTGTCCAGTTTTTGATTCTCATATCAGAAACAAATTCCGGACTGAGAGCTAGCTGGTAGTTTTTGACATAGTAACTTAAATCACCAGGCCAGACCCAAGTGCCGTCTGTCATTACGGACGGAGTACCTGCGATACCGTTTTCTGGTTTGATTACATCCGTACTTGTCCCGCAACAGGTAATGAGCACAATTCCTGAGTTCAAATAAGAGCAGATATTATCAATCTCTTCCGGATTAGATTTTCCGATAGAATCCAGTATGGAGGGGTCTGTATCTTCGGCATACGGCATTTCTCTATAGTAACCCTGTCGAATCAAATTCATTTTTTCTGTTCTCCCTTCTTATAAGGTCTGTAGATTGCCCAATGACCGGTATTTTTGAATTGGCTTGGGCCAATTGTCATTTTCCCACTGGGGAACACCCATAAAGTATCTGAAGGGGCTTTAACTATAACGCCAAGCTTGTTTGCTAGATTTTGAGCAAAGCCTGCGGTATCTGCTCCGGTGCTGCATGAGATGAGGCGAATTGCCTTATTTTTGTTGAA
>DCHJ01000079.1:4580-7065 GCA_002314805.1 Lachnospiraceae bacterium UBA1755 | reverse complement strand
AAGTATACCCATTCCCCGTTGTGCATAATCGCGACGTCAGTTGGTGTTCCGTGAATGACAACATCCATATATCCCGTTTCTGGTTTTATCGATTTAGCAGCTCTTGCCAGATATTCGCCGGTACCTTTACCGACATAAACAGGTGAAGCAATGATAGCTTGTGCCCCATATGTACTTCCGAACCCGCCATGAAATCCAGCTCCCATCAGACATTCACCACCTTTTCATGACTGACGGCATAGCTGCTGTCAAACTGAAGGATGGTGATTCCTGCACGGAGGTATTTGTCAAAGACAGAATCTGGCGCAGCACCATAAACGACGATGACTTTCGGCTCCAATGTTTTCACAATATAGGCAAGGCCTTGTGCGAAAAACTCCCTTTCTCTGATGAGCTTGATACAGCCGTGAGAACCGACAGCAATAATTCCGCCTTTCTATGTATTCTTTATCAGGTACGAAGGATGTCAAGCAGATCGTAGTAATAGTAGGTGCGATTTTTTCGCTTGTTATCCGTGTGCAGGATACGATTTTCCACCAGCATGGACAGGTATCTGTTGACACTGGTCTGCGGAACGCCTGCAGCTACCGCAATCTGTTTGGCGGAGGCTACGGGATACTGATATAACGTATTGATGACGCTGACAATATTCGAGGAGCGGGCCAAATTGGCGGAAATGTTCAAATGTTTATTGTAAAGGATGTTGATCTGGCTGATGATGCCGATGTATTTATCACAGTGCTTAGCCACTGTCGCCAGAAAGAATTTAATCCATTCGTTCCATTCACATTTGGAGCGGATGTTGTTCAGCAAGTTGTAATAACGCAGCTTATCCCGTTCCAAAGCCTCGCTGATGAAGAAACATGGCAGGCTGATTTGCTTCTGCGAGAACAAATACATTGGGATCAGCATACGGCCAACACGTCCGTTTCCGTCCATAAACGGATGGATTGTTTCAAACTGCGCATGGATGATCGCACTGCGCACCAGCGGGCGAAAATTATCTTCCGGTTTGTTGACATAGGCGATCAGATTGTCCATCAGAGAACCGACTTTTTCCGGTGCTGGCGGAATAAATGTAACGGCATGGTTTGCATCGTTCATTCCGATATAGTTTTGCTCCGTGCGATAGGCACCGATCACCTTTGGCTTTCTGACATTTCCCTCCATGAGTGCAGTATGAATATCCAGAAAGAAATCGTTGGAAAAATCATGGCGGCGCAGAGTATCATAGCCACGGGCGGTGGCAAGATAGTAGTTTCGAACCTCGTTGAGATTTATATTTTTGCTGTCCGGTGCCACCTGATTGATGAGAACACCGTCAAGGGTTGCCTGCGTACCTTCCATCAAGGAGGAGGCAAGGGCTTCTTTCTGTTGCAGTGTTGGCATAAACCATGAGCTGTCCAGCTTGCTGTCAAGAATTTTCTCCTTGTACACCTCCAATTTTGCTGTAGCATCTACCAGTTCGTCCAGAAAGTAAGTCTGATCGATCACTCCCGCCGGTAGCGGGAGTAAAGAGGCTTCATAAGACCCATTCATGATTCTATTCCCCCTTTCCGAAGCACATAATACCCTGCATAGAACCAAAAGTCAAATATTTGGTTCTATAATGAACATATCTATGCACATAAATCCATATCACGAATATTTTGTTAACATCGTAATCTTCAATAAGACATGTATTTTATACTCACCTATGGTACAATATGGGTGAGTATTTATTTGCAATTACGGGGAGTGAGCGTCATGAAGAGAACAATAGCTATAATACTTGCATGTTTATTGCCGATATCAAGTATTACTGCCTGTTCATCAGGAGATATTAACGGACTGATCCGGGATGCCGGGTCAGCGGTATATAACGCAGTTGAAAATAAGGAAGATATAGGTGCAGGTGTCACAGAGGCGATCGGAAGTGACCGTCTTGAGTCTGAGGTCAGCAGCTTCCTCAACGATGATCAGCTGGGGGAAGCGATCGCAGGTATCTTTGAAGGTGTTCAGCCCGGGGAGGCAGCAGCAGGTATCTTTGAAAACAGCCAGCTTGAATCCGTGGTCACTGATATTGTCAGCAGCCAGCTTGAGAGTGTGGCAGGAGTGGCTGCAGAACAGATCGAAGGTATGGCACAGGTGGCGAACGGACAGATCGAAGGCATGGCGCAGGTGGCAAACGGACAGATGGAGAGCGTTGCCGGCCAGGCCGGTGATATGATCGATGATGTGGGTGAAGCAGCTATAGAGAAGATCGGAGAGCTGGAGCTCCCGGAGGAGGCAGTACCGGTCATTGAGTCGGCGGTAAGCGGGATCGCACAGGAAGCTGCAGCATCAGCTAAGGAAGCGGCATCCGAGGCGGTAAAGCAGGCTGCAGCAGAGATCGAAAAAGAGGCAGAAGCATACACAGAGGCAGAAATTGAGAAGGTCACACTTGCTGCGGCAGCAGCCGGAAAAGGGACCGGAAAGGACAAAGAGACCGAAGCAGAGGCTGAGA
>DCHJ01000079.1:0-4514 GCA_002314805.1 Lachnospiraceae bacterium UBA1755 | reverse complement strand
ACCGAAGCAGAGGCTGAGACAGAGAAAGCAGCCGGGACTGTTGCGAAAAAGGAGAGCGGAAAAGCAAAAGAGACTGAACAGGATACTGTAAAAGAAACCGAAAAAGAAACAGAAAAAGAAACTGCAAAAGCAAAAGAGACCGGAAAGGCTGCCGGGGCTGCTGCAGAAAAAGAAACTGAGAAAGAGACAGAAAAAGACAGGAAGGCTGAGAAAAAGACAGATACGGACGCCGGAGAGGCTGAGAAGAAGCTTTCGGATGATGCTACAGGTTTTGTGATGGTAAATGAGGTCACGGATAAGTTCATCCAGGATATGAGATATTATTCGATGTATAACGAGCTTGAGAAGCGCCTTCCCGGATATGAGCAGCCTGCGATCCTGCTTACAAAGGAAGCGGCGGATGCAGTCAGGAAGGTAAGTGATGCCCTTTATAAGGAGGGATATATTCTAAAAATATATGATGCGTATCGTCCCAAGTCGGCTCAGGATGTGCTGGATGAGGCAGGAATGGGCTCGACCGCAGCAGACCATACCAGAGGCTCTGCCGTGGATGTGACGCTTGTAGACAGAAAGACCGGCAGGGAGCTTGATATGTGCGGGTGCGCATATGGATTTATCGACAGAGAGGATCTGGCGCTTACCGATAAGCAGAAAGAGAATCAGAAATTGCTTAAGGACTTCATGGAGGATGCCGGTTTTATCGCCGGGGATGAGTGGTTCCATTTTGTACTTAAGGATGAGCCGTACAAGGACACCTGCTTTACCTTCCCGATCAATTTCAGAGTAGCAGGGAAAACTGCAGCGGAATATGAAGAGAATTCAGGTAAGGACAGAAAGCTGAAGTTCATTATTGAGTTCTATGACGATGGTTCGGTGGATGTAAAGCCTGATCCCGGAGTGTCTGAAAAAGACAGGGAGGAATGATCATATGGCAGGATTGCTTGATTATATCACGTGGAGAGGCGACCTCAGCTTTGAGGTCGCCCCCATTAATGAATTGGATGTGTTTCTATGTACACAGGTGGCAATGGCTGATCTTGAAGGGATAGTAAGGCTTGACGGGACAGAGATATCCCTGCTTGATACGGCAACGCGGTATTTTGATGTACATAATACGGATGTAAGAAATCTTGGAGTGCTGCAGTCCGATCAGGCACTTCCGGCTTTTATGGCCATGGGCAAGGCGGCAAGATACAGGGATATCATGATGAGCTGTCATGTGAATTATGTATGCGATGAGGATGTTGCGCAGTTTTCGGCCACATCATTTGGCTTTTCACCGCAGGTCCATGCCGTAATATTCCGCGGTACCGATGATTCTATCATCGGCTGGAAGGAGAACTGCAATCTGGCAATATTCGATGAGGTGCCGGCACAGTACTGTGCCCTTAAATATCTGGAGGAGTATGCTGCAAAGTATGACGGGAAGCTTATCGTGGCAGGCCACTCAAAGGGCGGAAATCTTGCAGTATATGCTGCGTCCAATGCAGCAAAAGAGATTCAGGACAGGATAGTGCAGGTCTACAATTTTGACGGACCGGGCTTTTCAAAGAAGTTCCTCGAAACGAATACCGGATATGCAGCGGTCCGTGACAGGATATCAACCATAGTACCTCAGAATTCAATCGTAGGAATTCTCATGGATGCTCCGGGGAGGATGATGGTCGTCAGGGCCAATGCCGAAGGGCTCCTTGCCCATGACGGATTCTCATGGGAAGTGGATGTGAATCATTTTGTCAGAGTAGGCGGGCTGAACAGATCCAGCAGGAACTTTGATGAAGTCTTTGACAATATGATGAATAATAAAACCGAGGAGGAGAAGAAAGCATTTGTGGATGAGCTGTTCGGGATATTTTTCGATACGGGCGCTCATACTCTGAGTGAGCTAAAGAAGATGGGATGGCTTACAACTTTTGAGACTATAACCAGGATGACCGGCAATAAGGCGGTCCGTGATATATTGAGCGCACTTCTGCTGGGAATATAGAGAACACAAATGCAAGATGGCGGGACTGAGAAATAATGGCAAGGATAGAAGAACTGCGGGCAGAGATGGCAGGGAGAGGTATTGACTTTTTTACTGCCGATACATCCGATGCCCACGGAAGTGAATACATCTGCGAGCATGACAATGCGCTGAAATATATAAGCGGCTTTACAGGCTCCAACGCAAGACTGGCGGTCACGAAGGATGAGGCTCTGCTGTGGACCGACGGCAGGTATTTTATCCAGGCGGAAGCGGAGCTTAAGGACAGCGGTATACGGCTCATGAAGATGGGTGAGGAGGGTGTACCCGGTTTTGAGGACTGGCTGCGCCGCAATGATCTTCAGCGGATCCCGATGGACGAAGCTATAGTGGATGCGATATGGCAGGACAGACCACGGCGGCCGGCAGGCAGGATATTCATCCACAGGGAAAGCATGGCGGGGGAGCCGGCAGAGGCTAAGCTGTTAAGAGTCCGCGCCGGCATGAAGAAGCGGGGTCTGCGCAGGATAACGGTGCGCCGGCTGGATGACATTGCCTGGGTGCTTGATTTGCGAGGCAGTGACATCCCGTGCAATCCGGTCTTCTATGCGTATCTGTGTATCGGCAGGAAGATAAAGGTGTTTCTGCAGCCGGAGTCGGTGACGGAAGATGTAAGAGAGCATCTTAACAGACTTGGAGTCAAAATATGCGATTATGATTCTTTCCGCCCCGGTCAGGATTATAGTGATATGATCTCATACCTAAAGACCCGCAAGACAGAGACGGAAGTGCAGCGTATCAGAGAGTCCTGTGTCAGAGACGGAGTATATATGACAAGATTCATCTGCTGGCTCAAGTCACAGATCAGGACGGGTACCGGCATTGATGAGATAGATGCCTCAGATAAGCTGGAGAGCCTGAGACGGGAGGACAGCCGCTTCGTGTCACTGAGCTTTCCCACTATCTCTGCTTACGGTTCAAATGCGGCAATAGTGCATTACGAGGCAGATGACAGGTCGCGCAGACGGCTTGAGCCTAAGGGCTTTTATCTGGTAGACAGCGGAGCGCAGTATTATGACGGCACCACGGATGTGACTAGGACTGTCGCGCTGGGAGAACTCACCGCGGAAGAAAGGATGCATTATACGCTTGTATGCATGGGCATGCTGAGGACGATGCACGCGCAGTTTGTATCAGGAGCATCATCCCATGACATAGATGTGATCGCGAGAGGTCCTCTCAGAGAGCATGGTCTTGATTACAATCATGGTACGGGGCATGGCATAGGATATTTCGGCTGCGTACACGAGGGACCGGCAAGGATAAGCAGGACTGAGGATAAGGCATACCGGCTCAGAGGCGGAGAGATCATCAGCGATGAACCCGGAGTATATATTGCGGGTGCGCATGGTGTTCGTATTGAAAATATGCTGCATGTGAAGGATGGAAGCTTTGAGAATCTCACCTGGGTCCCGCTGGAGCGGAGTGCCCTGGATCTGAGCCTCATGACAGATACGGACAGAAGATATTTTGATGAGTATCAGAATGCTGTGTATGAAAAGATATCACCGTACTTAAACGAAGAAGAAAGGAACTGGCTGCGCAGTGAGATTTGATTTTACTTTTTACCTACAGAGTGTACTGCTTGGAGTGGGACTTGCAATGGATGCCTTTTCGGTAAGCCTTGCCAACGGCCTTAACGAGCCGCAGATGAAAGTTAAAAAAATGAATATCATCGCGGGTACCTTCGGCTTTTTTCAGGCACTCATGCCGATGCTCGGGTGGGTGTGTGTGCATACCATAGTGAATGTATTTTCTTCACTGACGAAATTTATCCCATGGATCGCCCTTGTCCTTCTTTTGTATATCGGTATCAAGATGATAGTTGAAGGCATTAAGAACAGGGACGGCAGCGTCGAGGCTCCGGCAGTAGGCTTTGCGGCGCTTATGCTGCAGGCTGTGGCAACGTCTATTGATGCACTTTCCGTAGGCTTTACTATTGCGGATTATGACTGGAAGGCTGCACTCGTGGGGTCTCTCATCATCTGTCTCACGACATATGGGATCTGCCTTGCGGGACTTAAGATCGGCAAGACCGCCGGTACCAGACTGGCCGGCAAAGCCAACATCGTGGGAGGTGCGATACTGATCGCGATCGGTATAGAGATCTGGCTCAAGGGAATACTGTAGTGCGGAATCGTCTGCAGGGGAAATTGAAGGCAATAATAAATACCCGGAAAAGAACGGAGTGGTCATATGGATAAAAAACAATTGGACAGAAATCAGTTAATAGAACAATATCTTCCCGAGGTACTGGAATCACTTTATGATTATACTCAGATGGGAGTAGATGAGGATGAGCTAGTAAGCGAGGCATCGCTTATCCTTACTGAAACAGTAGATGCATATGTAAAGAACCCGGTGGGAGACCTTGAGGAGCTGATCGATACGGCCATCAATGAAAGACTTATCGCATATATCACAGAATGCAACAGTATAAAGGCAGCGGATCAGGATCTGGCAGACAGGCTCAATGATCTTTCGGATG
>DCHJ01000004.1:8692-12209 GCA_002314805.1 Lachnospiraceae bacterium UBA1755 | reverse complement strand
GAATACCTGATCGAGAAGGAGACGATCACGGGCAAGGAGTTCATGAACATACTTCACCGTATCAACGGATGGCCTGATCCGGAACCGGGTAAGGACGGGGGAGATACTGATGAGCTGTCTGCAGACGGAACATCTGAGGAGGTATCACAGGAACCGGAAAGTACCTATGAGGAAAGTACCCATGAGGAGGCTACTCCTGTAGAGGAGGTTGATCTGGATAAAAAGAATATCTCTGAAGTCTTGTTCGGATACGATCCCACGGATGATATCGGTAACGACAGGAAGGATGAGAAATAAGTGATGATATGCACGGAGCTGCCGCGCTGACGATACAATGATCGTTGGAGCACAGCTCCTTTAAAATACCCTCGTTGCCGGGCTGACGGTAATGAGGGTATTTTTGCGTGTGCGACCGGCGTGTGAAGAATACACCTGAAGGCAATAACATAGTCAGGAAATAATGTTACTACATAGTTGCAGAATAATGTTAACAATTCTATAATAATAGCTATGAACAAGTATAGAAGATTGTGTGAAGAACTGGATACTTTGCCAAAGGGCCATATATACGTGAAGGAAATACATGGGAGACCATACAATTACCTTCAGTATTATGACTGCGGTATTTTAAGGAGTGAATACATGGATCAGACTAAGGTCAGCATAGTCAGGCAGGATCTGACAAGACGGAAGGAACTGGAAAATGAGCTGTCTGAGCTTGAGAGAACAGAAAGAAGACTGCCCGGTCTATCCTCACGAAGTCGGGAACTCTCAGGGAGTCTGATGCTGGAAGATGTTGAAGTTGCTCATTTTATCCAGGGACGCTGTGTCTCATTGAATAAGGAATTATGTCCTTTGTTTTTTCTCAGATCCAAAGATATCTCAGCATATCTTGCTTCAAGAGCTATTGATAGAAACAGGACAAATTCAAGACTGCTGAAGAAGATACTCAATATTCACGAAGACACTGACGATATGGTTGCCCTGTATTCTTACGGAGCTACGGTGACGGATAGGTATTGGTTCAAAACCAGCGGATCCAAACTGAAATATCGGGATATTTCATTTACGGAGGATTATTACTGCGACGTGGCACTGAAAGGTGAAGTGCTGTATTATCCAAAGACCCCGAAGCTTTCACCCCAGCTTACCCTGACCGGCAGCTACGAGAAATGCTGGAGACGGATCCGGGACGAGTGGTGGCTGTATAAAAGAGGCAGCGAGGATGAGATCTATTCTGAACTGCTATGCGCACAGATAGCAAAAGCCATGAAGATCCCAACTGCTGAATATGAATATGAGGATGGTTTAATAAAGACCAGGAATTTCGCCGACATGTATTTCTTTGAACCCATGTCATCCATAGCCGGCGAAAATGATGACTACGACAATGTATTTTCAGCATTGGACCGAATCTCTCAAAGGTTTGCAAAGCAATATCTGAAACTCATTTTTTTTGATGCAGTAGTTAATAACGTAGACAGACACAATGAAAACTGTGGCGTGATGAGGGACGTTGATACGGGAAAGGTCATCTCTTTAGCACCGAATTTCGATAACAATCTGGCGCTTATCAGCAGAAGCAGGACGCTGAATATGGACCCATCAAAGGATGGCTTCATTTCCCTGCTGCTGAAATTTGTCAGACACAATGAAAAAGCAAAAGAGTATTATTACAGTATGAAGCTGCCGCAGCTCGATGAGAGGAAAATCAACAGCTGCCTTGAAAAGATCGTGATAAAACATCCTGAAATCGAAATAACGAAATATCTTATGAGAAGATATAGTTATCTGATTAGTAAGCTTCAGTGATCAGGCAGCTTTGATTTCCTGTCCTTCTTTTCTGTACAGACCTTACCCTATTACGATGAGAGTGACGCGGCAGTCAAGGTGCACCGGTCTGAGAAATGCCGGATCAGGGATACCCGGTCTGCCGGAGGCACCGATGACAGCAAGACATCCGGAGGGATGATCCGCGATAATACTTGACGAAGGAAAATCAGTATTCTAGAATGAGACCGATGGTGTTTTCGGGTATAGAATTTTTACTGTATTTCCTGCCGGTCTTTATGATCGTGTATGCAGTTACCCCTCTTAAGCTAAGAGGGGGAGTTTTGTTAACCGGGAGTATTGTTTTTTATGTGATCGGTGCAGGGTCAGGGAGTACCCTGCTGTTTTTGTGTCTGATAGCTGTGAACTATTTCGGGGCGTTTTGGATATCTTCAGTCAGCTCAAAAGGCCGTAAAGCGGTGCTTGCGCTGCTGCTGGCGGCGGATTTCGGATGTCTTTTATATTTCAAGTACATGGGCTTTTTTGTCAGGGAACTGTCAGTGGCTTTTCCCGGACTTCCTGAGCAGGCCGGGTGCATCCTGCCCGCAGTCCTGCCGCTTGGTATCAGCTTTTTCGTGTTTCAGCTCGCGGCATACCTTATTGATGTATACCGCAATGAGATACAGGCTGAGAGGAATATCCTGATCTTTGCCAATTACAATATGGCCTTTCCAAAGCTGCTTATGGGTCCCATATGCAGATTCGGACAGATGAAGCAGGATCTTGAGAGACCTCAGATACACTGGAGGGAGTTTGAACAGGGACTTACGGTGTTTGTCGCGGGACTTGCTCTCAAGGTGATCATTGCTGACAGGCTCAGCCCGGTGTGGATGGACATTCAGACCATCGGATATGAGAGTATATCTGCTGTATATGCCTGGATTGGGATAGTGTGCTATACACTGCAGCTGTACTTTGATTTCAGCGGGTATTCAATGATGGCAATGGGGCTTGGCAGGATGATCGGACTTGATATACCACGGAATTTCGATCTGCCCTATACCTCCCGGTCGGTTTCAGAGTTTTACAGGAGCTGGCATATGACTCTGGGGCAGTGGCTCAGGGATTATATCTATATCCCCATGGGAGGAAACAGGAAGGGTACAGGCGCAGTCATCTTCAATCTGGCGGCAGTGTGGGTCATCACGGGACTTTGGCATGGTGACAGCTGGAATTTCCTGATCTGGGGTCTGTATCTGCTGGCCTTTATACTGCTGGAGAAATTTGTGATAGGGGGCTTCTTAAAGAGGCATACCGTATGCTCTCACATCTATACTGTATTCGTCATATTGATGAGCTGGGTGATATTTGCCATCACCGATGTCAGGGAGATAGGAGTATACTTTTCACGGCTCTTCCCGGTGGTACCCACCGGATACACTGTATATGAATATGATTACCTGCTGAGCATCCGGTCATGCTGGTGGGCAATACTGGCCGGCATCATTTTGTGCATGCCCTTTGGTCGGAAGCTATTTGAGAAATACATGGACCGTACATGGCTCAAAGCGGTAATGTTTATCCTGTTCTGGATCTCTGTATATATGGTGCTTAGGAATACAGGCAATCCGTTTATGTATCTGCAGTTCTGATTATCGAACTGCTCCAGACGTGAATCTGAATTGATTTTGACAGGTTTTCTTAATTGAAAACGGCGGGGACAGGTTATATTATTGATGCGTGGGAC
>DCHJ01000004.1:4934-8632 GCA_002314805.1 Lachnospiraceae bacterium UBA1755 | reverse complement strand
GGCGGATGATCCATATAACCTGTTAAAGGAAATGCCGAAAGACAAGCCGGAAGACAGCCGGCAGACAAGTCGGAAGACAAGCCGGAAGGCAAGCCGGAAGACAGTCGGCAGATAAGCCTGAAGACAAGCCGAAAAACAAGCCGTACAATGAATCACTAATTGTGAAAAAACAATTCTGAGAAAGTCAGATTGAATATCAGCGCGATAAAATAAAAAGAGGCAGGATCATGACAGATAATGGTATCAGAAAAGAAGCTGTGGAGTCGGGTGTACAGGACATGAAAGCACCTGAAGCCAGAGAGACTGAGGAAAAGGACAGCTCTGCAGGGAGCAAAGTGAAGACAAGACCGGTCCTTACGGTAATGCTTGCACTGTCGGTACTGATCGTATCGGCGGTGTCACTGGCAGACGGGACATATTCGGAATACCGCAGGGAGCATGAGGATGTACCTGATGCAGTCATATGCATAGATGCCTTATCCGAGGGGATATTTCCTTGGACACAGCTTACGGCCTATGCTTCCGTGGATCCCGGATATGTCAGCTCGGGACCGGGAGCAGTCCAAGAAGAGACCGGGTCAGAGGCAGAGACACAGCAAGAGACCATAGCAGTACCGGACGTCAGACCGGAAGAAACAAAGGCAGCTGAGACCGCAAAGGAAGCTGCAGGGACAAAGCCTGCAGAGACAAAACCCGCAGAGACAAAGCCGGTTTCAGCTTCAGGTCCTGATACGGCAGGCGCGGCAGAGCAGGGGACTGCAGGTACATTTACCAGGGTCGATATGTCTTATTTTTCTGATGCTGCTTTTGTCGGAGACTCATTTACGCAGGGGCTTATGCTGTATGCAGATATTCCGGGGGCTGACTGCCTGTGCTATCAGTCCAAGAACACAAGGAATATCATGGACAGTGAGATACATCTTAAGAACGGCAGCAGGAGCACGGTAAGGTCAGAGCTTTCCAAAAAGCAGTACGGGAAGATATATATCATGCTGGGGATCAACGAACTCAGCAATGATGCAGCGGGCTTTGCAGCAAGGTATCAGAAGGTGATCAATGAGATACGTGCGCTTCAGCCGGGTGCAGTCATCTTTATTCAGAGCATCTTCCATACGACACCCAATAAATCAGCCAACAGCAATTTCAAGAATAATCTCGTCGATCTTAACAATCAGGCACTGGCAGGGCTGGCTGACAATAAGACAGTCTTTTATGTGGATGTGAATCCTCCGTTTGATGACGGTACCGGTGCCCTGAGAGCAGACTATTCCGGTGACGGAGTTCATCTCAAGGCCTCACGCTATAAGGAGTGGAGAGATTATCTGCTCAATTTCGGAGTTAAATGATCACGAAAACGCACCTGCCTCAATGAAGACAGGTGCGTATTAACAATATGTTCATGTGCCTGATAAGCGGCAGACAATGCAGATGCCAGGTTGGAGCGTCTGCGACCTGCGGACATAACCGTCGCTGCCAATATCTTGTACAGCAGCATACGGTCATCAGCGCTGTTTGTCAGTGGAAGTGATCATAGACCGCCTTTGCTGCAGCGGAGTTCATACCGCTCACAGCGGCCAGATCCTCAGCAGAGGCATTTCTTATATGGTCGATGTCCTTAAAGTGCAGGAGCAGTGCCTTGCGCCTTGCCGGTCCGATGCCGGGGATATCGTCAAGCACAGACCTGACCTGAGTCTTGCTGCGAAGGCTGCGGTGGTACTCGACGGCGAAGCGGTGAGCCTCATCCTGTATACGGGTTATAAGCCTGAAGCCCTCGCTGTGTGTATCAATGGGAACCTCCGCATTATTGTAATAAAGTCCTCTGGTACGGTGGCTGTCATCCTTGACCATGCCGCATACAGGGATATCAAGTCCCAGTTCTTTAAGGACGGAGAGGGCGATGCCCACCTGTCCTTTTCCGCCATCCATCATGATAAGGTCGGGATGGGTGTTGAAGCTCATATCTCCCTTGTTCTCATCATGGGTAAATCTCCTTGTCAGTACTTCCTTCATGGATGCATAGTCGTCAGGTCCCTTGACGGTTTTGATCCGGAATTTCCTGTAGTCGTGCTTCTTAGGCTTGCCGCCTTCGTATACAACCATTGAACCTACAGCTTCCACGCCGCTGATATTGGAGATATCATATGCCTCCATGCGGTTTATGCCATTAAGACCGATGAGCTCTTCGAGCTCGTGTACGGCTCCTATACTCTTGGATTCATCTCTCTTTATTCTTTCTCGGTCCTGTTCCATGACGATGCAGGCATTCCTGTATGCCAGCTCGACCAGCTTTTCCTTCTCACCCTTTCTGGGAGTACGCAGGCGTACAGCGCCATGCCGCCTGTCACTGAGCCATCTGGAGATCAGCTCCGCATCGGGGATGTCATACTGCAGTACCAGCTCATGGGGCAGCATGGGAGTATTGGCATAGAACTGCTTGATGAAGCTTTCCAGTATCTCGCCGTAGGAATCCTCGATCGCAACCCTTATGAAATGATGCTCGCGGCCGATCAGCCTGCCTTCACGCACAAAGAATACCTGTACCACAGCTTCGCTGCCGTCTCTGGTCATGGCAATGATATCTCTATCCTGGGCATCTGAGGAAGTGATCTTCTGGCGCTGGGCGACGTGCATCACGGAGTTGAGCAGATCCCTGTATTCAGCAGCCTCCTCAAAGTCAAGTCGGTCCGATGCACTGAGCATCCGGCTCTGCAGCGCATTTATCGTAGGCTCAAAATTGCCGTTGAGGAAATCCAGCGCTCTGTTTACATTGCTGCTGTAGTCATCCTCAGAAATGTATCCCATGCAGGGAGCATCACATGCGTGTATGTAGTAATTAAGGCACGGACGGCCCTTTCCAATGTCACGGGGGAGAGTCTTGCTGCAGCCCCTTACATGACAGCTTTTCTGAAGCATGGAAATGGTATCACGTACCGCGGCGGCACTGGAAAAGGGACCGAAGTATCTGGCACGGTCTTTTTTCATCTGTCTGCTCAGGAGTATGCGGGGATACGGTTCGCCTGCTGTCACCTTGATATACGGATAGGTCTTGTCGTCCCTGAGCATTGTATTGTAGCGGGGACGGTTTTCCTTTATTAGGTTGTTTTCGAGCACAAGGGCTTCCAACTCGGAGTCGGTGATTATGTACTCGAAATAGGCTATGTTATCCACCATCTGTGCAATCTTGGCGGATTTCACATAGCTTTCCATGAAGTACTGACGCACCCTGTTGCGGAGGTTTACGGCCTTGCCGATATATATGATCTCATCATGAGTATTGTGCATGAGATATACCCCGGGGCTTTTCGGCAGTTTCTTCAGTTCTTCCTGAATATTGAAGCTTATGTCCATACAGATATTATATTCAATTTTTGGGGCTTGTGGTATACTATATTGGGTTTTTGTTCAGACCCGGGAGGCGTAGTTATGAGAATCGGTTTTGATAACCAACAGTATCTGTTAATTCAGTCGGAACATATCAAGGAAAGAATTGCAAAATTCGGAGACAAGCTTTATCTGGAATTCGGGGGAAAGCTATTTGATGATATGCACGCATCAAGAGTTCTGCCGGGCTTTGCTCCGGATTCCAAGCTCCGGATGCTCCTGCAGCTGGCGGATCAGGCTGAACTGGTCATCGTCATCTCTGCGGATGATATTGAAAAGAACAAGGTCAGAGAGGATCTTGGCATTACCTATGACAG
>DCHJ01000004.1:4354-4761 GCA_002314805.1 Lachnospiraceae bacterium UBA1755 | reverse complement strand
GTTTCAGATGAAGGCTTCGGAAAAAATCAATATATAGAGACCACAAGACCGCTTGTCGTTGTCACGGCACCGGGTCCGGGCTCGGGAAAGATGGCGACCTGTCTGTCACAGCTCTATCATGAGAACAAGAGAGGCGTCAAGGCAGGCTATGCCAAGTTTGAGACCTTCCCGATATGGAATCTGCAGCTCAAGCATCCGGTCAACCTTGCCTATGAGGCAGCCACTGCAGATCTCAATGACGTGAATATGATCGATCCGTTCCACCTTGAGGCATACGGGGTGACTACGGTAAATTATAACCGTGACGTGGAGATATTCCCTGTACTCAACGCGACCTTTGAAGCGATCTTCGGAGAATCGCCGTATAAGTCACCGACAGATATGGGTGTCAACATGGCAGGCTACTG
>DCHJ01000004.1:3055-4229 GCA_002314805.1 Lachnospiraceae bacterium UBA1755 | reverse complement strand
CTCCTTATGCAGCAGGCAAAGATCACGGTCAATGACAGGGCAGTTGTCGCCCAGGCACTGATCGAAGCAGAGACCAAGGGCGGACCGGCAGCGGCAATAGAGCTGCCCAGCGGGAAGCTTGTTGCAGGCAAGACGTCTTCTCTGATGGGGGCAAGCGCTGCAGTACTTCTTAATGCGTTAAAGGAGCTTGCAGGGATACCGCATGATGTCAAGCTCATCAGTCCGTCGGTCATCGAGCCTGTCCAGAAGCTTAAGACTAAGTATCTCGGAAGCAGGAATCCGAGGCTTCACTCAGATGAGATACTCATAGCACTTTCAATGTGTGCTGCCACGGATGAGAACTGCCAGAAGGCACTTGAACAGATACATCTGCTGCGCGGATGTCAGGCTCACAGCACAGTAATGCTAAGCTCGGCAGATTCCAAGACCTTTAAGAGGCTCGGCATGGATCTTACGCAGGAGCCGGTACGTGAGACAAATAAGATATATCATTGAGACCGCGCAGGCAGTACCGCCTGCAGCATATGACAATTATCGAAGAAGCAGTCTGATGTGCAGATGATCAGCAGCCCGGTCTGATGGGTCTGCCTGCCTGCGGATAATACAGAGTATCGTCAGCGGCGTATTATATGGTCATACCCCTTGATATCGGCTGCATAGATCGGAAAGAAGCAGCATAATAATGAGCAAATTCGTTATCAGGAAAAACAGATCGGGATATTCATATCATTTTGAGGGTGATGATGCGCTCATACTGGGCTGTGCGGATAATCATAAGACTATGGGCTCGGCAAGGATAGGTATAGAGAGCATCAGGTCCGTTGCCGCAGACTGCAGGACTGAGGACCGGACGCAGGAGAATGTCAGAGCAATGCGCAATCCCAAGTTTGAGATATTCCGCGACGGCAATAAAAAGCTGCGCTTTCGCATGAAGGCAAAAAACGGACAGCAGGTCCTTATGAGTGTACCGTTTAAGACACCGGAGGATCTGTATGCCGCGATAGAGGTGATAAGAAATACAGCGGCGCAGGCTGCGGTGCAGGACTGACGTATGACAAGGATCGAGTCCGCACGGATACGGTCCGCAGCCTGTGAAGCAGCATGTATGATCATTACGTATATGTCAGTACAGAGACGGGCCGCGGGTGCGCAGCAGCACGCAGTACCCGAAGGG
>DCHJ01000004.1:0-2983 GCA_002314805.1 Lachnospiraceae bacterium UBA1755 | reverse complement strand
TCCGCGGGTGTGCAGCAGCACGCAGCATCTGCAAGGCTATGACAGCACGTTACGATCCGCGGGTGCGCAGCAGGACCGGGACAGAAATGGAGGAGAGTATGCGAAACGAAAACGGGACAGAACTCAAGAAGATGATCAACAAGTATAACTTCGGTATAGCTACACCCTATGTACCGATGGACGGAATATTCATTACCATGCCCGAGACCAACAGACCGGCCTTTCCGCTGGCCGGCTTCTTCAAGCATTTTGAATCCGAAAGGGTACAGCTCATAGGCAACGCGGAATCAGAATATATCTCGCATATGGAAGCGGATACCAAGGAGAAGATCTTTGATGAGCTCATAGGCTATAAGCCTCCCTGCATCATCTTCACTGCAGGCAACAGACCGGATGAGGTATGCGTCAAGTACTGCAATAAGCATGGTGTGCCCTGCCTGACCACGGACCAGAAGACATCAGCTCTTTCCAGTGAGCTTATGAGATATCTCAAGGTCGAGCTTGCGCCTACCATGACAGTACACGGAGTACTGATGGATGTTTTCGGTGAAGGTGTGCTGATCATGGGCGAGAGCGGCATCGGCAAGAGCGAGGCAGCTCTTGAACTGATAAAGCGCGGACACCGCCTTGTCTCAGATGATGTTGTGGAGATCCGCAAGGTAAGTGATGCGACGATCATCGGTACAGCACCCGATATGACAAGACATTTCATCGAGCTGCGCGGCATCGGCATCATCAATGTCAAGGCCCTGTACGGAGTTGAGTGCGTCAAGGATACCAAGCAGATCGATATGGTCATCCAGATGGAGGACTGGGATCCCGCAAAGGAATATGACCGCCTGGGCATGGATGACAGCTATATCGAATTTCTGGGCAACAAGGTCGTGCTCCATACACTTCCGATCAGGCCCGGACGCAATCTCGCTATCATCTGCGAGACCGCCGCGGTCAACCACCGTCAGAAGAAGATGGGGTACAATGCAGCCAGAGCCCTGTACGACAGAGTCCAGGAAAACATCACCAGAGGAGCAGTAACAGGTGACTGAACTTAAGCAGATAATCGAAAACCTTGTCAGGGAACCTGTCCTTGCAGACGAGCCAATGAGCAGGCACACCACCTTCAGGGTAGGAGGACCTGCGGCACTTTATGTGGCAGTCTCCGATACAGCAGAGCTTGCAGGCGTCATAAGAGCATGCAGGGCTGCGGGTGTGAAATACTATGTTATCGGCAACGGCAGCAATCTCCTTGTCAGAGATGAAGGCTACGACGGCGTGATCATTGAGATCGGAAAACACATGGGCATGTGCACCCGCAATCCCGGAACGGACACTATAACCGCCCGGGCAGGTGCATCTCTTGCAATGGTTGCCGCACTTGCAAGGGATGAGGGACTTACAGGCTTTGAATTTGCTTCCGGGATCCCGGGGACCATAGGCGGAGCATGCATCATGAACGCAGGCGCCTATGACGGTGAGATGAAAATGGTGCTTGAGAGCGTGAAGCTTATGGATGAGGATGGGACGGTCATTGAGGAGAAGGCAGACAGGCTGGGGCTTTCGTACAGATACAGCAATATCCCGGAAAGAAACCTCATCGTGGTAGAGGCGACCATAGCTCTTACGCCCGGAGACAGGGAAACCATCAGCGCAAGGATGAAGGAGCTTAATGCAAGGCGCATGGAGAAGCAGCCCCTTGAGTATCCGAGCGCAGGCTCGACCTTTAAGAGACCGGAAGGATATTTTGCCGGCAAGCTTATTCAGGATGCGGGGATGCGCGGGTATACCGTGGGCGGTGCCCAGGTATCAGAGAAGCATGCAGGCTTTGTCATCAACAAGGGCGGAGCCACGGCGGCCGATATCTGGAGCCTTACGTGCGATGTACGTGAGGCAGTGCTCAAGACCTCCGGAGTGATCCTGGAAAGAGAGATCAGGCTGATATAATGGCAGGGAATATTACTTTTTCACAGAAGGTAAAGGATGAGCTGGGCCGGGTGAAGCCGCGGACAGAGCACTGCGAGGCAGCTGCGGCAGAGGCTCATAAATACTTTACTTTGATAAAAAAAGAATATACAATTAGTGAGGAAATCCTGAAACAGAGATGCTGCAGGAGGACTTTTCTCAGGGAGGCATTTGTAATTGCGGGCACCATGGCGGATCCTGAGAAGTCCTACCACTTTGAGCTTAACTGTCCGAGTATGGCAAAGGCTCAGTTTATAAAGGATATCATTAATGAGTTTGAGGGTATGGACGCAAAGATAGTCCGCAGAGGCAAGAGCTTTGTGGTCTATCTTAAGGGAAGCGATCAGATAGTTGACATGCTCGGGATAATGGAAGCATCAATTGCTTATATGGAGCTTGAAAACGTGCGCATCCTCAAGAGTGTCAGGAATAAGCTCAACCGGGTCGTCAACTGTGATGCCGCCAATATCGCCAAGACGGTGAGCGCATCCAGGAGACAGACGGATGATATCATGTACATTAAGGAGTCGGCAGGCTTTGATGATCTGCCGGTATCTTTAAGAAAGATAGCCGAGGTAAGGCTTAAGTACCCTGAGGCTTCGCTGACGGAATTGGGTGAGTGTCTTGATCCCCCCGTGGGAAAGAGCGGGGTCAATCACCGGTTAAGGAAGCTTTCGGAATATGCAGCGGCTATGCGTAATAAAAGAGGTGAAGGAAATGATTAGGAAAGAGATTATGATCACACATGTGCCCGATGGTGAAGTATCAGTGGCAGCACTTCTGGTGCAGAGAGCGGGAAAGTTTGCAAGCTCGGTATATATTGAGAAGAATGACCGCAGAGTCAATGCCAAGAGTATCATGGGTGTGATGACTGTACCTGTGCAGCTGGGAGAGAAATTGGTGATCACGGCAGACGGAACCGATGAGAAAGAAGCGATTGCGCAGATGGAAGCCTTCCTGTCAGAATGATTCCGGATACTTTGCGGCGGGGATACCTGCCGCTTTTTTCGTTACACAGGGCGCA
>DCHJ01000097.1 GCA_002314805.1 Lachnospiraceae bacterium UBA1755 | reverse complement strand
CGGATCTTCTCACGCCGCTTAAACGCAACACTCGTGCGTCTTGCAATAAGCTCTTCGTTGAACTTCACCCGCTTCATCTGATTCTCACAGATGATATAGAGGCAATATGTCCTGCCCCGTTCATAATCAAAGGTGATATCAAAGCCCAGATCCCTGTCAATGACCTTCTTGTAATAGATCATACTGACATCATCCCTGCGTGTGGATACAGCCTTAAAATTAACGGGTGTGCCATTCTCTTCCGTTACTTTAAACTCCGCGGCTGACATAGGATCCTTCCCGACTGCCCAGCCGTTGAGCTGTATATGCTTTTCCCTGACGCGGATGACGTCTATCTTAAATTTCATTGCTGACTTTCCCTGATTACTTACTATTTGCTGATGACTCTTTGTGACTGACTCTTTCTTGCCGGATCTTTGTCGCTGACTCTTTGTCGCTGTCGCTTTGCTGCCGGCTCCACCTGTCGCCGGTTTTCTGCCGTGAGAATTCAGACCGATATCAGACAAAACCCCCGCCCGGTGGATCCGTATCGTGATACTTCCATCCTCATATCCTCAAAAATTGATTCTTTCTTCCTCGACCACCAGCGGTCTCTTCATAACTCTCTGGTTGATGGTAAGTACATACTCCCCCAGGAAGCCGATGAAGAAAAGCAGGATCGCTCCCAGAAACAGCATTCCTATCACCAGAGGTGCCATGCCTGCGCCAAAGCGGTCCCACCAGATAAGCTTCATGATGAGATAGGCCAGCGCGACCAGAAAGCTCAATACTCCGACGATCGCTCCCGCAAAGGTTGCTATGCGCATCCCTGCCTTTGTATAGCTTGTGACACTGAGCATTGCTCCGTCATACAGAGTATAGAAATTGTTATGTGTCTTTCCGGCCCGGCGCTGCGGCTGCTCATAGGGTATCTCCTTGCGTCTGTAGCCAAGCTCTGCCACGATACCCCGAAGGAACGGTGTCGGATCATCCAGCTTCCTTAGTACCTCGATGAAGGCTTTATCATAAATGCCAAAGCCTGTGAAATGCTCTATCTGGTCCACATCCGAAAACCTCTTGATGAGCTTGTAATATATCGACCTGAGACCATACATGAGCGGGCTTTCTTTGCTGGATTTCTTAATGCCGATAACGATCCTGTAGCCTTCTTCCCAAGCCCTGACAAACTCTCTTATCATCTCCGGCGGATCCTGGAAATCTGCCACTACAAGTATCACAGCATCTCCTGTTGCCTGAAGCATGCCGTAATACGGACTTGAAAACTGACCGAAGTTTTTGGCATTGAATATTGCTCTGATCCTGGGATTGCCTGCACAGAGCTGCCTGATAAGCGGACGTGTATTGTCACCCGAATCATTGTCAATAAATATGATCTCGTAATCATAGGAAGGACACTGTGTCCTGAGTTCATCCTCAACAGCTGCAGCTATTGCCTGCACATTTTCCTCTTCGTTATAGCACGGAATAACCACGCTGATCTTCTTACTCATCTCGCTGCCCTCCATAAGAAGCCTCCATCCTTCTGACTGCCTCTTCAAAGCTTACCTGCGGTACAAAGCCCGTAAGCTCGTATAGCCTTTCTGTATCCGGATCGAGATATGGCGTGCCCTCCGGTCCTCCCATAGGCTCTCCCAGAGTATAGCTTCCTTTTCCGATCACGTCTCTTGCCGCCTGCACAAAGTCCTTAAGCGGTCTTGTATCTTCCGATGCGATATTGACCACATGCTCCGTAATAATGTCATCCTCCGAAACCGTAAATGCGCAGCTTACGAGATCTGCCAGTGCCTTGGCACAGTCTGTGATATAGAGAAAATTCCACATCTGTTCGCAGGAGGAGAGGTCAATATGCGCACCCGCAATAAATGATGCTATTATACTGCTCATGAGTGTACCCGGATGATCGCCCACACCATAGATACTGAATATCCTGCAATGAATATAGGTCATGCCGTGCTGCGTGCAGAAATCTCCGCAGCGCCTGAGCATGCTGAGCTTGCTTTTTCCGTATTCCGATATCGGAAAGCATCTGCGTGACTCCTCTTCTGGCAGATCTGCCGCCTCGCCGCTTTGCACTCTCTCCAGTGTCACGCCGTATTCCGCCTGGGATCCGGCCATGATGAACCGGCCGCAGCCCAGCTTATGTACGGCCTCCAGCAGCTCCAGGGTGTTGTCCCCGTTGCGCTCCTGCACGGCTCTGTCCATGCGGCCTGCCCTGCCTGCACCTTCCCATGCCAGATGTACGCAGGCATGCATGGTCGGAAGCTCCGGCACGTATTTCGCAAGGGCGGCGCAGTCGTCCATGTCGCAGTCGATGATATGCAGCCTTGGCAATTCTTCTTCAATGCTGCCGCGGCTGCGGGACGTAGGACGCACTGCCCCGTAGACCTCATAGCCTTCGGAGATCAGCTCCCGCGCAAGGGCGCGCCCTATAAAGCTTGTAACTCCCGTTATCAAAACGTTCATGGTTATTCGGATGTCTCCGACTCCGGTTTTTCCTGACCTGCTTTTCCTGACCTGCTTTTCCTGATCTGTTTTTGTATCCTGCTATATTTTCCCGGGATATATCACACCCGGTCACTTGCCGCCCGATCCGCTTTCACAGCCGTTTCGCTTACCCGGTTTTTCCGTCTGCTGTGTTATGTCCGTACTGCTTCGCAGCCGCGCCTGCCCGATACGCTGTCATGCACGTGTCCGCCTTTCACTCCTCTGCAGAAGCCTTACGGGATCGTTATCGCGGCACTATCATGTTTTCGTCCATCTCTTCCTCAGG
>DCHJ01000027.1 GCA_002314805.1 Lachnospiraceae bacterium UBA1755 | reverse complement strand
GTCGATTAGACACTACCACCAGATAAATGGAGGAACAGAATATGGAAAAGAATTACCGTGCCGAACTGATAGGTCTGTTTGGAGATCCGGTGGATGCCAATCCAACGGGCGTTATGATGGAGGTTGCCTTTGCCCATGACGGTCTTAATTACAGATATATCACGATGAAGGTGCTCCCTCAGGATCTTAAGACTGCGCTTGACGGAGCTGCTGCCGCCGGTTTTCTGGGGATGAACTTTACAATGCCCCATAAGATCGCAGTGATCCCTTTATTGGATGAGCTTACACAAGCTGCTTCGATAATCGGAGCTGTAAATACTGCAATATGCAGAAACGGTAAATGGACAGGCGATAACACAGACGGCAAGGGCTTTGTCTGTGCATTAAGGAATGCCGGGACAAAACTCGAAAATGCAAAAGTACTTATTCTTGGTGCCGGCGGAGCAGCCAGGGCAATTGCTGTGGAATGTGCTCTTGCAGGTGTCTCTCATATTACTGTTGTCAACCGTACGCAGTCCAGAGGACAGGAGCTTGTTGAAATCATCAATAGCAGAACTGCCGCAAGAGCAGACTTTCTGCCGTGGACATCAGGTCTTGCCATTCCTTCAGATACCGACATACTCATTCAGGGAACCTCTGTAGGCCTTTTCCCGGATTCAGATGCGGTAGTAGACATAAACTACGATACCATCACAGCTGATATGACAGTAGGCGATGTTGTGTTCTGTCCCGTAGAATCTCTCTTCATCAGGAAGGCGAAAAACAGGGGTGCAAAAGTAATTCCCGGGCTTACGATGCTAGTCGAGCAGGGAGTATTTGCATATGAATTATGGACAGGTCACAAGGCTCCCACACTGGTCATGTATGATACCCTTGCGAAAGAGTTTGAATGAGCCTGACGGGAGGCTGTGATAAGCTTGATAAGCTGGGCAAGTATTTCGCCGATGATGAGTTTGAATGAGCCTGACAGGAGGCTGTGATAAGCCTCCGGATGCGCACCCGCACCCACAAAAAAGGAGCTGTGCCCCATTGGTTAATTAATCAATAGTGCGACAGCCCCTTTTGACTGGTTCAGATCAAATAGCACAATATCCGGTTGAGTAATATCCGAGCTCATGACGTCTGTCAAGACGGCCGAATGCCGCGCAGACAGGAATGTCCGAGATAAGCTCCAGAGAATACTGTCCGTTTGGTACCTGATACTGCTCATCGCAGAATGGCTGATCTACATGGTAGCAGGCAACTCTCTTTGCTTTAACTGTAAGGTGAAGACCCTCTACAGGCTCCTTATCCTCAAAATAGAAGTTGCAGATAATGTGAGCATCCTGATCATTCTTATTTGTGATCATCACTGCCTCATGGCCGGGAAGCTCCGGATCCGGTCCGTTGCCCGGAAGATCGCCATCAATAAACATATAATTCTTATATCCTAACTCTGCCATTGTCCCTCTTTCTCCTTTGTATCAATTATCAAAGATCCTTCATGAAATGGTTAAACATCTTCTGTGACATCGGATCTGCACCTGTCTCTGTGATGATGAAGCCGGTCTCGATCCTTCCGCCGTAAAGCTCCGGATGTCCGAAGAAGCTTACATCTACCATTACTGCCATTCCCGGTACAAGTACGAAATCTCCGTTTGGTCCGAAGAACGGTGACTCTGCTTCCATAAGTCCGATTGAATGAGCAAACGGACATACTATGTACTCTCCGAGACCATGCTTCTCGTAGTATGCTCTTCCCGGTACATCGATCTCACGC
This sequence comes from Lachnospiraceae bacterium UBA1755, assembly GCA_002314805.1. Classification (GTDB taxonomy): domain Bacteria; phylum Bacillota; class Clostridia; order Lachnospirales; family Lachnospiraceae; genus Darwinimomas. The sequence goes on along the minus strand of DCHJ01000027.1, from coordinate 18,300 downwards.
CCTGTCATGCCGGGCTTAAGCATATCATATGTAAGACGGAAGGTTTCCCTCATGTAATTGATGAGGTCCTTCTGCTTCTGTGTGTATACACCGTTAACAGGCAGTGTATCGCCAAAGGTTCCGGCATAGCCGTTGAATCTTGGAGCAATACCGATCATTACCAGCTCTCCGTCCTTCATCTGACGGTTTGTTGCTGTCGGCACTACCGCCTTAGCTCTCTCTCCCGATCCTACGATACACTGGTACGCAAAGCTGTCTGCTCCGCGCAGACGGCACTCATACTCTCCTGCTGCAGCTACTTCAAACTCATACCCGTCAGGACGGATAGCAGCCACCATCTTGTCATATGCGATATCGCAGAGCTCTACGGCCTTCCTGAGCTGTTCATCCTCCCACTCGCTCTTGTATGCACGCAGTGTCTCATATTCTCCGGTGATATCAATGAGCTCTGCACCGCCAAAGCCCTTTCTGAAGTCTTCGTAGATCTGATGAGGAATTGAATCTGTGCCTACATAGCCGATCTTGTTGAGTACTGTACCGGCTGCCTTGAGTTCCTCATTGAGCTGTGCAAAGTCAATGATAGTTGCGTTGGGATATTCCTCATTCGGTACCATGAATACAGGGAAGCAGCGCACCTTCTTTATTGCTGCGTCCATCTGTGCGAACGGCTCTGATTCAGGTCCTCCAAGCAGGTATGGCTCTCCGTGAAGCGGAACCAGTATTGCGCCCTTTTCAAACTGTCCGTGCCATCCTGTCAGATACCATCCGTTTGCAACGTTGAGCTCGTCAAAATAGATGAGTGCTGCATCCAGACCCTTAGCTTCCAGTAATGCGTGTACCTTACTGAGGCGTGCCTCAGTCTCAGCAGTGTTATAATATGCCATCGATATTCTCCTTTCGACATTGCTTTTTTAATCATCAGCTGAGGGAACGAAAGACTCATTCCTTCAGCTGATGACTGATGCTGCAGGCCCAATAGGAGCCTGCAGTATCAGATCAATTAACTGAAATCAGAACCAGCTGAACTTATCTACATCCTCTTTGAAGATAGGACCTGTAGGAGTATATGTCCAGTGATCAACCTTCTCACCCTTGATGAGCTTGTCGAGAACGTCTACTGAAAGTGAACCCTCTGTTGTAGGATCCTGTGCAACTGATGCATAGAGTTCTCCTGAAAGGAGCTTATCCTTAACGATGAGGTCCTGTCCCTGGCAGATGATACCGCATGTGCCAAGTCTGTTGGCAGCCTCAAGTGCGTTGTAAGCACCCTGGAACATACCACCGTCCTGGCAGAGAACGAGATCGATGTCATCACCGTACTTTGTGATCATGTCTTCCATGATGTTCATAGAAAGTGTAGGATCGAAGTTAGAATACTGATGATCATTGAGGATCTTGATCTGCGGATAATCTGCAAGTACTTCGTTGATACCCTGTGTAAGGTGAATCGTATAGCTTGATCCCGAATCACCCTCGATGTATGCAATACCCATCTCCTCGCCCGGGAAGTTTTCTTCGTAGTACTTTACAACGAGCTTTCCAAGCTCCTTACCTATCTGGAGCTCATCTGAAGCAACGATCGTGCAGTCATCGATTACAGAATCATCCGGAAGAGTATTGATATTCATCCACGGAACACCCGACTCATTAAGGTAATTAACAACAGGAGGTGTAGATGCTGAATCGCCCGGCCAGTAAATGATTCCGTCGAACCCGTCAGCTACAGCTGTCTTAACCTGTGTGAGCTGCTTGTCGCCGTTAGCCTCACCATCAACGATCTGTACCTCATACCCTAATTCTTTGCAGCGAGCCTCTACTGCAGCCATAAGAGGTGAGCCATATGGTGCTGTGTAATAAGCCGCTGACATGAAAATACGCTTTGGTCCTTCGGATTCCTTCTTTGAACCGCCGCATGCTGCAAGACTTACGCACATTACTAATGCAAGTGCCAATGCTAAGACTTTCTTCATTATTGTTTCCTCCATTTTTTATTTTAATCTTCGCTTCGAAGACTAAATCAATTTAACCGGTCATTGCTGACCATTACTTTTTATTGCTTCTCTGCATTCTGAGAACTGCATCAAAAAGAATAACTACGATCATAACAGCACCGCGGATAAATCTCTGCATTGAACCGTCAACACCCAAAAGTGTAAGCGCATTGAAGAGGATACCCATGAGAAGGACTCCGATCACTGTCCTGTGAACACCGCCTGCACCTCCCGACATCGATGTGCCTCCGATAACTGTCGCTGCAACTGCCCAGATGGTAAGATCCGAGCCATATGTTGCCGCGCCGGAGTAAACTCGCGTGCAGTACATGATCCCTGATAATGCAGCACCGGTCGACACAATGATGAATACAAGCATCTTGTAGAACTTTACATTGATACCTGAAAGCCTTGCGACCTCATAGTTTCCGCCCGTTGAATAAATCGCACGGCCTGCAACGGTATACTTCATGAACCAGTACAGAAATACCAGTACAATAATGAATACCAGCGGGACTATCGTGATACCTCCGATGTTTATCTCACCGATTGCCTTGAGAGCCTCGTTTGATGTATTGACCGGCTGCTCTTTAGTAATAAAGTATGCCAGTCCCTTGATAAAATACATTGATCCAAGCGTTGCGACAAATGCCGGCATGCGAAGCCTTGATACCAGCAATCCGTTGATCGTACCCCATACGAGTGCCGTGAGCATCGTAATAAGGAATGCCGGGAATACCGACATATGATCGCAGAGGATACAGAACAGACATGTTGCCCAGGCATACACTGACGAAACCGAAAGGTCAACCTCACCGCAGATAACAGATACCGTCATTGCAAGTGCCGTAATTCCGTACATCGAACAGTCATTGATAATATTTGTGATATTGAACCACGAGCTGAATGACCTGCGGTAAAATATCATGAAAATCACAAAGATAATAAGAAGGATGGCTACAAAGTTCTCGATAAGGAATGACTGCAGGTCTTCTTTTTTGATTGATTTTATCTTATTCATCTGCTTATCCTCCTTAACTCTTCCTCTTCTTACTGATAATATCAAGTGCTACTGCAAGTACGATAAGGAAGCCCTTGACTGTGAGCTGGTAGTTTGTTGATATTCCGAGAATGTTAAGTGCGTTGCTCATAATACCTATTACTACCGCACCGATAACAGTCCTGATTATTGATCCCGATCCTCCGGATGCACTGTTTCCGCCTACAACTACAGCAGCAATTGCATTCATCTCATATCCGAGTCCTGCTGTGGGATTGGAGGATGTAACTCTTGAACAGAGAACAACTCCGCCCAGTCCTGCAAGGAAGCCCGAGATAGCATAATAGCTTATCCTGTTGGGCTTGACCTTAAGACCGCTCATCTTGGCCGCATCCATATTGTTGCCGATGTAGCAGAGATGACGTCCGTACTGAGTCTTGCTGATAACGAGCTGCAGGATGATCGCTACTGCCAGGAAGATATATATCGGCATGTTGCCATCACCCATTGTCTTGAAAAGACCCTCATGGACATCTCCGGAAATAAAGAGGCCCTTGGACGGGAAAAGTGCAATTGCACCGAGAACTACCTGCATTCCGTATGTGATAATGAATGCCTCTCCGCTTCTTCCGTTGATGCTTGCAATAAGTGTACCGTTGACGATACCTGCCGCAAGTCCGATACCCAGTCCTATGAGAATGCAGACGATATCCGGAGTGCCTGCATTAAGTGAAATAATAGTGAATACACCTGTCATCGAAACTATGGAGCCGACGGAAAGGTCATAACAGCCCGACATGATACATACTGTCATACCGCAGGCTACTATTCCGTTAACTGAGATCTGCCTCAATACGTTCAGCAGATTGCTCCACGCGAAAAAGCTCGGTTCAATGATACCCGTAATAATTATCAATAAAATAATTGCAAAGAGGATACCATTACTGAAAATAAAATCTTTAGCTTTTGACTTAAAATCCCTTTTCTCCATTACGGTTCCCTCCTTTCTCAGTCAATTGCAAGCTTCATGACCGTCTCTGCGTTCATTGCCTCGCCGGTAAGCTCTCCCTTGATCCTTCCTCCGTGCATTACAAGGACTCTGTCACTCATCCCCAGGACCTCAGGAAGCTCGGAAGAGATCATGATGATCGCTTTGCCCTTGGCCGTAAGCTCATTCATAAGGCAGTAAATATCAAACTTTGCACCTACATCAATACCTCTTGTGGGTTCATCCATGATCAGGATATCCGCATCGTAATAAAGCCACTTTGCAAGGGCTACCTTCTGCTGATTGCCGCCTGAAAGGTTGTTCATCGTCTGATTGATCGAGGGAGTCTTTACCTTAAGAGCCTCGACATACTTCTCGGCATACACCTTCTCCTCACTCTTGCGGACGACAAGATTCCTGGTTACCTTGTCAAGATCTGTAATAGTAATATTCTGAGTAACATTCATTGGAAGTACCAGACCGGTTTCTTTTCTGTCTTCTGTGACAAGTCCGATCGAATTCTTCTTGCCGTCAAGCGTTGACCTTATGACGACCTTCTTTCCGTTGAGAATGATGTCTCCGCTTTCAGCAGGGTCCGCTCCGAAGAGAGCCTCTGCCAGCTCTGTGCGTCCTGCACCTACAAGTCCTGCAATGCCGAGGATCTCGCCCCTACGGAGATCAAAGGTAATATCGTGAAGGTCATTTCTCCTGCAAAGCTTTTCCACATGAAGGACGACCTCACCGGGCTTATTGGTTCTTGCAGGATATTCCATATCAAGCGATCTGCCTACCATCAGCTCAATGATCTCGTCTCTTGTGATATCCTTAACTGCACTGTTGCCGGTGATCCTGCCGTCGCGCATTACAGTAACATTGTCACAGAGTCGGTATATCTCATCAAGCTTATGAGAAATATAGATAACCGTGATCCCGTCAGCCTTCAGCTTTTCGATAATAGGGAAGAACATATCGACATCCTTCTCTGTCAGAGATGATGTCGGTTCATCCATAACGATCACTTTGGAATGAAGTGAAAGTGCCTTTGCGATCTCTACCAGCTGTTTCTCGGCTGTTGATAATCTGCCGACTACAGTGTCTACACTGAAGCTGAAGCCAAGGCTTTCAATGAGCTTCTTTGCCTCATCCCTCAGCACATTCCACTTAACTGTCTTCTTTCCGTTGTAACGTCCAAGGAAGATATTCTCAGCTACTGTCAATGTATTGATGAGATTGAACTCCTGATAAATAATGCTGATCCCTGCCGCCTGGGCATCCTTGACTCCTTTAAGCTCCAGCTTTGTTCCTTCAAGATATATTTCTCCTGAAGTCGCGGAATAAACACCGTTAAGGATCTTCATGAGAGTTGATTTTCCTGCTCCGTTCTCTCCTACGAGAGCATGGATAGTCCCCGGACATACGCTAAGATTAACATTGTCCAGAGCCACAACCCCGGGGAAGGTCTTGGTGATATTCTTCATTTCTAGAATGTAATTCTCCATCTTGACTTCCGTGTCGCACATTATGCAGCACTTCCTTTCCGAAAATTTCATCACTGTGAACGATAACACATTTCAGTTTAATCTGAGCTTCACTATATTGCAACTCCCGTATTCCCGAAAAAATGCCGAAAAAACAGCGGAGTTTTTGGACACTTTCAACATATTCCCCGCTTTTTATCCTGAACATTTATATTGCTGTCGGTACATGGCTTCTATCTTCCTGTTTTCATTGATCAATATCCGGTGAACAATAGGAATATCTTCCGAATGTATGAGCGTGGAGCTGCGCCCCCGCAAATAAAAAGCTGACCAGTATCTCTACGGATCAGCCTGTGGACAAATCAGAACTCCACTATCAGATTATTAAAACCGAATGTACTTACCCATTCTATTTTTTTAGCACGGCTCATGATTATTCTTGTTCCCAGATGATTCTCCGGATGCTCATAATCATAAGTAAACATATCAAAACGGGAAACCGCTTTAAAGCCTATGCAATTATCCCTGAATCTCATAACGACCTTGTCGTCTGTAACAGAAATGAAGCAGTCAAAAGCCTTTTCATTCTCATTTTTCGCGCAGCCACGCTGGAGTATTACACAGGCAGTCTCTTCAAAGCACAACGCAATGTATTGGGAGTCACGCGCATTGACCCCTGCATTTATTGAAAATTGCTGGATATCCTGTGCATCTCTGCTGATTTCATCGATATCGCGCACAACGCATTCCAGCATTTGTGTTTCAGCAATACTGCAATCATCCGGGATAGGAAGCAGTATCAGCTTTTTGGTCTTAATACAGCTGATTATTCCAAAGGTAATGATCGTCAGCATGGTGGAAATCGGAAATGATATCCATACTCCCCTGATCCCAAATATAAGGTAACAAATCACAACTGATATCAGCGGATACAGCAACTTCTCTAAAATTATGATTCTGTTGATTTCCTTTGTGTAACCGATTCCCTGCCAGTAACCCATGAGTATTGCCATCACTGCCATGAGCACGAGATCTATTGCCATGAACCTTATTGCCTCTACTGCATAAGCGAGAGCAAGGGCATCGTCTCGAACATATACTGCTGCTATCCGGGAAGAAAAAACAAAAAGAAGAACTGCTGATGGTATTACTACGGCAAGTACATACCTGAAGGCCCTGCTCTTTAGATTTTTCAACAGTTTTCCGTTATGCTCCGCTGCGAACACAACTGTCAGTGTCAGCACAGCAGCCCCCACTGCTGCTCCGATACATGCTGCAAAGCTGCTTATACTGTTTCTTACCGACATTGCCGTCATTCCGCAGCTGCCGGCAAAAATCATGAGCAGCCTATTAACTGTTATCGGTTTGATCACATTGCACAGGCGGCGAACTATGTTAGGCATTCCCTCTTTCACTATACGTTTTAGGTGACCGAAATGTACCCTACTTAGCTTCACTCTCAGCGCAGGAACCTGTTTTGTCGGGAATATCAGGATAATGAAGCCTATGAGCTGAGCCAGGCTTGTACCCAGACCAATACCCAGCATTCCCAGGCTGAGGACAACGGCGAGCACATCAAACAGAATATCCAGCACCATGATGGCAACGAGTGACAGTTTGATCGTCGTTTTTCTGCCGGACAGCTGCATGGCCGGAGTCACTACCGGAACCAGTATCAGGAACGGTACTCCAAAAGACAGACCCAGAAGATATGCCTTTGCGTCGCGGAACAATTGAGAGCCCTTATCTTTAATTCCGAGAAAACTGATGATATTACCTGAGAATATTATGCACAAAGCTGCAATCAGCAATGAAATACCCAATGCAAAAAGGACTGCGGCAGAATATATTTCCTGCGCTTCCTCCTTCTCATTCTTACACATCAGGCTGGTGCAAAGCTTTTTAATCCCAAGAAGCATTGCACCTGATATGATCCCTGTCACACTGAAAATCGGATGTATCATACCTTCAGCAGCCATTGCCGTACTTCCCAGTGCAATACTGATAATCAAGCCATCAACAAGTCCCGCGCCTACACATGAAAGCTCCTCGACCAATGCGACAGCAAAGTTTTCCGAAAAGATTTTTCTTTGTATGATACTTTTTGATTCAATCCCCGTTTTAATAATCATCTTAAATGCACTTTCAAATACTCATTCATCTAATTCATTGTTCCCTGTACATGAGATACTCCTGGTTCTCTCCAAAACAGTACACCTCGCACTGATCTTTGTCTTTTACGGTAAGCCTTAACCAATTTAGCATATCATGCATATCCTCGTACTCGGAAAAGTACATGACTCCATCCTCTATAAGCACTTGTCCTTTATCCGCACCTGGAAAGTTGGAATCAAAATTCTCACTTGTACAGTCGATATAGTAACTTCCATCATATGAATACCACTTCCCCTGCAGATACTCCCATGCAACAGCGTGGTCCTTCATAAGCAGCATAGCAGCATCTTCAAAGCCGATGAGTTCCATCAGCCGTGATGCTATCAGGTGTTCCTTTCACAGTTTTCAGTCGTTCAATATACAGGGGCCTTTCTATCAGTTTCATATTCATTGCTCCTTTGGGAAAATTGTATAATTTCACTTCGAAATATTCAATATATTGTTTTTTTCGAAACAGCATGTGTGCAATTTTCTCCTCACTTACGTGTCATGTTAAGTAAATGCTCCATAGCGCGTACCGGACAAAGATTTGCGGCCACATTTCTGTGACCGGAAAAACCAATGTTTTCTGATACGGTCCGATAATTCGAAAGACTACGGCAGCAACTGCTCGAGGAATGACTCATATGGTGGTACCTCTGAGAGCGATTGAGAGAGCAAATGCAGCCCTTGAGGAACTGATGAGAAAAAGAATGAGAATTCTATTACCCATAAAGCTATATGGCATAAGGGTTTGATGAGGTTTTGGAGCAAATAAAAAGAAGCCTGGGATTGGTTCCAAGACTTCTGTATTTTCTCGGTTTCGGCCTCTTGTGATGAGGTGGTGAAGAGAGAGGGTTTAGATTTGGGTACAGTCATACCCGAAATTCCTGATCTGGGTACTGCTGTCCCTCCAGGCATCCTTGACCTTGACCCAGACCTTAAGATTGACCTTCTCTCCGGTCAGCTCTTCGATGTCGATGCGGGCTGCAGTCGCAATGCGCTTGAGCATTGATCCACCTTTGCCGATGATGATCCCTTTATGAGATTCTTTCTCGCATACGATGGTCGCCTCCACATCGTACAGTCCTTCTTCTCTCCAGGCAAACCTGTCGATGACGACCGCTATCCCGTGCGGGATCTCCTCTGACATGAACCTGAGAGCTTTTTCCCTTATCATCTCGGCTGCGATCTGCTTCACCGGCTGATCGGTGACTGTTTCTTCGTCAAAATACATAGGTCCTTCAGGCATGAAGCTGAAGATGACATTGAGCAGTTCATCACAGTTACTGCCCTTCTCTGCGCTGATCGGCACTATCTCACATCCGGGAAGCAGCTCATTGAATTTTGCCATGATCGGCAGTAGCTCTCTCTTATCCCTGAGCAGGTCAGCCTTATTGACTGCCAGTATCTTTGGAGTATCGATACTTTTAAGCTGTGTGGCAATACTCCTGTCTCCACCGCCTATGTAGCTGTCGGCCTCAACCAGCCACAGTATCACATCCGCATCTCCGATCGAAAGGCTGGTCACATCTGCCATATATTCACCCAGCTTGTTTCTGGCTTTCTGCATACCCGGAGTATCAAGGAATACTATCTGTCCACGCTCATCTGTATAGACCGTCCGTATCCTGTTTCTGGTAGTCTGCGGCTTGTCTGAGGTTATCGCCACCTTCTGACCTATCAGCCGGTTCATCAGTGTTGATTTTCCCACATTGGGTCTGCCTATCAGCGTCACATACCCGCTTTTTTTCTTTGCTTCTTCCATCTGTCTGCCTCCTGGTCATCCTCCATCTCGTAAGAGTACAAATATCCCTGAATTCGCCATAAAAGTATATAGATCAGCGAGTTCGGAGAGCAGCTTTTTTCATAACTTATCTGACACTGCGCCATCCTCCTGACCGCTGCCATGCTTCATCAGGATACTGACCCGTCCGTATAGAGCGGCCTGATCTCGGTGAAGTATCCCACTTCCTCTCCGGCCTTTGACTCATTAGCTATCGCACATACTCCTGCATCTGCAAGTGTAGCCTCCAGCATGTCCGCGAGCCCCCGGATATCCTCCGCAGTCACGTCAAGGATCTGATCTCTTGCTCGCTGCCTGTCCTCATCCGATACCCTGCCAAGATAATAACACAGTCCTCTGAGTCCTCTGCCAAGCGGCGTAAGCGGTACATCCTGATCGCTGATCGCTCCGATGACTGCCTTGGTCATCTCACGTTCATCTGCATCATAGCTTCTCACATATTCCGGTATCCTCATGAATACTTCATCGGATTTCTGCAGATTGGGATCCCTGTATGTCGTAAGACCTACCGTGCCGGTGGTGCTGAAGACCGATGAGCAGCCGTACGCACCCCCGAGGACCCTGATATTGTTCCACAGATAGTCATAATTAAGTATCACACGCAGCACATTGAGAGCGCCGGTATATTTGTATCCGTGATCTATATAATTGCCGAAGCGCGCCACATAGTTGACCATGCCGGCCGAAGTGAATGCCTCTTTATTTTTCTCCGGCAGCCTGACAGTATATTCATCAGAAGCTGATACCTCATAGCAGCGGACATTGAGATGCTGCTTTACGATCCCGTAGCCCTGCTCATCGCATACCACATGTACTAAAAGGTTATCCTTTGTGAATATCCTGTGCGATATCTCTATGATCTTTTGTGAAAGCTCCTCAGGATCACAGCTTTCGAGCATACGGTAGAAGGCAATACCACGTGTCTGGTCATTGAACCAGCGGTCTATGCTGAAGGCACTTCCTGCTCTGTTGAGTGCAGTCTGATGTCCCGCATCCAGAATGTTGTCCTTGACTCTTGATCTCACCTCGGCAATGATGTCCCTGATCCTCTTCACATCGGTAAGTCTGCTTTCGAAGAGCATCTCATTCATTGTATCAAAGGCAAAGCCGATCCTGTCGTAAAGCACCTTTGCCCCTACTGACAGTACCAGTCTGCTGTTATTGGCTTTATACTGTACCGGGAAGGAATCTGTGCTGACACTGATACCGCCCGAATACATATTTATGATGGTAGCAAGCTCTGCGTAGCTGTGTCCGGATGTATCTATGTAGCCTATTATCTCGGCGAGCATATGCACATAAGGGATATCCTCTGCCGGTATATTCTTTAAATCAAACATGAGCCTTAGATATGCTATGCCTGATGTGAATACATTGCAGTACAGTACATCGTATCCGTTGACCACCTGCTTATCGTAGCTGATATCCATTACTTCTCTCCTGATATCTTCACGCTTAAGAAGCGGGATCTTAAGGATGTCTTCCCTGCACGACGGCTCGCTCTGATATTTCTTCAATTCCTGAGTCTGTCTGATGACATCACGGAGCTCCGGCTCCGACATAGATGCCTTGACCGCTGCAAGCTTTGCCTTGAGTCTGTCTTCTCTTACTCTGGTAAGACCCCTGACCGGCTTCATGGTGATCACTGCGCTGCAGTCATTGCTGATAAGCCATTTATCAATGAGCTTCTCGAAATAATCTGTTTCTATCCTCTCCTTCAGTGTCCTGTATACACCCTCAAATCGGATATGCATTGTGGGGTCCGCATCGTAGAGCCAGCTGTCAAAGCTCTGGAGTCCGTATATCAGTCCCTTGGGCATAGATCCGAAATCTGCCTCCCTGCTCCTGAATTCAAGTACATTGATCGCGGCGGTCACAGCCATCCTGTCGAGACCTCCGTCACGCTGCTGCTTAAGGGTACGGCTTACGACCTCAAGGAATTCTTCCTTCCTGCTTATGCTTGTATTCCTTGCAGCTATTGAGAAATATGGAAGGCGTATGCCTCCCGAGAAGCCTCCGGCGACATCATCTCCGATACCGGCATCGATAAGAGCCTCCCTGATAGGTGCACCCGGCACTTCCATGAGTACATAATCAAGTATCTGCATTGCCGTGAGCTCCACCGGGTCCAGCTCGCAGTCGATAGTGTTGTGTATACTGAGGATCGCTGTCTTATCCTCATCCTCGCTGTCTGAGATCGGGAATTCTACCGTGACATCTTTCTTCTGAGTCCACTTCTCAGGAAGCGGTATCTCTGAATCGACTTCAAGTCTGTCATATTTTGAGAGATAATCCCTGTCGATACGCTCCAGGAGCCTGTCCATATCACAGTTTCCGTAGAGTATGATATAAGCGTTGCTTGGATGGTAGTATCTCTTATGGAATGCCTTAAAGGCTTCATAGGTGAGCTCCGGGATAATGTCGGGATCGCCTCCGCTTTCTTCGCCGTAGGTATGACCCTCGTACAGTACTCTGCCGATCGCCCTTTCCATGATTCCCTCTGCGGAAGAATATACACCCTTCATCTCATTGTACACCACGCCGTTGTAGGTAAGCTCTCCGTCGGGACTGTCAAGCTCATAATGCCAGCCCTCCTGCCGGAATATTTTTTCTTCACGGTGAATATTGGGATTGAATACTGCATCCAGATATACATCCATAAGGTTTTCAAAGTCCTTATCGTTGCAGCTTGCAACCGGATAGACTGTCTTATCCGGATATGTCATTGCATTGAGGAAGGTATTGAGACTTCCCTTTGCCAGCTCGATAAACGGATCCTTACATGGATACTTTTCTGATCCGCAGAGCACAGAATGCTCCAGTATATGCGGTACACCAGTAGAGTCATCTACCGGTGTCCTGAAGGCTATTGCAAAGGCCTTGTTCTCGTCCTCACAGGGCATGAGCAATACTCTTGCGCCTGTCTTTTTATGTGAAAGTAACAGCGTATCAACGCCTATCTCTTCAATTCTGCTCTGCTGCTTTAGCTCGTATGATGTCACCAATTTCTATACCTTCTCCCTTGTCAAATGTTACAGCCAGCTCCTGCTGAGGATGCGGTGCGCTCTCCTGCTCTGCTCCGTCACCGAGGATGGACATGACCTTTACAAAAAGATTTCTTCCGTCGGGCTTCATTACCTCAAGCTCATCTCCGACAGAAAACTTATTTTTCTGACTGAAGCATATCCTGCCGCCTTCCGTGCCTTCCACTGTACCTATATATGTGTAATTCTTCACATATGTATTGTTATCGTAGATCTGTGCATCCTGAGCGGGCCTGCCAAAGAAAAAGCCTGTGGTGAATTCACGATATGTGCACTTACCGATCTCTTCTTTGTAGTGCTCAAGATTGCTGCGGTATTTTTCTTCAGACTCAAGCAGATCATCAATGGCATTTCTGTATGTCCTTGCGACTGTCGCAACGTAAAGTGCAGTCTTCATCCTGCCCTCGACCTTGAAGCTGTCTATCCCTGCAGCAAGCATCTCCGGGATATGCTCTATCATGCACAGATCTCTTGAATTAAAGATGTACGTGCCTCTCTCATTTTCAAATACCGGCATGTATTCTCCGGGTCTTTCTTCTTCCACTATCGAATACTTCCATCTGCAGGGGTGGGTGCATGCTCCTCTGTTGGCGTCCCGGCCTGCCATGTAATTGCTCAGCAGACATCTGCCGGAATAGGATATGCACATAGCTCCGTGTATGAAGGTCTCTATCTCCATTTCCGGGTCGATATGCTCCCTGATATCTCTGATTTCTGCAAGTGAAAGCTCTCTGGCTGCCACTACGCGCTTTGCTCCCTGCTTCCACCAGAAATTGTAGGTGCCGTAGTTGGTATTGTTGGCCTGGGTCGAGATGTGCACATCTACATGCGGAGCTGCTTTTCTTGCGATCTCAAACATGCCGGGGTCTGCCACGATCAATGCATCAGGCTGCAGCTTTCCCACTTCTGTCAGGTATATCTCTGCATCCATAAGGTCTGCATCGTGCGCAAGGATATTGGCAGTGACATGCACCTTTACGCCATGCTCATGTGCATATCTGATCGCCATCTCCATCTCGTCATGCTCAAAGTTTTTTGCCGCTGCCCTGAGGCCGAAGGCTTCCCCTCCGATGTATATCGCATCGGCACCGTAGCGCACTGCTGTCCTGAACACATCCCAGCTTCCCGCCGGTATGAGTAATTCAGGTTTTCTGATAGTCTTTTCCATATCTCCCTCTCATGCATAGTTTCCGCACGCGGTCAGCATCCGCGTTTTTATGTCCTCACGCTTATGCTCATTCCGTCCGCTGCATTAAGCACACTTGTAACATAATCCCCGCTGTGTGTCAGCTCATAGAGGTATTCCCTCAGTCTTGCGTGGGTGGTCCTGTCTCTTCTTTCTACTGCAAATCTGGATTCCACGATATCTCCGTCATGGAGTATATTGTCACTGAGCAGTACTCCGCCCTTATCCAGAAGCTTTGTGATGTACGGCAGCCAGTTAATGTACTGTCCTTTTGCTGCATCCATGAAGATAAAGTCGAAATGCGCACCCGCATCTGCATATTCGCGCAGCTTATCCGAGGCATCTCCCAGATAGCAGGTGATACGCTCACTGCAGCCTGCCCTGCGTACGTTGGCAAGAGCCATATCGTAATCTGCCTTTCCTATCTCGACGGTATAAATATGACAGTCTTCATCCGTGCTGTCAGCCATGATGATCGCTGAGTATCCCACACAGGTCCCGATCTCCAGTATCCTCTTTGGTCTCCTGAGCCGGAGTATGGTCCTGAGCAGCTGCTCACCGTCACGTCTGATGATCGGCATCTGCATATCCACTGCTTCTTTTCTAATCTCTTCGATCAGCCTGCTGTTGGCCGGAATAAGACTGTCGATATAATCCGGTATTCTGTTTCCTTCCAGCATTATCTTTCCTCCGCCGGCGGTCCTTCGTTGAGCTGCTTCAGGATCTCCCTGGATGTCTGAGAGGTATTGAAGGTATATGTGCCGGGTGTGACCTTGTAGTCAAAAAACTTGGCCTGCACGATTATGGAATACTTGTTTTTGATCAGCCCTTTGTTGAACAGTATCTCTCCTGCTTCTTTTTCATCAGTGCCTTCACGGATAGTCACCGTGATATCCCGTCCGGGTGCCTCCTCGGCAGATTCTGCATAAAAGATGCTGTGCCCGAAGCTGTAGGCTGCTTTGATACCCTTGCCGGTGACCACGATAAGCACAGCAATCACCACGACCCTGATCGATATCAGGATCACGGTGCTTGTTATCTTATTGATCTGTCTGGTTGTCTTACTCATGCTTTATACGTTGACCTGAAGTACGTTGACAAGTATTACCGGTGTCCTCTTTATCGTCTTCCACAGATGGGACTTAAGTATGTCCCTTGTGTCATTGATCAGCCTGTTCAGGTCAGTGCCTTCTCCGGTCAGGCTCTCTGCCTTGTCATACACCATCTGCTCCAGCTCGTCGATAAGGTCCTCGTTTTCCTTTTCATAGATGAAGCCTCTGGTTATGAGCTCCGGTCCGCCCACCAGTTCTCCGGTGCCCTGCTGTACTGCCATTGATACTACAATGATACCATTCTGGGCAAGATTCTGTCTATCCTTGAGTACTACGTTGCCTACGTCTCCGATGCTCAGTCCCTCGACCATGACAGGACCTGCTTCCACATGTCCGGTCACCTTGAATCTGCTCTCTCCTACCTCAAGTACATCTCCGGAAGACATGATGCAGATATTCTGTTTCGGGATGCCCATTGAAAGAGCGAGCTCCTTCTGTGCCACCAGATGCATGTATTCGCCGTGTACCGGTACCACATACTTTGGCTTAAGGAGTGCGTAGATCAGCTTCAGATCCTCCTGACAGGCATGGCCTGATACGTGGGTATCGTGAAGGATCACGTCTACTCCCTTCATGTACAGGTCGTTGATGACCCTTGCCACCGCCTTCTCGTTGCCCGGTATTGTCTTGGAGCTCATTACTACCACGTCTCCTTCGCCCAGCACTACCTTTTTATGGGTACCCGATGCCATACGGCTGAGTGCTGCCATAGACTCACCCTGGCTGCCGGTTGTGATTATTACTGTATCCTTGGGCTGGTAGTTTTTAAGCTGGTCGATATTTATGAGTGTGCCCGCCGGTATCTTCAGATATCCCAGACTGCCGGCGACCTCAATGATCTGCTCCATGCTGCGGCCTTCCACAACTACCTTGCGTCCGTATTTATCTGCCACATTGACGAACTGCTGTACTCTGTCCACATTGGAGGCAAAGCTTGCGGCGATGATACGGCTGTCGGGATGCTCCGCAAAGATGGTATCTATACGTTTACCCACAGTCTTTTCTGATGCAGTGGAGCCTTCCTTGAATGCGTTGGTACTGTCGCACATGAGTGCAAGGCATCCCATATTGCCTATCTCTGCCATCCTCTGCAGATCCGCAGGCTCACCGTAGATCGGTGTATAGTCGATCTTGAAATCACCCGTATGGAAGATAGTACCTGCGGGTGTGAATATCGCAAGTGCTGATGCATCGGAGATGCTGTGATTGGTCTTTACGAATTCAACCCTGAAATCTCCTGCCTTTATACAGTCACCGTGCTTTACTGTCCGCAGCTTTGCGCTGTCAAGAAGCCCGTTCTCGCGCAGCTTGTGCTCGATGAGTGCAATGGTCAGCTTTGTACCGTATACCGGCAGATTGATCTCCCTTAGGATATAGGGAAGCGCACCTATATGATCCTCATGTCCATGGGTAATGAAAAATGCCTTTACCTTGCTGATATTATCCTTAAGGTAGGTCACATCAGGTATGACACAGTCTATGCCCAGCATCTCATCGGTAGGAAACGCGATACCGCAGTCCACCACGATGATGCTGTCACCATACTCGAAGGCGGTGATATTAAGTCCGATCTGCTCAAGACCGCCTAATGGTATGATCCTGACGGTCTCACCCTTTTCTGCTGCAAGGTCTACCTTTACCGGAGAGCGTCTGCGCTTTCCTGCTGAATTTGCCACAGCTGCGGCAGCCGGTGCTGACTGCGTCGGTTTATCTGAAGCTGCTGACGATTCAGTCTGTGCAGCTGCTCTGTGTTTCCTGCCTTCTGTCAGACCGGTCTGTCTGCTGCTGTCCTGATCACCGCTGCGGGTTTTACCGGTGTCCTGCTTTTTAGCATCTGCCTTCCGGTTATCCGGCTTTGCCGTCTCCTGCTTTTTGACGTCTGCCTTCCGGTTATCCTGTTTCTTCACATCCGCGCTTTTGCCGGTCTGCTTACGGACATTCATTTTCATGATATCCTGCTTCCCGGCGTCCGCCTTCCTGACATCCTGCTTCTTAGCATCTGCTGTCTTGCTGTCCCGCTTTCCGGCATCTGCTTTTTTGCTGTTCTGCTTCCTGACGTCTGCCTTAAGGATATCCTGCTTCTTTATGCCTGCTTTCCCGGTCTCTTTCTTCCTGATATCCTGCTCTCCGGCGCCCTGTTTACTGCTGTCAGTTTTTCTACTGTCCTGTTTCTTACTGTCCTGCTTTTCTGACTCCTGCCTGCCTGATACCCGTCCTCCTGTGCTCCTTCCTGCCGCACCCTTCTTTTTTCCTGCGATACCGGCCATACTGCTCACTTCCCTGAGTCTCTTAAGCGGATTGCCTCCGAAATTATTCAATTGTTACCTCCGTATCTGACATAAGCTCCGCAAAGATCCTGCCTACGAAGCTTAGCTCATCATCGTTATCGACGAATTTATAGACTGCTTCTTCTTCCTCTGCTCCCGATATATCTTTAAGAATGTAGCATTCTCCGTCCTCTCCTTCGGGCGCATCTGTCGTGAGGATATAATATGCTCCGTTGAGCTTGGTCTCTTCAAGGACAAAGAGTTCTATCTGATTGCCCTCTTCATCTGTGATCATGATCTTATTGTCTTCTGTCATTTCTTTCTCTCTACTCTTTCTACTTATTTTTTCTGCACAAAACACTTGTTATATGCTGTCTATTCACTGGCTGCGTTCATGTAATCTCTGAGGATTATCGAGGCCGCCACACTGTCGATATACTTCTTCCTGTCCTGTCTTGCGACTCCCTGATCCGACAGTATCCCGTCTGCCTCCACTGTGGTAAGCCTTTCATCCTGCCACAGGATAGGTACCCGGGTCCTTGCCTCCAGCAGTTTCCTGAATTCTTCGGTCTTTTCGACCCTTGTGCCGTCACTTCCGTCCATTCTTACAGGTCTGCCCAGCACGATAAGCCCTATCTCGTTTTCCTCGATAAGCTTTTCTATCTGCGCCAGCGTCCTGCGCAGATGATTTTCCTTTTCACGGGTTATGGTCTCTCCGGGCTGTGCCGTGATCCCGAGAGCATCAGACATCGCCACTCCTACAGTCCTTGAGCCGTAATCCAAAGCCAAGATCCGCATTACGCAAAAATGAGAACAAGCCTTCCGGTTTGCTCTCTTTTCCCTCTCTTCAGTTTTTGGTATTGCTTTTATATTTCAGTAGCAAACGATACTACCTGAGTCTGTTGTTAATATAATCCTTAAGTATCTCTTCGAGGATCTCGTCTCTTTCAGCCTTCATGATGAGGCTTCTGGCATTCTTATGGCTGGTGATATATGTCGGATCTCCTGACATGATATAGCCTACTATCTGGTTCACGGGATTGTAGCCTTTTTCCCTGAGAGCATCATAAACCAGCGCGATTATCTCACTTACAGAAAGCTTTTTCTCTTCTATCTTATCGATGATCCTTGTGTCTTCTGCGTATGCCATAGCTGTATCCTCCGGTAGATAATTATATTCCTGCCGGAATAAAAGTACAATAAACTATATGCTACTATAATCTTACAAAAGATTTACAGCAGCAGCCTTGATCCTCATGAGAGTATTTATCCC
>DCHJ01000045.1:1793-5520 GCA_002314805.1 Lachnospiraceae bacterium UBA1755 | reverse complement strand
GCTGACCTTACGATCATGGAAGAGGGAACAGAGCTTCTTAACAGAGTTAAGAACGGCGGTGTCCTTCCGATGATCACATCCTGCTCACCCGGCTGGATCAACTATGCTGAGTATTACTATCCGGATCAGCTCGATCACCTTTCAAGCTGCAAGTCACCTCACGAGATGATGGGTGCAGTGCTCAAGACCTACTGGGCAGAGAAGGAAGGCATCGATCCAAAGGATATCTTCGTTGTATCTATCATGCCATGCTCATGCAAGAAGTTTGAGAAGCAGAGACCGCAGCTTGCTGATGATGTAAACGGTATGGCTGATGTTGATGCAGTTCTTACAACACGTGAGCTTGCAAGGATCATCAAGAGATCAGGTATCAACTTTGCTAAGCTTCCGGACGAGGATTACGATGAGGCAATCGTTCATGACGCAACAGGTGCAGGCCATATCTTTGGTGTTACCGGCGGTGTTATGGAGGCAGCTCTCCGTACAGTATACTACGTACTTGAAGGCAAGAATCATGGTCCGATCGAGTTCCACGAGGTTCGTGGTTTCGAAGGTATCCGTGAGGCTGAGATCGAGATGGGCGGCATGAAGGTTAAGGTTGCTGTTGCATCAGCTATGAAGAACGCCAAGGTTCTCCTTGATCAGATCAAGGCAGGTACATCACCGTATACATTCATCGAGATCATGGGATGTCCGGGCGGATGTATCAACGGCGGCGGTCAGCCATACGTACGTTCAACCTTCTTACCGAATGAAGACATTGATATCTATGATACATATCAGGAGAAGAGAGCTAAGGCTCTTTACACTGAGGATGAGAGAGCAAAGCTTCGCCAGTCACATGAGAATGAGGACATCAAGAAGATCTATGCGGACTTCCTTGGCGAGCCTAATTCACACAAGGCTCACGAGCTCCTTCATACAACATATGCAGGCCGTGTAAGATTTGACGACTGATTTATCACTTAATAATCCTTTATAAATAAACGGCGGTCCCCGTCCTGTCAAGGGCGGGGGCTGCTTTTTTAATGATTCGGTTCGTCTTATGCGCTTGAATGAGCCGAAATGCTTATTAGTTCTAATGTTGATAAACTATCAATTGAGGAGTACACTATCAATTGATAGCGAATGTGGGGGGCGATAATGATTTTCCTTAGTTACCAATCAAATAAAAGAGAAGTAGTTTCATTATGCGAAGGATAAAATGGAATTTCCGTATGCTTAATGGAATAATGAAGGAGGTAAGACAATGGAGGCCAATTCATTAATTAGAAAAATTCATATGTCATGTCCGTTATGTGATAAGACACATGAAATCGAAGAGAGGAAGAGGATCACAACCATTTTATTAAAAGGTGAGGAAGTAACCTACGAGGAGAGGTTTTATTTTTGTGCAAATGCTGATGAGGATGATAATGAATTTGAGACTGGAGCAATGACAAATGAAAATCTCCTTAATGCAAGAAATGCATACCGAATAAAAATGGGGCTTCTAACATCTGATGAGATTGTAGCAATTAGAGAGAGTTATGGTCTGTCTCAGGTTGATCTTGCAAAACTCCTGGGATGGGGAGAGGCAACTATTTCACGATATGAGAGTAAATCAATCCAGGATGAAGCATATGATACTATGCTTCGCCTGATTAAGGATAATCCTTTACAGGCATTGGAATTCTTGAAGAAAAATGCTGATAAGTTTCATGAAATGAAACGTTTAGAGATCAGGGCAAAGATTGTCGAGAAACTAGATTCATATGGTAAGGAATTTCTTACAAGACAAACATTTGAAGGTGAGTATGCAAGCTTTGAAGAGCCATCTGATTCAAATGGATATACAACACTCAATATTGATAAAATTGAAGCTATGATTTCTTATATTGCCGGGAAGGTAAGTAATTTGTTCAAGGTAAAACTGATGAAAATGCTTTGGTATGCTGATGTTTTATCATTCATTGAGAGCGGATGTTCAATGACGGGTATGGTATATCGACATGAACCTATGGGTGCGCTTCCTGTCGGTCATTATAGTTTAATGAATTTGGAGAACTTAAATGTTAAGGAGGAAATGAGTTACAATTATGATACGATGCTTCATGTATATCCAACTGCTAATATGGATTATTCTGTATTATCGGATGGTGAAAAAGCCATACTGGATAAGGTGATCGCAAAGTTTAAGGATTATAAAGCAAAGGATATAGTGGAATATATGCATGGAGAAAGAGCATATGGAGAGACAAAACCCGGTGAAATAATTCCGTTTAGTTTAGCAAAAGAAATAAGAGCATTTTAACATGGCTAATAATTTCGGGTACTTGCAGATGATGTGAGTGCCTTTTTGATTGGAGGATGGAGTGGGTGCACCCACAGGAACATTTCACCTGCAGGATACGCAAGGAAATGATGCCATCAGCTGTTCTGACGACAGTGCGGGAGTAGTATCAGTGACGTGTAAGGCATGCAGAATGTCCGCAGGAAGGACATGCGAGCATATGAAGCTGGAGCTGAGGAATAATGTTATCATAAGTTCTTCGAATAATCCCCAATCGGTTCAACCGAAAAAATAACAATTGAAATAGGTCATATCCATATGTTACAATTTTATTAAGATTTACCGAGCTATTATAAGATGATTCCAGAGGTAAAAAACAAATGAATAACAACACAAGGATTATTGCTGTTGCAGGAAAAGGCGGCGTTGGTAAGACAAGTATCAGCGCGGCCTTTTTACGTATTTTGGTTGAAAAGTATCCGGACAAAAAGATACTGGCCATCGATGCAGACCCGGCCGTGGGTCTGGCGACCGCGCTTGGAGTAGAGGTGACGGCTACTCTTGATGACATACGGCGTTCCATCATCGATTCGGTGGAAAACGGTCAGCAGAGGGAAGCCATCGAAATGCTTTCGGAAGCCCGGTACAAGATCTTTGAGACCATGGTGGAGCAGAAGAAGTTCTCCTTCCTTGCCATAGGCAGGCCGGAGGCTGCGGGCTGCTACTGCAAGGTCAACGATTATCTCAAGGAAGTGATCGAGATGCTCAGTTCTGACTTTGATTACGTCGTGATCGACGGTGAGGCCGGCATCGAGCAGATCAACCGCAGGGTAATGGAGAAGGTGACACATCTGGTACTTATCTCTGATCCCAGTCTCAAGGGGACTCATGTTGTCGAAACGATCCGCAAGGTGGCAGATGATCTTGTCATGTATGATAAATGCGGAGCTATCATCAACAGACTCGGAAATATGGATCTGAAGGACCGTATCAAGATAGATAATACCGACATAATCGGATATATCGGTTCGGATAATGCGCATATAGAGAATGACATAATGGGCAGGAGCGTATTTGATCTGCCGCAGGATTCACCGATCATGCTGGGTGCAGCGCAGGCACTTGAAAAGCTGGAAATAATCTGATACTGCGGGGATCAGGGAAAGGGGAAAGAGCTTTGAGAGATTTAAAACATCTGATTTACTTTGAAGGCCTGCTCGATAACGCAGACAATGAGCTGATCGAGAAGGCAAAGGCCGACGGAGGACTGGCAATCGGGTACACCTGTTACCATATCCCGGAGGTGCTCCTCAATGTCGATAAGTGCTTTTCTGTGAGACTGCGGGCTCCAAGAACAGGCTCCATCGACATTGCAACCTACTACATGTCCAACTATACCTGCGAGTATGCCCGTGCTCTTACGGAGCGAGGTATTGAGGGAGGTCTCAATTTCCT
>DCHJ01000045.1:0-1694 GCA_002314805.1 Lachnospiraceae bacterium UBA1755 | reverse complement strand
AAGCCCAATTTCTTCGTCACTCATACGGATATGCCGTATAAGGTCGAGAGCTATACCGTAAAGCAGTACCGCATCCAGATGGAGATAAGGCTCCTTAAGGTCATGCAGGAGAACTACGGCGTGGATATCAGCGACAGCGCAATACGTCAGGCTGTAGCCGAGCATAATGAGGTGTGCAGGATACTCACCGAGATCGGTGAGATGCGCAAGGCAGATAATCCGGTGATCACAGGCTATGAGTATCACATACTCAATCTGGTAAGCTATACCTGTCCCAAGAAATGCATCCTTCCATATCTGAGGGAGACGCTGGAAGAGCTTAAGACCCGCCAGCCGGATCCAAAGCCCTGGTTCAGGGCAAGAGTATCCGTCGTAGGCTCCGAGATAGATGATCCGGGCTTTACCAGACTCATCGAGGACAGCGGAGCTATGGTAGTATCTGACAGATATTGCTTCGGTTCAGTACCGGGACGTGAGGTGATCGAACTCAAGGATGATGAACCTGCTCTTGATCAGATATGCAGGCATTACCTGGATACTGCTGAGTGTGCGCGTTATATTTCGGATGAAAAGGTACATCAGAGAAGGGAAACTGCAGACCGGCTGGCAAGGGAGTATAAGGCAGACGGTATCATCTATGAGCAGATGAAGTTCTGTGATTTCTGGGGCTTTGAAAGAGCACTCGTGAGTCATATCATGAGTGAGGAAAAGGGATGGCCGGTGCTTTCAATCGACAGACCGTATAATGCAAAATCCTCAGGACAGCTGAGGACAAGGTTCCAGGCATTTGTGGAATCACTGGAGATAAAGAAGATCCGTAAGGCGAGGGAGGAGGCAAATAATGGCTAAGATCAGATATCCGAATCCTGAGTTTTTTAAGGCTAAGAACAACATGAACAGGGAGCTCCAGCGTGCCAATATCAAGGAGTTCAACCGCTGTCTGGGCGAGATAATAAGAGAGACAGATTACGGAAAGTGGTTTGTCACTCAGGCAGTGAATATCGGGCTTGATTTCAAGCGGATAGGTCAGGAGTTTGTAGCCTTCATCAAGGCTCCGCGCAAATGGGACCTTGTAGTACACGGTGAGAGAAGTCTGGGAAGGCTCTACCGCAAGGATGCAATGGCCTTTACCAGAAGAGAGTGGAGGGGTGTAAAGGATACCATCTACGACTTCGGACAGTGGCTCAAGATGTGGGGCATGCTGCTTGGCACCTTTGGCAAGGCTCTCATCCCGGCACTTAATACTACGCTCCATTACAGATGGATGGTTTCATACATGTGCTGTGTATCCTTCATGGATAAGAATACTATAGGACAGAGGGACAGCGCGCTGAGGATGAGCCATACCATGATATATGACATCTTCCGCTACGTATGCGAGAACCTGGTGTTCCTTGCAAAGGGAGATGCCAAGAACGGTAATTCGCAGGAGCTTAACAAGAAGGTAGTCCTCATTGACGAGATGACAATGGGACAGATCATGGCCGGCTTCCCGGATCTGCTGGGAATCCCCTATCAGCTGATGCCTGTATTCCTTGTATCAGAGATCGATCAGCTGACCTGTGTACCGTACATTGATGCAGTAGAGAGCTTCGGACTTCCGGCTGATACCTGCCCGGTGCCTTCTTCTGAATGCGGCGCACTGGTGCTTGATGCGCTCCCGCATCTTGGCAAATGCTTTATCTCAAGCTCGA
>DCHJ01000112.1:84641-86669 GCA_002314805.1 Lachnospiraceae bacterium UBA1755 | reverse complement strand
GCGATAAGACGGGAGTTTGTCACAACGACCTCCATAGCCTTATCTGATCCCAGATAGCTGAATTCCTCCAGCATTTCCTCTGTAGTGCGCAGATATAAAGGCGGCTGACGGTCCGCATCATCAAAGCCCATGCCATACATGATGATACGTCTGTATATCTCATCTTCCGGATCAAGAAAATGCACATCGCAGGTCGCCACTACAGGTTTATTGTATTTTTCTCCGAGCTCAACTATCAGCCTGTTATAGCCGATCAGCTCATCGCGGCTGTTCACCGGATATTTCTCGTCCGCGATCATGAAGTCATTATTGCCAAGCGGCTGTATCTCCAGATAATCATAAAAATCCACAAGTCTCTTGAGCTCCTGCTGTGATCCGCCCTTAAGGATAGCTGAATAGAGCTCTCCCGCCTCACAGGCAGAGCCTATTATCAGACCTTCACGGTATTTCTGAAGCAGAGACTTTGGAATACGCGGTCTCTTGCTGAAAAAGTCGATATGCGCATAGGAAACAAGACGGTACAGATTGACACGGCCGGTTTCGTTCTTTATCAGGATGATCACATGATACGTATTCTGCTTTTTTATGAAATCCGGGTCGGCCTTGGAAAGTGCTGCGACGTCTGCAAGCCTGTTTACGCTCTTGTCACGCAACATCTGAGCAAGCTTAAGGAATATAAGTGCCGTGCATTCCGCGTCATCTACAGCCCTGTGATGGTTCTCAAGGCTTATATCCAATGCCTTTGCTACATAGTCCAGCTTATATTTGCCAAGATGCGGCAAAAGCAGATGTGAAAGTGTGACCGTGTCGATGATTGCCGGTGTCCAGCTGATCCCGGCAGCAGCTGCCTCACGTTTGATAAAGCCTGTGTCAAAGGCTGCATTATGAGCGACTACCCCGCACCCATCGCAGAATTTAAGGAAATCCGGAAGTACAGCTTCTATCCCGTCAGCTCCGGATACCATTGAATCATTGATACCTGTAAGCTGTTCTATCCTGTATGGGATAGGGCGTCTCGGGTTGACAAAAGCGGAGAACCGGTCAACTATCTCGCCTGCTGATATCTTTACTGCACCGATCTCAATGATCCTGTCGGTGTTGACTGACAGACCTGTGGTCTCAAGATCAAAAACAACATAGTCATCATCAAGAGTATGCTCTCCCGGATCCACTATGATGTCTGTCAGATCGTCAACAAGGTACCCCTCTACTCCGTATATGATCTTAGGATGGGTACCCATACGCTGAATGGTATGGAATGCATCGGGAAATGCCTGAACATTGCCGTGATCAGTGATTGCAATGGCATCCATTCCCCACTCGGCGGCTCTCTTTATGATAGCCTCCGCTGAGGATACACCGTCATAATCGCTCATCTTGGTATGACAATGAAGCTCAACTCTCTTGAGCGCGGCGTTGTCCCTGCGCTTATTCTCTGAAAAGTTTTCACACCTCTTGATACCGCGGACCTGACTTATGGACAGCTCATTGTCAAAACGATCGATGACAGTCATGCCGCGCAGCTTTATGAAATCACCGTTGTGGAGGACGTCTCTGAAAGCCTCCTGGTCATCCTCCTTTATAAACATTTTTACCGAAATGGAGTCAGTAAAATCAGTCATGGTAAAAACATACAGCTCCAGGTTGTTCTTTGCCAGCTGCCTTGATTCAAGATCACATATCTTACCTCTGACATTTACTTCTCCGATCTCAGTAAAAATATCCCTGATCGGAGTAAAGCTGTCTTCAAAATCCTTACCATAAAGGACATCCGGATTGACAGTCTTTTTCTGACGGGTACTGCTCTTGCCTTTGCTTTTTACCTTATTTTCCTTACCTTCAGCGCTCTTCTTTCCCTGAGCAGTCTTTGACTTATCCTGAGATGAATATGCATTTCCATCTGATGCATTTGTAGATTTCCGGGATGCACCTGATTTTTCCTGTGGTGCATCTGCATTTCCATCTGTTTGTTTTGCCTTCTCATGAGATACATCAGCATTTCCGTCAGATGCATTTTTCATTTCCGGA
>DCHJ01000112.1:52702-84601 GCA_002314805.1 Lachnospiraceae bacterium UBA1755 | reverse complement strand
TCTGCTTTATCCGGAGATGTTTCTGCTTTATTCTGATATCCTTCTGACTTTTCATCACCAATTGGAGTCTCCGGCATCGGGTAATTATTCTTATTATCACCGGAGGATGACCAGCCGTCAGTATCCAGTGCGTCAGTGCTGTTTATCTCCTCCGGCTTTATGAAGCCTTCAGCCGTTTTTTCGCGGCGTTTCGGCTCGTCATATTCAATATGGTCTGTATCATCTGCATGAATATACTGCTCCGGTTCAGTGAATTCACAGGAGATACTGCATGGGATCCCGCAGCGTTCATTGAATACCTCGGTAAGAAAGCTGTTAAGCTTTGCGACAAGATGCCTGTTGATATCATTATCCTCCGCCGTATAGCGCATTGAGTCCTGTGTAAAGTCGATTTTTGCATGCTTAAGGATCCGGTATTGCAGTATACTGTCTGCCTTTATCTCATCAAGCAGGCTTTCTCTGTAGGCTTCATAAAGATTCTGCGGATCATACTGCTCAGAAAGCACAAAACGTTCATGGATATGTACTTTAATATCCTTTCCCGGAAACAGCTTAGCTTTTATCTCTGACTCCATCGCTGTGATCATATGCCTGTCGATGAGCCGCGGTATGACCAGATACAGGCTGATACATGACATATCAGGCGGAGCAGATACCCGCTCCACCTGACTCATTTCAAATATTCCCTTTAGCTCGCCATCTGTCTTAAATGATGGAAATGCTTCACAAAATGATTTCATATTTCTTATCCTATCAATTCCTGTCAATAAATATAAACCTGCTTTTACTGCAATATATACGATCGTGGCTGCTGCTCTGCTCCGGACACATTACTCACTACGGTGAGTGGGGGAAAATCAGGTATTTTAACGGTACTGTTCTGCCGTCTTACAAATGTAAATACAATAGTTCTCCAAAATGCGCAGTAATTAATAATCCTCTGTTTAATGGTTAATTATGCTTGGACCTATGCAGCTCGTCCAGCTCCTGCTTAANNTTCCCAGGTCTGCCTCTCTTGCTTCGCCGGGACCGTTGACCACACATCCCATCACTGCAACCTTGATATCAAGATCATAACCTTCTGCAAGCCTTGTGACTTTATCTGCCAGTCCGATCAGGTCGATCTGTGTCCTTCCGCAGGTCGGACATGACACGACTTCTATACCACCGCTTATGAGACCGAGCGTCTTCAATATGCGTCTGGCACAGATGACCTCTTCAACCGGATCGGCTGTAAGAGATACTCTTATTGTGTCGCCTATACCCTCATTAAGTATAATGCCCAGTCCGACCGATGATTTGACCGTGCCGCTGTACAGAGTGCCTGCCTCAGTGATGCCTACATGGAGCGGATACTGTGTCTGTGAGCTGATGAGCTCGTGAGCGCGGATGCACATGGGTACGTCTGAACTCTTTATACTTATCACAATATTGTCGTAACCAAGATCCTCCACGATATGCACCTTATCGAGGGCTGATTCTACTATCCCCTCTGCGGTCACATGCCCGTACTTTTCAAGAATACTCTTTTCAAGACTGCCTGAATTGACGCCTACACGTATCGGGATCGAGCGCTCTCGTGCTGCATCAACTACAGCTTTCACGTTATCACGGCTGCCGATATTGCCGGGATTGATACGGATCTTGTCTGCGCCGTGCTCAATTGCCGCGATGGCAAGCCTGTAATCAAAATGTATATCTGCAACCAAAGGTATGCTGATCTGCTTCTTTATCTCTGACAGTGCCATTGCCGCTGTCATATCAGGAACTGCAACACGTACGATATCACAGCCTGCCTGCTGCAGTGCAAGTATCTGAGCCGCGGTCGCCTTTACATCTCCGGTGCGCGTATTGCACATTGACTGGATAGCGATCGGACTGCCACCGCCTATCACAACGCCGCCTATATTGACCTTTTTTGTGTCATTTCTCATAAATGCCTTCCTTGATTCACCGCTCAGGCGTTGGTATTTTTTTCATGAATATGTTCGTTTTTATCACGTAACTGTCGCGATCCTCATGCCTTCTTATTGAAAGATTCTTTTCTTCCTTTCAGCAGCCTAAGTTTCCTTCGCACCCGGTTTCATGCATCATATGCCTGAACCTAAGATCCCGGTTCTTATATTCTACGCTGATTTATCAATGCATAGCCGGAACTCTTTTAGTGATCTGCTTATTTACTCTCACGCAGGCTCTGTCTGATCCATCTATGAGCGTGTTATCCCCGCAGGAGCTTTACAATATCGTTATAGGCAACAAGTACCATCAGCAGCATCAGGATTGCAAAGCCTGCAAGATGCACATAGCCTTCGATCTTCCTGTCCACCGGTCTCCTGAAGATCAGTTCAAATATGATAAAAAGAAGTCTTCCGCCGTCCAGTGCCGGGAAAGGAAGCAGATTCATCACGCCCAGATTCGTGCCAAGCAGCAGTATATAATCCGCAATGGTAAGCAGCAATATCCTTAAGCCCAGGGGGGCTGCCTCAGCAACAGTATCTGATATTGTCGTTACTATACCTACAGGCCCCATTACGGAATCTCTGCCTGCATGGCCTCCGAACACATAAATAAGCGAATCTATAACGGTAAGCACGTTATAGCGCATTTCATAATAGCTGTACCTGATGGTATCCCATAAGCTTTCCGGCATGGTCTGCTCTCCCGATGAGACCATTCCAATCAGATTCCGGCCTGACTCATGGTCATACTTCGGTCTTACTGTATAGACATGCTCTCCGTCCGCGCGCGCTACAGTGACAGTCAGATCACTGTCACTATGTATCGCGACATAGATACCTATCTCCCTGTAGAGATGTATCTGTCTTGAATTGATCCTTTTTATGCTGTCGCCTGCCTGAATACCTGCTTCCTGCGCAGGAAAGCCGTCCATGACACTCTTAACGACAGGCTTATCCGTACCAAGGCTGACAACCAGTACAATGGCAACGGCAAAAGCAAGCAGGAAATTGAAGACCGGGCCGGCAAGGATGATAAGTCCTCTCTGCCACGCCGGCTTATTAATAAAGCAGTCCGGATCTCCTGTATCGTCATCCATCTCGCCCTTCATCTGGCAGGAGCCGCCAAGCGGCAGAGCCTTGAGCGAGTAATCTGTCTTCCTTCCGTGAATAGTAAACAGTCTCGGACCCATCCCCAGAGAAAACTCAAGGACCTTGACACCGCAGGCCCTTGCGACCAGGAAATGCCCCAGCTCGTGAATAAATATCAGAATACCAAATATGAGTATCGCAGCTAATATCTTTAAAATAATCAATTCCTAAAACCTTCTTTTAATGCAATTATCTCCTCGACCGAGGGATTTTTAATAACCTTATGCCGGTCCATTGCTTCCTGTATGATCATCGGTATCTCGCAGAACCTTAGTCTGCCTGCAAGAAATTCCGATACGGCGTATTCATTGGCCGCATTAAACACCGCAGGCATACTTCCGCCGATACCGATTGCCCGGTATGCCAGATCAAGAGCAGGAAATACCACTGTATCAGGCTTTTCAAAATGCAGATCCATGATATCCCAGAAATCAAGTCTCGGTATGTCAAGACATCTTCTCTCAGGATAATACAGTGCATACAATATCGGAAGCTTCATATCAGGACATGAAAGCTGTGCAATAACCGCGCCGTCCGCATAACCAACCATTGAATGAACTATACTTTGAGGATGTACAACTACCTTGATCTTTTCGGCAGGTACATCAAAAAGCCATGAAGCCTCGATCACTTCAAGGCCCTTGTTGACAAGCGTGGCACAGTCGATCGTGATCTTCTTTCCCATACTCCAGGTTGGGTGCCTGAGAGCATCTGCTGGTGTGACATGCTCAAGCTGCTCTCTGGTATAGCCTCTGAAGGGTCCCCCCGAAGCGGTCAGCAATATCCGTTCCACACTTCTTTTTTCATTGCCCTGCAGAGACTGAAATATTGCAGAATGTTCGGAATCCACAGGATAAATATGCACTCCCTTTTCCCGTGCCAGCGGCATGATTATCTGACCGGCACAGACAAGCGTCTCCTTATTGGCAAGCGCAATATCCTTACCGGCATTGATCGCAGCGATTGCGGGTTCAATTCCGACCATACCGACCACTGCAGTCAGCACTATGTCCGCTGACTGGCATACTGCTGCTTCAATAAGACCCTCCATACCGGCGTACACCTTGCAGCCCGTATCTGCTGTCCTGAGCCTGAGCTCTTCTGCGGCCTCCCTGTTGTATACAGCTGCTATCTCCGGTTTGAACTCTCTGATCTGTTTCTCCGCCAGTGTGATATTTCTGTCACATGAAACTGCACAGACCTTAAGATCGGGATTCGCCCTTACTATCTCAAGTGTCTGAGTTCCTATTGAACCGGTAGAACCTAGTATAGAAATGTTACGCATATATATATAACCGCTCCTGTAAACAGCATGGAATCAAATCTGTCAAGTACACCTCCGTGTCCGGGGATGATATTGCCGTAATCCTTGGCACCGTGCTGCCGCTTAAATGCCGAAGCACAGAGATCTCCTATTATCGAAAAGACTGCACCTATGACAGCAAGGAATATCGCAGACAGCACCGGTCTGTGCATGATAAGAGCAACAGCTGTACCAAGTATAGCTGCACCTGCCAGACCGCCTATACAGCCTTCAACCGATTTCTTCGGACTGAGCGTCGGGAAAGGATGATGCTTTCCAAGGAGCTTACCCGCACAGTATGCAGCCGTATCTGCACCCCAGCTGGACAGGAGTATAAGCCATGAATAAAAAATATCTGCACTGCTCCTTGTAAGGAAAAGACACGAGGACAGCACACCTACGTAAAATATACCGATTATTATGACCTGCCATCCGCTGAATCTGATACGCGGATATGCAGCCACAAATATAGTCATCAGTACAAGCACTGCCGCAGTAAAATATACAATTACAGACCCTATCCTGCTGCACAGCAGATAATATGCTACAGTCACAGGATAAGCGATCCACGTGCGTCTGTCTGTGCCAAGGCCGGCTACCTTGTAAAGTTCAAACAGCCCTACGCAGGCAGCCACCATGGATGCGATCCAGAGCGGCAGACCTCCGACAAGGATAAGTATCACGATACCTGCCAGTATTACAATTCCGCTGATAAGCCGTTCTTTAAACATTACCGTCCTCCAAATCTCCTGCTGCGCCTGTTATAAGCGATCAGAGCATCCTCAAGTTCAGTCCTGTGGAAATCAGGCCACAATGTATCCGTAACATATATTTCCGAGTATGCGATCTGCCATAATAAGAAATTGGATATTCTTAGCTCACCGCTGGTCCTGATAAGCAGATCCGGATCAGGCATGCCACCGGTATCCAGATGGTCTGAAATGTCCTTCTCTGTGAGATTCATCAGATCAGTGCCGTCCTGCGCCATTGACATAACAGCTCTCCGGAGCTCATCCCTTCCGCCGTAATTTACTGCAAAGGCAAAGGTCATTCCTTCATTATCAGAGGTCTTCTCAATGAGCTTCTCCACACCCGCCCTGATATCGGGATCAAAGCGTGAAAGATCACCTATCATCTTTACCCTGATGTCGTTCTTCATGGCAATGTCTATAAGCTTTACCATATAAAAACGGAATAGCTGCATCAGGGCACCTACTTCCTCGCTGCTTCTTTTCCAATTCTCTGTCGAAAAAGCATACACGGTCAGGTATTTTACCCCCAACCGTGCACAGTCCTCGACAATTCCTTCCAATGTCTCACATCCCGCACGATGACCCTGAGCACGCGGTACATTATGCTTTGCGGCCCAGCGTCCGTTGCCGTCCAGTATTATGGCAATATGCTCCGGAATACTGAGACCCTGCAGTCTGTCTGTCATTATACTGTCATTATCTCTTTCGTTTTATTCTCAACCATAGAATCCACCTTCTCTATGGCTTTATCTGTGATCTTCTGGATACGTGTCTCTCCGTCCTTCTGATCATCCTCTGTGATCTCTGATGCCTTCTGCATCTTCTTGATCTTCTCTACAGCATCACGGCGGATATTTCTGATCGCAACCTTGGTCTCTTCACCCTTTTTCTTGATATCCTTTGCAAGGTCCTTACGTCTTTCCTCCGTAAGCTCCGGAAATACCAGTCTGATACAGGTACCGTCATTTGTCGGGTTGATCCCGATATCTGCCTGATTGATAGCTCTTTCAATATCCCTGAGCAGACTCTTCTCCCACGGCTGGATATTGATTATCCTTGCCTCGGGCACGGAAATATTACCGACCTGCTGAAGCGGTGTAGGTGTTCCGTAATAATCGATCTTGATCTTGTCAAGAAGATGAGGATTAGCGCGTCCTGCACGTACGGAAGCATACTCTTCCTGGAGAACTGCAATAGACTTTTCCATCTTTTCTTCAAACTGTTTTACTACTTCCTGCATAACTCTTTCCTCCTAAACTGTTACTACGGTTCCATGCACATCGCCGTTCATTGCGGCAGTAATGGCACCCTTTTCCCTGAGATCAAAAACAGCAAGCGGCATATGGTTCTCGGCACACATTGCAGATGCTGTAAGATCAATGACTTTCAGCTGCTTTGCAATTACTTCTTCTATTGAGACCGTATCATATCTCTTCGCATCAGGATTTCTGCCCGGATCGTCATCATATACTCCGTCAATACTCTTGGCAAGAAGTATCATATCCGCATCCAGCTCTATTGCCCTTAGTACGATACCGGTATCCGTTGAGAAATAAGGATGTCCGGTACCTCCTGCAAAGAACATAACGTATCCCTGTTCAAAATACCGGTTTGCCTTATCCTTGGAAAAAAGCTCCGTCATAGTCCCGCAGGCAAACGGTGACATTATTGCGGTCTTCATCCCTTCCGATCTGAATATCTCGGAAACAAAGATACAGTTCATCACCGTAGCCAGCATACCGATCTGGTCTGCCTTGGTACGGTCAATATCCTTTGAAGTGCGCCCTCTCCAGTAATTGCCGCCGCCGATCACTATACCGATCTGTACATTGTTATCTACTGCGGCCTTTACCTGCCTTGCAACATCTCTTATCTGTTCCTCATTATATCCTCCGCCGTTGGGGAAGGATAAAGCCTCTCCGCTCAATTTGAGCATGACCCTGCGATTTTTCATGTTGATCTCCATTCCGGGGGCAAGCAGCGTTGCAAAAAGTAAAGAAAGTGCTGCTTTTCTTTGCACCGGATACCTCTATAAATAGTAGTTAAATAATAGCACATGCACAATACTTAGGCAATAATCCAACTCAAGAAACAGATTTTCCCGTGTAAAGCTGATAGTACCTGCCCTTTTCCTCCATCAGCTCATCATGAGATCCTCTCTCAACGATACGGCCGTTTTCCATTACCATGATACAGTCAGCATTTCTGACCGTCGACAGTCTGTGGGCGATGACAAAGGTCGTTCTGCCTTTCATAAGCCCGTCCATACCCTTCTGCACCAGCTGTTCTGTACGCGTATCGATAGATGATGTGGCCTCATCCAGGATAAGCACCGGCGGATCGGCGACGGCTGCCCTCGCAATTGCGATCAGCTGCCGCTGTCCCTGTGAAAGATTGGAGCCGTCAGAGGTGATCATCGTATTATAGCCGTCGGGAAGCCTTGTGATAAAGCTATGCGCATTTGCAAGCTTAGCTGCCTCAATGCATTCTTCATCTGTCGCCGCCAGTCTTCCGTACCGGATATTGTCCATAACAGTTCCTGTAAAGAGGTGCGTGTCCTGTAAAACCATGCCAAGGGATCTTCTCAGGTCCTTCTTGGAAATATTGTTGATATTTATGCCGTCATAGCGTATCTTACCGTCCTGAATATCATAGAAGCGGTTAATTAGGTTGGTGATAGTTGTCTTTCCTGCACCTGTGGAGCCCACAAAAGCAAGCTTCTGACCCTTATGTGCGTACATATTGATATCTGACAGCACCTGTTTATCAGGCACATAGCCAAAGTCAACACTGTCAAAGACAATATCCCCCTCCAGTCTGGTAATTCTGTCAGGAAGCACCCAGCCCCAGGTACCGGTGCGTTCTTCACATGGTTCAAGCCTTCCGTCCTCAGCTTCCCTTACTCTTGAGAGCGTTACGGTCCCGTCATCCTTCTCAGGCTCCTGCATGAGCAGTTCGTATACACGTTCGGCTCCTGCTGCCGCCATAACTACAGAATTAAGCTGCATACTCATCATTGCAAACGGACGGTTGAAGGCCTTGTTGAGTGTAAGGAACGATACCAGCGTACCTACGGTCATGCCCCAGCTCCCGTTAAGTGCCAGGATAGCACCGATCACGGCTATGATAACATAATTGAGATTGCCCAGCTGTGCGGTGGCAGGCATCAGAATATTAGCCACACCGTTGGCCTTATGCGAAGAGCTTCGCAGCTCCTCGTTGAGCTTAGCCATCTCCTCTATGGTTTTTTCTTCATGAGTAAATACCTTGATCACCTTCTGACCGCTCATCATCTCCTCAATAAAGCCGTTGACTCTGCCAAGATTTTTCTGCTGCTCTCCGAAATACTTTCCTGACAGTGTTGCGACCTTAACAGTAATAAATACAACAAGAAATACCAGACAAAGTGATATCACCGTCATTGGCACGGAAAGTACGATCATACTCACTAAAGTAGCTATCAGGGTCGAAAGAAGATTTACGATCTCAGGAAATGATCTGCCGATGAACTCTCTTAAAGCGTCGGTATCATTAGTATAAACTGACATGATATCACCATGTGAATGTGTATCAAAATAGCTGATGGGAAGCTTTTCCATCCTTGTAAACAGCTCGCGCCTTAAGATCCTAAGACTCCCCTGACCGACTCTTACCATAATAAGATTGTATGCAAACGAAGCAAGCGCTCCGGCAAGATACAGTATTGCTACAGAACTTATTGCAGTAAGCAGAGGTGAATAATCCGGGTCTCCGGATCCGATAAGCGGAGTAATATAATCGTCAATAAGACTCTGTGTGAACAGAGTTCCTCTTGCGGTGGCTACAGCTGCAAGTATGATACATACAAATACGACTGCAAGATGAGGCCAGTAGTGCTTTAATACCAGCTTAATAACAAACTTAAGACCATCCGACTTAAGTCCCTTCATTACATCAGCAGGAGCTGCTCCTCTGCGTCCATGACCGGCCATATCACACCTCCGTTCTGTCAAAGTCGCCGTTGCCTTCCTTCTGTACGGCTACTATTGACTTGTATATATCATTTGTATTCATCAGTTCTTCATGAGTACCAAAGCCATTTATCCTGCCATCTTCCATTACTATGATCCTGTCTGCATTCTTAACCGAAGAGATACGCTGTGCAATTATTATCTTAGTTGTGTCGGGAATGAACTCGGCAAATGCCTTCTGTATCCTCGCCTCTGTTACGGTATCTACCGCGCTTGTCGAATCATCAAGGATGAGTACCCTGGGCTTTTTGAGCAATGCCCGGGCAATGCACAGACGCTGCCTCTGTCCGCCTGAAAAATTGGTACCGCCTCTTTCTACCACTGTATTATAACCGTCCGGCTTTGCGGCTATCGTATCACCGACACAGGCCAGCCTTGCTGCAAGGATACATTCCTCCTCTGTGGCATCCGAGTCACCCCAGCGCAGATTGTCAAGGACTGTACCTGAGAAAAGCACGTTATTCTGCAATACCATGCTGACCTTGTCCCGCAGGCACTTCACATCATACTGCTTCACATCTATGCCTCCGACCTTTACGCAGCCGTGAGTAACATCATAGAGACGTGGAATCAGGTTGACCAATGAGGATTTTGATGATCCGGTACTTCCAATGATACCTATGGTCTCACCGGAACGTATGGAAAGATTTATATCCTTAAGCACATACTCACCCGTACCCTCCTTGTAGGAGAAGCTTACATTGTCAAATTCTATGGAGCCGTCCCGGACCTCACGCACAGGAGCTTCACAGTCCTTTATATCAGGTACTTCATCAAGCACCTGACAGATCCGTCTTGCACTTGCTGCAGAAATAGTAAGCATCACCATCACAAGTGAAAGCATCATCAGACTCATCATAATATTCATGATGTATGACAGAAGGCTGGTCAGCTCACCTGTTGTAAGTGCACCGGATACCACATTGCGGGCACCGAACCATGAGACAGCAAGTATACAGCCGTATATTGCCAGCATCATGCAGGGAACATTTACAGCCGCCACTGACTCTGCCTTGCAGAACAGTTTATAAAGCCGGTCGATAGCCTTCTGCAACTTATCGATCTCATGATCTTCTCTTACGAAGCTCTTTACCACCCGTATGCCCCTGATATTCTCCTGGATGGATGAGTTAAGATTATCGTACTCACCGAATACATTATTAAATATCTTCATTGCAGTCCTTACGATGAAGAAAAGCACAAGCCCAAGAAAAGCGATGGCTGCAACAAAGATAAGTGACATATCAGGACTGATGATGAAACACATTATCAAAGCAAAGATCA
Source organism: Lachnospiraceae bacterium UBA1755 (assembly GCA_002314805.1). Lineage (GTDB taxonomy): Bacteria > Bacillota > Clostridia > Lachnospirales > Lachnospiraceae > Darwinimomas. The sequence goes on along the minus strand of DCHJ01000112.1, from coordinate 74,145 downwards.
GATTAAGCGGCGACCTGACGCACATCCTGGTAAGCATCTGACATGCCATCTGCATATTTGAGGTGTCTGTCGTGAGCCTTGTCACAAGACCTGCAGTTGAATAATTATCGATATTCTTAAATGAAAAATGCTGGATCTTAGTGAAAAGTCCTGCTCTCAGATTGGCCGCAAAGCCTGTTGAGGCCCTTGCAGCAGTCCTTCCGGAACATACTCCGGTCAGAAATGCAAGTACAGAAATAACCGCCATGATGATGCCGTATTTAATAATCGCCGGCATATCACCGCTGTTTATTCCCTTATCAATGATTTTTGCCATACATATCGGCAGAAAAATATCAAGGATCACCTCAGCTGCTGTCAGCAGCACCGTTATGACCATGTATTTTTTGTATTGACCGATATACTTACTTAGTGTCTTAATCATAATATTCTCCATTTCGCGTACAAGCTGCAACACAAATTGTATTGAAAAAGCTGTCGTCTTTCTCATTAATCAGCAGGACTCAGCTAACCGCGGATCATTCAATAGTAAAAGCTGTGTTTATACACACTGAAATATTCTCTTCAGCTCACACATTATAGCATGAATATTTTAATATATATCTGAAAAATAACAAATTATTGACTAAAGTTCTGATACGTTTACAATATCCTTGTAACGGGATTTTATGACCTCCGTTTCCGGCATCCTGCATTACGAAGTAAACTGTTCCGGCCGCAGTGAACACATAATAGACAGAGAGGGCATTTCGTTGAATATTACCACAGTTTCATCAGGAATTGAAGTCAGTACCGGTAAATGTCTTATTATAGCAGGCGGAGAATATGCTCCCTTTAAGGAGGATATTTCTTTTGATTATATAATTGCATGCGATAAGGGCTACGAATATGCCGACAGAATGGGTATAAGCTATGATATCGTAATGGGCGATTTTGATTCTGCCCTTTCACACCCGCAGTCCGGCATACCCGTGATCACACTGCCGGCAGAAAAGGATGATACAGATACCCTGTATGCAGTAAGACACGCAATTGACAGAGGCTTCCGCGATATCCATATCTGCTGTGCTTTCGGAGGGAGGCTTGACCATACAATTGCCAACCTTCAGACGGCGAAATTTTCCGCTGAGCGGGGTGCCGTATGCCATCTGTATGGCAGAAATGACGAGCTGCACTGCATACGTGATTCCCGGATCGTACTGAAAAAGAGAGAAAACTCATATATTTCTGTCTTCTCTCTTTCAGACGAATCGCATGGAGTCAGCATATCAGGCACAAAATATACCACCGACAGCATACGCCTTACGTCTGATTTTCCCGTCGGAGTAAGCAATGAATGGACCTGCGATGAGGCCGTTATATCGGTTTCAAATGGTATACTTGGGATCATGATATCGCGCGTGTCCTAATAATAACTGACGTAATGAAGAGTCAGCGCATTCCGCAAAAAAAGATGTCCTCATATCACTATATCTGATACGAAGACATCTTTTTTAGTCTATATCACTGCCACCGACTGCTTCGGAAGCAGCTGTATATTGCGCTGATCAGCCCTGCATCTGCTTTGCAACTTCCTCAGCAAAGTTCTCTGACTTCTTCTCAAGACCTTCACCTGTCTCGAAACGTACGAACTTCTTAAGTGAGATGTTGGCATTGTTAGCCTTAGCTACCTGATCGATATACTGCTTAACTGACTGCTTTCCGTCCTCAGCCTTAACATATACCTGATCAAGAAGCACGATGTCCTTAAGCTCCTTGGAGATACGTCCCTGGATCATACCCTCGATAACCTTCTCAGGCTTGTTTGCCTCCTTGGGATCATTCTTGATCTGAGCCATGAGGATCTCTTTCTCCTTCTCGATGTACTCAGCTGAAACCTCATCGCGTGACACATAGAGCGGCTTAAGTGCTGCTACCTGCATACAGATGTTTCTTGCCATCTCATGGAGCTCTGCGTTGTCAACATTTGATGCTACCTGAAGAAGCACACCGATCTTGCCGCCTGCATGGATGTATGACTCAACAAAGCCATCCTCTGCATTGAGCTTTTCAAATCTGCGGATGTGCATATTCTCGCCGATGATAGCGATCATTGATGAAAGCTTCTGTGCAACTGTAAGAGTCTTGTCATCTGCCCACGGCTCCTCCATGAATGCCTCGATACCTGCACTTGCTGATGCGAGTGCCTGGAGAGCAACTTCCTTAACATAGTTGCGGAACTTCTCATTCTTTGCAACGAAATCAGTCTCAGCATTGACCTCCACAACTACTGCGCTCTTACCGTCATCAGCGATCTTTGTATCAACGATACCCTCTGCAGCGATCCTGCCGGCCTTCTTCTGTGCGCCTGCAAGTCCCTTCTCGCGAAGGAAGTCAATTGCCTTATCCATATCAGCCTCGCATGCTGCAAGAGCCTTCTTGCAGTCCATCATGCCTGCGCCTGTCAGTTCTCTTAATTCCTTAACCAATGCAGCTGTAACTTCTGCCATGTTATTATCCTCCTAATCTTATCCTGGTATTGTATTATGCCTCTGCCTCAGTCTCATCCTCAGCTGCAGCCGGAGCTGCGTCACCCTGATTTGCCTCGATAACTGCGTCTGCCATCTTAGCTACTATAAGCTTTACGGCACGGATCGCGTCATCATTGCCCGGGATCACATAGTCAAGCTCTTCCGGATCACAGTTTGTATCAGCAATACCGATAAGTTCGATTCCAAGTGTATGTGCCTCCTGTACGCAGATCTTCTCCTTCTTGGGATCTACAACGAAGATCGCATCCGGGATCCTCTTCATGGTCTTGATTCCGCCAAGGTTCTTCTCAAGCTTGTCCCATTCCTTCCTGATCTCGATAACTTCCTTCTTGGGGAGCACATCGAAAGTACCGTCCTGGCTCATCTCTTCGATCTTGTTGAGTCTCTTGATACGTCCCTGGATGGTCTTGAAGTTTGTGAGCATGCCGCCGAGCCATCTTTCATTGACATAGTACATACCGCAGCGCTCTGCCTCTTCCTTAACAGCATCCTGTGCCTGCTTCTTTGTACCTACGAAAAGGATGGTTCCGCCGTTCTTTGCTACTTCTGCAACTGCATTGTAAGCTTCATCAACCTTGCCTACCGACTTCTGAAGATCGATGATGTGGATACCGTTGCGCTCTGTGTAGATGTATGGAGCCATCTTGGGGTTCCATCTTCTGGTCTGATGTCCGAAATGAACACCTGCTTCGAGTAACTGCTTCATTGATAAAACGCTCATTATTTTTTCCTCCGTTTTTTCTTCCGTCGGGATTTCAGGCAACAGAACCGACGAGCATCGGCAACGCTGCGCCCTGTCCTGACGTGTTTTATCACAACCATGTAACTTTAGCATAATATACGGGTCCAGTCAACACATACCGGACCCGTTTTCATAGTTTATACGGACCGTTTTCAAAAACTGCCGGACCGTTTTCGTAATTCTTTCTGTATTCACGCTCATATCCGGCTTCCGGCAGGAGTCGCTGAGCTGCTGTCATGCCTCTGCCTTCTCCTTAGGTCTGTTCCATGTCATATAATCGCATTCAGGATTATTCTCACAGCCGTAGTACACACGTCCCTTTCTGGTCTTGCGTATCACCACCTCGCCGCCGCATTTCGGGCAGCTCACACCGATCTTCTCAAGATAGGGCTTGGTGTTTCTGCATTCCGGAAAACCCGGGCAGGCAAGGAACCTGCCGTGCGGACCGTATTTTATGACCATTCTGCGCCCGCAGACATCACAGACCTCATCCGACTCTTCATCAGCGATAGTGACATTCTCAAGCTCCTTATGAGCCTTCTTTACAGCCTCTGCCAGATCGGGATAAAACTCACGCATGATCTCCTTCCAGTCAAGCTTTCCCTCTGCCACCTCATCCAGCCTCTGTTCCATGTTGGCAGTAAACTTAAGGTCCACTATTTCCGGAAATTCCTTTACCATCACATCATTGACTATCTGGCCCAGCTCAGTTACATAGAGATTTTTCTTTTCCTTCGTAATGTAGTGCCTTGCAAGGATAGTTGAAATTGTGGGTGCGTATGTCGAGGGTCTTCCTATTCCCTGTTCTTCAAGAGCCTTAACAAGACTTGACTCTGTATAGTGCGCCGGCGGCTGAGTGAAATGCTGAAGCGGCTCCAGACTCTGAAGTATCAGCTTCTGTCCCTTTTTCAGATCACCGAAATCGGGACTCTCCTCGCTTTTATCATCATCTGAGCTGTACACATTGAGGAAGCCCTTATATACACACCTTGACGAATTGATATTAAGAATATATCCGCCGGCAGATATTCTTGCCTGCTTCTGTTCATATTCAGCCGGTTTCATCCTGCTCGCCACAAAGCGCTTCCAGATCAGCTGATACAGTCTGTAAAGATCTCTGGGAAGAGCTTCCCTGAGCTGTGACGGCAGCAGATTTACATCAGTAGGTCTTATGGCCTCGTGGGCATCCTGCACACTGCCGTTCTGCCGGGATACAGATGCCGGGCTTTTGCAGACAGCACTCTCACCATACGCATCCGCAATAAACTCCCTGCATGCTTTGTCTGCCTCATCGGATATTCTGGTTGAATCTGTACGCAGATATGTAATGAGTGCGATGGTGCCCATCTTGGGAATACTTACACCCTCATAAAGCTGCTGGGCAAGGCTCATGGTCCTGCTGGTTGAAAGGTTCAGAGTCTTGCCGGCTTCCTGCTGCAGGGTTGATGTGGTGAAGGGCAGCGGGGCCTTTCTGTATCTTGAAGATACCGTGACATCCTTTACTTCATATTCTGCGGACTCAAGCTTATTAACTATCTTATCGCATTCATTCTTATTCTCGATCTCAAGCTTCTTTTCCTGTGTACCGTAAAACGATGCTTTCATCGTCTTGCGCTGTCCGGGTCTGAGGAGATCAGCATCGATCGTCCAGTACTCTCTTGGTATGAACTCGGAGATCTCATTCTCTCTGTCGCAGACCATGCGCAGGGCTACAGACTGTACTCTTCCTGCGCTGAGACCCCTCTTGATCTTTTCCCACAGCAGCGGGCTTATTGAATAGCCAACCACTCTGTCCAGCACCCTGCGGGCCTGCTGGGCATCAACAAGATTCTCATCTATGGCTCTTGGATGCTTAAGTGACTCCCTGATAGCATTTTTAGTGATTTCGTTAAAGCTTATCCTGTATACCTTTTTACCTTTATCAATATTAAGCGCCTTTAGCAGATGCCAGCTGATAGCCTCTCCCTCACGGTCAGGGTCGGTAGCCAGATATATCTTATCAGCCGTCTTTGCTTCCTTGCGAAGTGCTGCAAGCAGCTCTCCTTTGCCTCTTATAGTGATATACTCAGGCTCATAGTCCTTGTCTGTCAACACTCCCATCCTTGACTTGGGCAGGTCTCTTACATGTCCCTGAGAGGCCGAAACATCATAACCTGAGCCCAGGTACTTTTTGATCGTCCTGACCTTGGCCGGTGACTCTACGATAATTAGATTCTTTGATGCCATTTTGATCCTTCCGTTTGATAAATCAGATCATGAACACAGGTTCTTCCGGATGTTTACACACGGCTATGAAAGCCTCTGTTCACTTTCTCACGTAATAATTTGATGACACCTGACCGATAAAGCCCTTTATTTCCAGTGAAATCAGTGTCTCAAGTACAACATCCCGTGACAGACCCGCCTCATGTATAATAAGCTCCGTATGCTTCGGGTCTGAAACGACTGTACCATACACTATTTTTTCTGTATTGTCCAGTAGTTTTAATTTTTCTTCATTTTTGACCGGTGCGGCATACCCGTTGACTTTCATCATTTTAAGTATGTCTTCCGGCGATACGGCGATGCCGCAGCCGTCTGCGATCAGTTTATTGGTACCTGCGCTCATCGGGTCAGTTACTCTGCCCGGAACAGCCATTACAGGTATCCCCTGTCTGCGGGCATAATCAGCGGTTATCAGTGAACCGCTCTTCTCCCTTGCTTCCACCACTATCACTATGTCAGACAGCCCGCTGATTATCCTGTTGCGCATGGGGAAATTTCTTGATATCGCTTTTTTTCCCGGTATTGCTTCGCTGATTATCCCTCCTTTTCCGCCGGAAATTATTTCATCATATATATATTTATTCTCCCGCGGATATATTACATTGACTCCTCCTGCCAGGACAGCATAGGTCCCTCCCTTTGATGCTTCACCGCGCCTGCTGCTGCACATGCCTGATGAAACCGGTGAACTGTTCTTTTCTGAAGTCTTCAGCACACCTCTGTGAACTTCCGGAGATTTACATGATGAAGCATCTGAGATGTCTGACCCTGCTGCCTTCAGTACACCCCTGTGAGCTGCGGCATCTATCCCTATTGCCATGCCGCTTATCACATTTACACCGTTTTCCGCCAGAACTTCACCGAAATATTCCGCAGCCGAGGCTCCATAGCCTGTACATGCTCTTGAGCCTACTATAGCCACAGACGGAATTCTGTCATCCGGCAGGGCTCCGTATGAATACAGCATAGCCGGATTCTGTCTGATCCGCTTTAATCTTGCAGGATACTCATCATCCAGAAAGGTACAGAATCTGATAGGTGAACGCTGCAGGACATCATATTCGTATGCGATCGATCTCATTCTTCGCTTTACCTGATTCAGACCGCAGATCTGCGCAGCTGTCATGTCCATATCATTTTTCATCTCGTCATCTGTAAGCCTGAATATATCCGTCAGCACATCAAGTCTTTCGTATATGCGCTTTATCGTCTCACATCCTATCGTATCCACATAGGAGAGCATAAATATTACAAACCTTTCATCCTGTGTGATCGCTGCTGTATTTGTATTCAATCCTTGACTGCCCTCCTTTCCAGTATTTGTCCTCAAGACTCCTGTAGCCTATGGCTTCAATGAGATGAGCCTTCTGAATATCCCTGCTGTTCTCATAATCTGCTATCGTTCTCGCTACCTTCAGTATCTTATGGAGCCCCCGTGCACTCATCCCCCTGCCCGCATATATTTGCTTAAGAAAGCTGTCTTCATCCTTACCCAGGCAGCAGAACTCCTTCACAAGATTGACGTCCATTTCAGAGTTGAACAGGCATCCGTATGGTTTTAGCCTCTTAAGCTGTATCTCTCTCACCCGTTCTACCTCTTCACGTATATCACAGCTTTTAAGTCCGGAGCCCGATGACTTGAGTTCATCATATTTCGGACTGTTCATCTCTACACACATATCTATACGGTCAAGTATCGGCTTACTGATCTTTGACAGATATGCCGCAACCTGAAGCTCATTGCAGCTGCATCGTTCACGGTCAGGATAGTATCCGCACTTGCAGGGATTGGTGGCTCCTACCAGTACAAAATCAGCAGGAAACTCTATAGAACTGTGTATCCTGGAAACCACCACCTTCTTATCTTCCATCGGCTGACGCAGTACCTCCAGTGTCGCGCTTTTAAACTCTGCAAGCTCATCAAGAAACAATACGCCTCCCGAAGCAAGGCTTATCTCTCCGGGCTTGGGCACTAGGCCTCCACCTGCAAGTGCAGTTGCCGATATAGTATGATGAGGGCTTCTGAACGGCCGCGACATAAGCAGCGGCTCTTCCCGGCTCAACAGACCCGATATGCTGTACACTTTGGATATTTCCAGCTGTTCCTCACGGGTCATGCGCGGCATAATAGTCGGAATACGTGAAGCGATCATGGATTTACCGGTGCCTGCAGGCCCGATATAAAGTATATTATGTCTTCCGGCCGCGGCTATTGCAGTAGCTCTTTTGGTAAATTCCTGACCGCATACATCAGAGAAATCCTTTTCATCCGGATAATCATAATCATAAATGTCATACCTGGCAGGCTCCGGCAGCATCAAATCGCCATTAAGGATGTCCGTCATCTGACGCAGGCTTTCGATTCCGTAGCAGCATATCCCTTCAATTGCAGCGCCTTCAAGTTCGTTATCCCTTGGTACAAAGATCTTTCTGAAGCCTCTTTCCCTGGCCGCAAGTGCCAGAGGCAGTACTCCCTTTATTGCAAGCAGTTCTCCGCTCAGCGACAGTTCTCCGACAAAAACAGAATCCTCAAGGAATCGGCTGAATAACTCTCCCTTGATATGCCCGTATGATGCAAGCACTGAAACTGCTATCGGCAGATCGTAGCCGCATCCTGATTTTTTGATATCCGCTGGTGAGAGGTTGATAGTTATCTTTGCCGGATCGAGTGCAATACCCTGATTCCTTATGGCTGTCCGTACCCTGTCATGCGCCTCGCGAACCTCGGGTGACAGCTGTCCGATAATATTCATGCAGGGCAGACCGCTGCTTACATCCGTTTCGCACAGCACAATATAACCGTCTGTACCATTGAGCCCGGACGTATAAATTTTTGTAAGCAAAATAGACCTCTTTCTGCATACGAAAACGGTGTGGAAAGCTGCACGGATGTGCAATGATTACCCGAAGTGTGATTTGAGTATAGTCCTTAACGCAAAGAATGGCAAGCACAACCGTGCCTGCCGTTCTTTGCCAAAAAACGTTATTAACATAAAATATAATGCTGTTTACGATACCGTTACGTTACGATATCCTGTCAGATTCAGAAGCATCGGGTCTTCATCAGAAGATCCGGCTTGCAGGAATACATTTCTTATCGGTCTCCATATCCTTCCGGATTGTTTTTCTGCCAGTTCCATGCATCCCTGCACATATCCTCGATATTCCTTTCTGCGGTCCAGCCAAGCTCATCTCTTGCCTTGGAAGGATCTGCATAGCATACAGGGATGTCGCCGGGACGCCTGTCCTTTATCACATAGTTGATCTTCAGACCGTTTGCTTTTTCAAATGCGCTGATGACATCAAGCACAGAATATCCTGTTCCTGTCCCGAGATTGTAGACCCTCACAGCGGGACTGTCCGTCATCATCCTGTCAAGTGCCTTGAGATGGCCGTTGGCAAGATCCACCACATGGATGTAATCTCTTATGCATGTCCCGTCAGGCGTATCATAGTCATTGCCGAATACTCCGAGGCTTATCAGTCTGCCTACTGCAACCTGGGTGATATATGGCAGCAGATTATTGGGAATACCCCTGGGATCCTCTCCTATCCTGCCTGATTCATGTGCGCCGATCGGATTAAAATACCGCAGAAGCATTATATTCCAGGCGGGATCAGATGTATGGAGATCAGTCAGTATCTGTTCGAGCATTGCCTTTGTGCGTCCGTATGGATTAGTTGGCGGCTTGAGGGGACATTTCTCGGTGATAGGTACAAACTCAGGCTCGCCATAGACCGTTGCACTGGATGAGAACACGATATTCCTGCAGCTGCTCTTTCTCATGGCATCAAGAAGCACTAAGGTTCCGGTGATATTGTTGTGATAATACTCAAGAGGCTGGTATACTGATTCTCCCACGGCCTTCAGACCCGCAAAATGAATGACTGCATCGATGCTTTCATTAGCAAAGATGGCTTCAATGTTTCTGCTGTCCAGAAGCGATGTCATATAAAACTTCAGGTCTTTACCTGTCAGTTCCTTCACCCGGGTAAGACTCTCCTCACAGGAATTGATCAGATTATCTACTACAATTACATCATAGCCTGCATTTAAAAGCTGTACGCAGGTATGGCTGCCGATATATCCGGCGCCTCCGGTCACCAAAATAGACATAGTACCTCCTGTATAATCAAGCTGAGTCGGACTGTAAGCCGGGTTATGTATCAGACGGTCATCTATCTAGGCTCACCGTCACCGGTGAGCTCAAGCGACCTACCCGTGTATAGGCGAGCAGCCCGTAACACTATGCGGTCTTGCTTCGGATGGGGTTTACAGAGCCATTCATGTTACCACAAATGCGGTAGTCTCTTACACTGCCATTTCACCCTTACCTTTCGGCGGTATATTTCTGTTGCACTATCCTGCGGGTCACCCCGACCTGACGTTATCAGGCATCCTGCTCTGTGAAGCCCGGACTTTCCTCGTCTGGAGCCTTTCGGCAAAGGAGACGCGACCGTCTGTCCGGCTCAGCTGATTTTCTAAACGTTAAAGATATTACCACCAATGAACTCTCTTAGCAATGAGTTCTTGGGGACAGAGTCTGCGGGTATCGTAAGAAAATAATCGAGTATCTTCAGCAGTCTGTTGGCTTCGACATAGGATGGATGCTCCTTCCTTATAGCAAAAAGCAATGCCTCTGCATACGGTTTGATCACGCAGGTCTCGTATACGAGCGAAGAATTGAATATTACATCCGCATTCTTTCTGAAAGGATAGATATACAGCTCTTCTCCTCTTCTTACAGACGGCCACATTGCTATTGATTGCGCTGCAGAGACTCCCCTGGTACGATTGTCACGGATTATTCTCCTCAGCAGCCTGCCGTCGTTGGGATCAAACAGGTTATGATCATCAAGATTAAGCTGCGAAAGCGGTCCGATGAATATCTTATATACATTCTCCTTCGGAAGCGCACCGACCATGGCATCATCAAGACAGTGAATACCCTCGATCACCAGAATGTCTTTTTCTGACAGCTTAAGCATATCACCGTTGTATTCACGTCTGCCAAGCTTGAAATTGTAGCTGGGTATTTCGACAGCTTTGCCCTCCAGCAGAGCAAGCATATCAAAACTGAACTGAGCTATGTCCATTGCTTCAAGACATTCAAAATCAGGATTGCCATCCTTGTCAACAGGAGTAGCATCACGGTTTACATAATAATTATCAGAAGCTATCGGATGTGTGATAACGCCGAGAGATTCCAGCTGAATCGACAGCCTGTGGGAAAAGGTAGTCTTGCCGCTGCTTGAGGGACCGGCAATAAGGATTATCTTTTTACGCGGATCACTCAGCACTGTCTGGGCAATATCACCGATACGTTTCTCCATTGAGGCTTCCTGTGTCAGTACTACATTTGTGATCTTTCCGGATGAAATGCACGTATTTATATCGGCAACATTGGATACTCCGACAGAATTCATATAGTCCTCATGATCCCGAAGCTGTCTGAAAAGCCTGATATTGGGTTCAAAAGCCTCGATCTCATACGGGCTGTTGACTGTAGGGATCAGCAGCACCATGCCGCCCTCATAAGGGATCAGATCAAAATATCTGATATATCCTGTGTTCTGTACCATGTAGCCGTAGAAATAATCGGTAAAACTGTCGATGTAGTACAGATTTGCCCTTGATGACCTGCGATATCTGAAAAGCTTGACCTTATCCCGCATCTCGAGCATGTCAAAAGTCTCAATGGCAGTCTCTGTAGATACATTCTTTTTGACGATCGGAATACCGGATTCTGCTATCTCGTGCATTCTTTCCCTGACCCTGCTGATAAACCCTTGTTCTGCCGGAGAATCACCCACCCGGATATAAAGACCGTTAGCTATAGAAAATTCCACAATGACAGTATCCATATCAAGATGAGGATAACAGTCATGAATTGCCTTGAGCAGTATGAAAAGAGCACTCCTCTCATACGTATAATGACCTGATTCGCAGGCTGCAGTTATCGGATCAATAGTACAGTCTCTTTTCAGGATCTTGTGAAGCTCGTATACTGTCCCGTCACAGCTTACCAGAAGTACCTTCCACGCATCATCCCCGTAGACATCACTGATTATATCTGAAAATGAGGTGCCATATTTGTATTCATATTCATTACCGTTGATTTTAACCTTGATCATCAGTCACCTCATGGCAGTCAGCGCCATCTCAACAATACTAAGGTATTCCTTTTTCTGTTCTATACCATGAAACTTCTCTATTTCCTTTAAAAGATACTGCTGCAGTATCCTGTCCTTGTTTTTGATCAGCTGCGGACCGAAATGATCCTCAATTATCTGCACGGCTTCATCAGCTAATACTTCCTCTGTACTGCTATGCGCATGCCTGAGTTGCCGGTCATGTCCTGTTGAATGGTCCACTTCTGCAATATCCGTTGTACCGTCATCAGACCTGCCACCTGCCCTTTCATCTGACCCGTCTGTTACCCTGTCACATGACCTGTCTGATGACCTGACAGCTTTGATGAATACATAATATTTATTGTCATCTGCGATCATACGTTCTTCCCGGATCAAATAGCCGCAGGTGCGCAGCACTGCTCTGACCTTCTCGGGATGAGAATGCGGAGACAGTATCAGTTCTCTGACGACATCCGGCTTGCGCGATATAATATCTGCCATCAGATCCCCGCCCATTCCTGCGATCACTGCAGTATCCGCCTCCTGCGGATCAAGCTTATCAAAACCATCTGACAGACGGCACTCTATCCTGTCGGAAAGCCCGGCATCACATATATGTGCTTTGGCTCTTTCCAGCGGACCGGACGCGATATCCATTGCAATCGCAAAATGAGCTTTTCCTGTACGTACAAGCTCTATCGGCAGGAATCCGTGGTCTGTACCGATATCAGCAATACATCTGACTTCTGACACCATATCAGCTAAAATCTGCAGTCTTTCCTTCATCAGTCGGTTAAAAACTCCTTCAGACTCCCGGATTTTTCGGGATTTTTAAGCTTTCTTAATGCCCTTGATTCTATCTGGCGTACCCGTTCCCGGGTAATCCCGAAATCCCGGCCAATTTCCTCCAGAGTATACGTTTTCCCTCCGTCAAGACCATACCGTCTGATAAGCACCAGCCGCTCTCTGTCTTCAAGCTCATCCATTGCCTTCTCAAGCTCCTGCCTCAGCAGTTCTTTTGTAATACCCGAATCGACAGCTTCTGCCGTGCTGTCTGAAATGAAATCACCAAGTGTAGTATTATCATCTCCGACTGCAGATTCCATAGATATAGAATCCTGCGCAGATGAAAGCATCTCTGAAAGCCTGCTTACCGGGATATCCGTTGCTGAACTCAGCTCATCAGCAGTCGGCTCTCTTCCGAACTCCTGCGCAAGCTCCTTCTGGATCCTTCTGACACGGTTGATGCTCTCTACAACATGTACAGGGATCCTGATATTTCTGGACTGATCAGCTATCGCTCTTGTTATGGACTGTCTTATCCACCAGGTGGCATAGGTTGAAAACTTATTGCCCATATTATAATCGTATTTATCAACGGCTTTCATAAGTCCGATATTGCCTTCCTGGATCAGATCCATAAGCGGAAGTCCTCTGCCGATATATTTCTTGGCAATACTCACTACGAGACGCAGATTGCTTTCTGTCAGCTTCTTTCTTGCCGCAGCCTTATCCTCCTCGGTACCTGTAGAAATCGTCCTGCCAAGCTCTGTTTCTTCCTCTGCCGTAAGCAGCGGATATACACCGATCTCGTTCATATAGAGACGCTCAGCTGCAGCTGCGGCTATGACATCCTCTTCTGCAATTTCTATCTGTTCAAGCTCCGGCTCCGCTGCTTCTGTATCCGGCTCCTGTTCCAAAGCTTCTGCTTCAAACTCAGCAGCAGCGGTATCGTCTGCGCCCTCTGCTGATACTATCTCAGGACGATTTTTCTGCTCTTCCATGCGGCTTGCTCCTTTATCACATTTTGCAGGGCTGCGATATCCGCAGCATTCTTTGCGTCTCTGTCAAGAGAGTTCTGCTTTATTCTCAGTATCGCTGCTGCGACCGCAGCTTTTAATTCCGATGAATTCTCTTCTTCACTGTAATTGAGTATCTGCGCTGCACGGTCAAGCATATCCCTGTCACCTGCATACCGGTCCATCAATTCCGATGCAGATGTGCCGCTGAATATCTCACCGGCTATCTCCTTATACAGATCACCGTCAAAATCATCTGCGCAGATCAGTTCCTTCACCTGAGAGACAAGTGACTTATCTGCACAGATCGAAGAGATAAGAAACGACTGTGTCTTCATGATACCGTCATCTGCCCTGCGCAGCCTGGGTCTTTCTATACTCTTATTCGCAGCATTTATCCCATAGCCCTTATTGCCGGTGCTGTTGACAAGACTTTTCAGCTCCTCATATGGGATCATATACTTTGTGCAGACTGCACGGGTATAGTTGTCGCGTTCCAGTGGCTCACTGAAGCTGCAGAGCTGCTCTGCAGCCTTATGTTCAAATTCGGTCTTTTGCTGCGGATCCTGCATATCGTACTTCTTCCGCAGTATTCCAATACTCCATACAAATGAATTCTCGGCATCCGCTATACGTCTGTCCATTTCCTCAGCGCCCATTTTTGTGAGAAATTCATCCGGATCCTTGCATGGAGCGAGGTCAAGGATCTTAACGCTGATCCCCGCATCATTAAGCATTGGGATCGCTCTCATTGCCGCTGCTATCCCTGCATCGTCCGAATCATAAGTCAGTATTACCTTGTTCACATAACGCTTTATCAGACTGGGCTGATTGGCCGTAAGAGATGTACCGAGAGATGCTACTGCATTGGTATAGCCTGCCTGATGCATGGCAATTACGTCCATATTGCCCTCACAGAGGAAAAAATAATCCCTGCGCGTCTTGCGTGCATAATTAAGTCCGAAAAGGAACCGGTTCTTCTCAAATATCTTAGTCTCCGGAGAGTTCATATACTTGGGCAGACCGTCCCCAAGTACACGCCCTCCGAAGCCTATAACTCTGTTGTTGATATCCATGAGCGGGAACATCACGCGATTCCAGAATTTATCATGAGTTCCCTTTTCTTCTATGGTAACAAGACCGGATTCCTTTATCGTATAGTCGTCATAGCCCTTTTCTTTCAGGAGTTTATACAGCTTGGAAGACCCTATCCCTGTATATCCAAGCCCGAAATGGCGGATCGTATCATCCGAAAGCTTTCTCTTATGGAAGTAATCAAGCCCGGCAGGACTGCGGGGATCCACAAGCTCGTGATAGTAATGATTAGCTGCTATCCTGTGTATCTCCATGAGTCTGGTCTTAAGATCCTTGTCCTTTCTTTCTGACGTACTGAGACTGACCTCCGGAAGCCTGATACCGGCTCTGTCAGCAAGGAACCTCAGGGCCTCATCAAATGTATAATTCTCATATTGCATCACGAAGGAAATAACGTTGCCGCCGCTGTGACAGCCAAAGCAATAATAAATCTGCTTGCTTCTTGATACTGAAAAAGAAGGTGTCTTCTCTGAATGAAACGGACATAGCCCGAACCAGCTGGCACCCTTCTTTGTTAATTGTACATAGCCGGAGATCACATCCACTATGTCATTTGCATTTTTGACTTCTTCAATTATTTCGTCTGAATAGTACATTCCTGTTCAAGTATAGCACAAAAAAAGTGTCCAGGCAAATCAGCCCGAACACCTTTAACTCGCTGCGGGAAAAGGGACTTGAACCCTCACGCAAGTACATGCACTAGATCCTTAGTCTAGCCTGTCTGCCAATTCCAGCATCCCCGCGAACTCGTTCATAATAGCATATCGACATATCTAAGTCAAGCATAAAAATCACCAATTTACAGATAAATATACCGACCTTTTTGTCCGATATGCCGATGCAGAAGAAGGGACTTGAACCCTCATGATATTGCTATCACACGGACCTGAACCGTGCGCGTCTGCCAATTCCGCCACTTCTGCATTGCGGCCAAAGCCGCATTTATCAATAACTTACAGATTAGCCTTTGCAGCTTCAACAAGTGCTGCGAAACCTTCTGCATCGTTGATTGCAAGATCAGCAAGTATCTTTCTGTTGATATCGATATCAGCCTTCTTGAGACCAAACATGAACCTGGAATAAGATATTCCGTTGATCCTGCAGGCTGCATTGATACGTGCTATCCAAAGCTGTCTGAACTGTCTCTTTCTCTCCTTGCGGCCTCTGTATGAAGCTGCAAGAGCTCTTACAACTGACTGCTTTGCAATTCTATACTGCTTGCTGCGGGCACCTCTGTAGCCCTTAGCCATCTTTAATACTCTGTTATGCTTAGCTCTGCTATGCATTCCGCCTTTGATTCTTGCCATTTATTTGTCCTCCTACGTCCTAATTAAGTGTCCTCACATCGTCTGATTAAAGATACGGTAAAATTCTTCTCATTACCTGAGCATTTGTTGAATCAGTTACGATGTCTTTTCTGAGATTTCTCTTTCTCTTCGTAGACTTCTTAGCTAAGATGTGTGACTTATAAGCTTTATTTCTAATTAATTTGCCTGTTCCTGATACTTTGAATCTCTTTGCTGCCGCTCTCTTAGTTTTTACCTTTGGCATGATTTATTCCTCCATTAATTTTTCTTGGGTGTCAAAAACATGACGAGACTGCGTCCTTCAGCCTTTGAAGGCTTATCGATACCGGAAACATCCGAAAGCTTCTGAGCAAAATCATCAAGAATATACCTTGAAGCATTCATCCTTGAGATCTCACGTCCTCTGAATCTGAGGGTTACCTTGACCTTGTTTCCCTTCTCAAGGAACTTGCGGGCTGCGCTGATCTTGGTATTGAGATCATTCTCGTCAATATTAGGAGACAAACGAACCTCTTTTACCTCAATGACCTTCTGCTTCTTCCTTGCATCCTTTTCCTTACGGGCTGCTTCATAACGGAACTTGCCATAGTCAATGATCTTGCATACAGGTGGATTTGCACCCGGTGCAATCAGGACAAGATCAAGCTCTGCTTCATCAGCCTTTTCAAGAGCCTCAGCTATGGTAACAACACCCAGCTGCTCTCCGTCCTCGGCGATAAGGCGAACCTCGGGAGCCTTGATCTGCTCGTTAATTAATTGCTCGCTAATAGTTTTGTCCTCCGCGCAAATAAAAATAGCCGATAGGTAAACAAACTATCCGCCATATTTCGCAAAATATGAACCCGGGTCACCTAATGTGCCGAGGTGAGACAGATGTCTGCTTTCCTGTTAAACACAACGCAAGAATATTAACACATCACCCGCTCTGTGTCAAGCTGTTTTACACACTTTTTCAGCCTTTTTATACTTTATTACAGAAAGCTCAGGGATATTGCAGAACATCAGCCTGCCGCAGCATTTTACTGCGGCGGCTGTTTCATTTGTTCAGTTTGCTTTACAGTCTTACTGTGGAAGCGGAGTCTCGCGTGCTGCTATCTGCTCAAGCACTCTGTCCATAAAGACCTTCATACTCATAGTCTCCGTATCGCCTGTATCACGTGATCTCACGCTTACAGCGCCCTCTTCTGCTTCCTTCGGTCCCAGGATAAGCATATAAGGAGCACGGTCTACCATCTGTGCTTCCCTGATCTTGTAACCGATCTTCTCATCTCTGTTATCAAGCACAACTCTCACGCCGGCCTTTTTAAGCTCATTGTATACAGCTGCGGCATATTCATTGGTCTTATCGGATACAGGAAGCACCTTGACCTGCACAGGAGCAAGCCATACCGGGAACTTGCCTGCAAAATGCTCTGTAAGGATACCTATGAATCTTTCAATTGAACCGAAGCATACCCTGTGGATCATAACCGGACGTTTCCTCTGGTCATTCTCATCATTGTACTCAAGCTCGAAGTTGATCGGCATCTGGAAATCAAGCTGGATCGTACCGCACTGCCAGGTACGTCCGATAGAATCCTGAAGATGGAAATCGATCTTCGGACCGTAGAAGGCACCGTCGCCCTCATTGATGATATACTCAAGCCCCAGCTTCTCCAGTGCAGCCTTAAGTCCGTTGGTTGCAGCTTCCCAGTCCTCATCCGAGCCCATTGAGTTTTCGGGACGGGTAGAAAGCTCGATAAAGTATTTGAAGCCGAATTTTGTATAAACTTCATTGATAAGATGCACTACATTCATGATCTCGTCCTGGATCTGATCCTGACGCATGAAGATATGGGCATCATCCTGAGTAAAGCATCTTACTCTGAAAAGGCCGTGCAGAGCGCCCTTTAGCTCGTGACGGTGAACGACGCCAAGCTCACCTGCCCTTATAGGCAGCTCCTTATATGAGTGAGGCTCGCTTGCATAAACCATCACACCGCCGGGGCAGTTCATTGGCTTGATACAGTAATCCTCCTCATCAATGACAGTTGAGTACATATTGTCCTTATAATGATCCCAGTGACCCGAGGTCTCCCATAGGTGACGGTTCATAATAAGCGGAGTCGAGATCTCAACATATCCGTTGGCTCTGTGCAGATCTCTCCAGTAGTCAATAAGCGCATTCTTAAGTATCATACCGTTAGGTAAGAAGAACGGAAAGCCCGGCGCTTCATCCCTGAGCATAAAGAGCTTCATCTCTTTGCCGATCTTCCTGTGGTCACGGCGTGCAGCCTCTTCCATAAGCTTCACATAGGAATCCAGCTCCTCCTGAGACGCAAATGCTATTCCGTTAATGCGGGTGAGCATCTTGTTGTTCTTGTCAGCCTTCCAGTATGCACCGCTGACCTGAGTAAGCTTAAATGCCTTAAGCGCCTTTGTATAAGTGAGGTGAGGACCTACACACATATCAATATACTCGCCCTGCTGATAGAAGCTGATCTGAGCATCAGCAGCCAGATCGTTGATATGCTCAACCTTATACTTCTCACCTCTCTCCTGCATAAGCCTGATAGCTTCAGGACGGGGGAGAATATAAGACTTCACAGGAAGATTTTCCTTTACGATCTTCTTCATCTCTGCTTCAATTGCCGGGAGATCTTCGTCACTCAGTGTTTTCTCTCCCAGATCCACATCATAATAGAAGCCGTTTTCCGTAGCAGGCCCGTAACCGAAATCCGCCTGCGGATAAAGCCGCTTGATTGCCTGTGCCATGATATGAGCCGCCGTATGTCTTATAACGTGGAGCTCTTCTTCCTTTGGACACTCGTTGACTGTTCCGTCATTGTAAATAACTTTCATTTTATTCTCCTTCCGACATCTCCCCTACAACAGGAGCCTGTCTTAAAACTCCGGCAGTAATGCTGTTGCCAGAGCAAAATATATTGTTAAGCTGATAGCATCTACCAGTGTGGTGATAAGCGGTGAAGCCATTATTGCCGGATCAAGCCCCAGCTTCTTTGCGCCCATGGGCAGCAGACATCCAAGAGTCTTCGCAATAACGATCGTCGCATAAAGACTCAATACCACTACCAGCGACACCAGTTCTCTGCCGGGATACTGTATCATAAGCCTGACGAAATTGACGATAACAAGTGCTGCACCTACTATGACAGCAACACGTATCTCCTTCCACAGCACCTTTATCACGTCACTGAGTTCAATCTCTCCGACTGCCATACCACGGATCACCGTTGTAGAAGTCTGAGAGCCGGCATTACCGCCTGTATCCATGAGCATAGGAATAAACGAGACAAGGATAGGGAGCACAGAAAATGCCTTTTCATACCTTGTAAGGATCGCACCGGTGATCATAGAGCTGATCATAAGGACGACCAGCCATGGAAATCTCTGCTTTGCGATCTCCCATACACCCGTCTTCAGGTACGGCTTATCCGAAGGCAGCATTGCGGCCATCTTCTCAAAGTCCTCGGTGACCTCCTCTTCCATTACATCGGCGGCATCGTCAAAGGTTACGATACCCACAAGCCTGTTCTCATGGTCAACGACCGGAAGTGCCATAAGGTCATAATTTGTAAAGAGCTCGACCACTTCCTCTCTGTCCTGTGTCGTAACAGCCTTGATCACATGGGTATCCATTATGCTCTCAATAAGAGTATCATAGGAATGCATGAGCAGGTCTTTGACAGTAACAACACCCTCCAGAGTTCTCTTGTTATCCATCACATAGCAGGTATAGATGATCTCCTTGTCTTCGCCATACGCCCTGATATATGCAAAGGCTTCCTCCACCGTCATGGTCTTTTTGAGGCCGATATATTCTGCCGTCATGATCGAGCCGGCGGAATTCTCCGGATATTTCAGGAACTCATTTATCTGTGCCCTGGTACCGGGAGTTGCCTGCTGCAGCACACGTCTCACAACACTTGCAGGCAATTCTTCAAGCATGTCAACAGCATCATCTATCATAAGATCCTCAATGATGTTGTGAAGCTCCTTATCATTGATATCACTGATGATACGCTGCTGTTCATCCGGTTCCAGACAGGCGAACACATCTGTTGCCAGCTCCTTAGGAAGCATACGGAACACGACAACCATCTTCTCAGGGTCCAACATGCCGATAAAACCGGCCACGTCAAACTCGTTCATCTCAGAAAGTTCATCCTTTAGGATACGAAACTTCTTGTCTTCCACAAGCTGCATAAGTTCCTCTAGCTTGGCGCTTAACTCATCCACGACTTATGCCCTCCTTTCAGAATGATATCTGAATCAGGTAAACTTAAGCCTTAACAGGCCCCTTTGCCTCAAGATCCGACGGACGCATGCTGAGATCAACTCTGCCGCGCATAGCATCGATCTTGATAACCTTTGTAGTTACCTGGTCACCGATATTAACAACATCCTCTACCCTTCCGACTCTTCTGTCAGCCAGCTTGGAGATATGGATCATACCCTCCTTGCCGGGAGCAAACTCTACAAAAGCACCGAACTCAAGGATGCGGGCCACTTTACCTGTAAGAACCATGCCGACCTCAAGATCCGTTACTATATTTGTAATGATCTCAATAGCCTTGGCGATCATAGTCTTATCGGTACCTGCCACACTGACCATTCCGTCGTCCGAGATATCGATCTTTACACCGGTCTCTTCAATGATCTTGTTGATGGTCTTGCCCTGCTTTCCTACTACATCACCGATCTTCTGAGGATCGATGGTTATCTGCTCGATCTTGGGAGCATACTCACTGACTTCAGCACGCGGAGCATCGATACACGGTCTCATACATGTATTGAGGATGAAGGTCCTTGCCTCCTTGCACCTTGCGATCGCGCCCTCAACTATCGGACGTGTAAGTCCGTGGATCTTGATATCCATCTGGATAGCAGTGATTCCGTCATCCGTACCTGTAACCTTGAAATCCATGTCTCCGAAGAAGTCCTCAAGACCCTGAATATCTGTAAGAAGGATAAAATCATCATCAGTATCACCGGTCACAAGACCGCAGCTTATGCCTGCAACCATCTTTTTGATCGGTACACCGGCAGCCATAAGTGACATGCAGGATGCACAGGTCGATCCCATCGATGTTGATCCGTTGGACTCAAAGGTCTCTGATACGCAGCGGATCGCATACGGGAATTCTTCCTCTGTAGGAAGTACCGGGAGCAGCGCTCTCTCTGCAAGTGCACCATGACCGATCTCACGGCGACCCGGACCTCTGGATACCTTGGTCTCACCTACAGAGTATGCCGGGAAATTATAATGATGCATATATCTCTTGTATGTCTGGTATACATCCAGACCGTCAAGCTTCTGAACCTCTGAAAGAGGAGCAAGCGTGCAGACATCACATATCTGTGTCTGTCCGCGTGTAAACATAGCAGAGCCATGAACTCTCGGAATTATATCGACCTCAGCGGCAAGAGGTCTTATCTGAGTGATCTCTCTGCCGTCAGGACGCTTATGATCCTTAAGGATCATCTTCCTTACAGTCTTCTTTTCATACTGATACATAGCATCAGGGATCAGTGCCTTCCATGCATCGTCCCAGTTCTCGGCTGCAGC
>DCHJ01000112.1:38056-52590 GCA_002314805.1 Lachnospiraceae bacterium UBA1755 | reverse complement strand
CATCAAAGAGCTCTGCCGGTACTGCACAGCTTTCATACTCATGCTTGGGCTTTCCGCAGGCGGCAACTATCTCGTCTATGAAAGCGATGATCTGCCTGTTGACCTCATCTGCAGCATAGATAGCCTCGATCATCCTTGCCTCCGGCACCTCATTGGCACCGGCCTCTATCATGATCACCTTGTCACGTGTAGATGCAACAGTAAGCTTAAGATCAGATACTGCCTGCTGCTTCTGTGTCGGATTGATCACAAGCTGTCCGTCAACAAGACCGACCTGAGTCGTTGCGCAGGGTCCGTCAAACGGAATATCAGAGATTGCTGTTGCGATTGCAGATCCGAGCATAGCAGTAAGCTCGGGTGAACAGTTCTCATCAACTGACATCACCAGATTATTAAGTGTCACATCATTGCGATAGTCCTTGGGAAACAGAGGTCTCATAGGACGATCGATCACACGGCTCGTAAGGATGGCATTCTCGCTTGCCTTGCCCTCACGCTTATTAAATCCGCCCGGGATCTTTCCTACTGCATACATTTTTTCTTCATACTCAACTGAAAGCGGGAAGAAATCTATACCGTCTCTCGGCTTTTCCGATGCCGTCGCAGTGGAAAGTACTACTGTGTCGCCATAGTGCATGAATGCTGCACCGTTAGCCTGTTTTGCCACCCGTCCGATATCTACAGTAAGCGGACGTCCGGCCAGATCCATGGTAAAACTCTTAAAACTGCTCATTCTTTTCTCCTTTTACACCTTCTTCTATTAACTCCATATATGCTTAAAAAGGGTGGAGATTTTTCTCCACCCCGCAATCTCGATTACTTTCTTAAACCAAGCTTATCGATAAGAGCTCTGTATGCCTCGATATCCTTATTCTTAAGATACTTAAGAAGACCACGTCTCTGTCCTACCATCTTAAGAAGACCTCTCCTTGAATGGAAATCCTTGGGATTTGATGACAGATGAGCATTAAGCTCGTTGATCCTCTCTGTAAGGATAGCTACCTGAACCTCAGGTGAACCCGTATCGCCTTCCTTGCGTGCATAAGCCTTGATCACTTCATTCTTTTTCTCTTTTGTTATCATTTTCTTTCTCCTTATAGTATACTTACCGCGAACCGGGTTCAGGTCGGAGCACCATAAACGCAGTCCGGGCGTAACAAATAAACTCGCTGTCGCGAACTTGGATATGATACCATAAAAACCCTTACAGTGTCAATCCATTACTGTCATATATCTCTTTTCTGATTATCCGGTCGTATCCGGTCCCCAGCAGCTCCATGACAGCCGACGGTTTCAGGTTTGCCGAGCTGCCCTGTGCAATATGCATGAACACTCCTTCAGGTACCTTGTGTATCTCATATATCATCGGCTTAATATCAACAGTTTTGCTTTCGCCGGTTTTTTTGTTCTCTTTCGTGACAGGTATCTCATCTTTCTGAAGCGGAGCAAGCTCCACATCCCCGCATATCACCAGATAGTCTGCCGACTCCATCTGGCTCATTGCTGTCTTTGAATTATCCGGCATCACCTTCCAGTCAAGCACCTTCACTCCGTCACACATGACATCATTGAGCCGCTTCACAGCCTCAGCTCTGTCTATATCCTCTGTGATCTCGATATCCATATATTCAGCATCACTTTCCGTACCCAGCCCCAGAGGAGCGGCAAAGCTCATGATCTGATGAGGGGAGAAGCCGTCACTGTATCTGATAGGGATATCCGCTCTGCGCATGCATTTCTGGAAATATCTCATCATGTCAAGATGTCCGATAAATCTTATATTTCCGCGTTTGGAAAACTTAATTCTTATCTTCAAAGCAGACACCTCCTTCAAAGCTCCTTGCACCGCAGCCTGCACACTGCTGACGGCAGTTGGGAGTCACCCTGCCCAGCCTGGCATTATTCCATTCCCTTTCAAGAAACTCCCTTGACACTCCGATATCAATAAAATCCCAGGGCAGCAGCTCGTCGGTCTCTCTCTCCCGGTTATAAAAATCAGGTGATATCCCGCATTCCTCAAATGATTTTTTCCACAGATCGGCACGGAAGCTGTCTGACCATGCATCATACATGCATCCGTTCCTGTATGCTGTCACAATTAATTCTGACAGTCTCCTGTCCCCGCGTGCAAATACTCCCTCAAGCACTGATACCTCCGGATCATGCCATGCATACCGAATACATTTCTGATTCAGCTGCTCCCTGATATGATCCTTGACCTGATGGGCCATCTCAGTATATTCAGCGGCGGTTTTCATTCCTGCCCACTGGAAAGGCGTAAACGGCTTCGGAACAAAGAAGGACGAACTGGCCTGTATCTGCACCTTACCGTTTCTTTCCTCCCTGGGAATAGTATAATAGTTCTCTGCGATCCGTTCACAAAGCTCTCCTATGCCGTTCCTGTCCTCATCCGTTTCCGTGGGCAGTCCGAGCATAAAATACATCTTGACCTTGTTCCATCCGCCCTTAAATGCCTCAAGGGAACCGGACATGATATCCTCTTCCGTTATTCCCTTATTGATCACATCCCTGAGCCTCTGTGTTCCTGCCTCCGCAGCAAAAGTAAGGGAAGACTTTTTCACGTCCTGTACCTTGTTCATCACATCCAGCGAGAAAGCATCTATCCTCAGGGACGGGAGTGAAATATTCACCTTTTTCTTTGAAGTATATTCGATAAGGAAATCCAGCAGCTCTTTTATTCCGCTGTAATCGCTTGAGCTGAGTGAGCTGAGAGATATTTCATCCGCGCCTGTGATCTCAAGCATCTTCACTGCGTATTTCTTAAGGTATTCCGCACTGTGCTCTCTCTGCGGCCTGTATATCATACCCGCCTGACAGAATCTGCAGCCCCGTATGCACCCGCGCATTATCTCAAGCACTACCCTGTCCTGCGTCACCTTAATAAACGGCACAACGGGTCTGTCGATGAACCGCACCGAATCCATATCGATAACGGTCTGGCGCTTTACTCTGGCAGGAACATCCTCATACTTCGGTGTAAAAGCTCTGAGAGTACCATCCTCATTGTATGCGGGTTCGTACAGCGAGGGTACATAGATACCTTCAATATGCGAGACCTCACGCAGGAATGTCTTCCTGTCACCCTTATGCTTCCTGAAAAGATCAAGCACCATGTCATAGCGGGTCTCCGCTTCTCCTATATACAGAAAATCAAAAAAGTCAGCTATGGGCTCCGGGTTATATGCGCAGGTTCCTCCGCCGAACACGATGGGATCGCTGTCTGTCCTGTCACTTGCATACATCGGTATACCGGAGAGATCCAGGACCTGAAGAATATTTGTATAGCACATCTCATATCCCATGGTAAAGGCAAGCATGTCCAGCTCCCTGACCGGAGTCTGGGTCTCAAGAGTAAATAGCGGGATATGTCTCTCACGCATTATTGCATCCAGATCAAACCATGGTGAGAATACTCTCTCGCAGTATGTATCCTCTCTTGCGTTGAACATGCCGTATATTATCTGCATGCCGATATTGCTCATACCTATTTCATAGACATCAGGGAAACAGAAAGCAATGCGGATATCAACCTCCGCAGGGTCCTTGATGCACATATTGATCTCGTTTCCGATGTATCTTGCAGGCTTATCCACCTTAAGCAGGATATCCTCACTCAAAAATGTCTTATCCATATTTATCCCCTTGAATCCAGGTCCAGCTGTATCTGCTCCAGATAGTGTACCGGGAATTCCCCTTCATGTCTTATAAGATAGCTCTTGTCCACCTCGTCATAGGTAAAGCTTTTTCTGCCGCCGTCCGTCATCCTTTTCCGGAAAGCATTCACATCCCTGATTGGCACATAATACATCTCATCTCTCACTGTATAATGTATGATAAAGAAGGCGAGACCTCCCTGCACTTCAAAATCATTCATAAAACTCACCTGATGCTCATGAATATTCTGAAGAGGGAAGGTATCCGCAGCACATTCCTTTGCATCAAAGCAGACAGGAATACCCTGCACTGCACCGATATAATCTACTGTACTCTTCTGATCAAAATATGCCAGCGTGATATGCTTGGAGTTCTTATCGATCTCTATGGGCGTGATGGGCGTAGGCACCTTCTGTATCAGCGCCAGACCCTTGTCCCTGTACGAGTCATTGGTATAATTGATCATATCCTCCAGGGCAGATCCTCGAAGGCCTCTGGTTTTCCAAGTTCCCATTTCATATCCTCCGGAAGCGGTGCAGTAAAGCTCCTGCCGTCAGGCAGTGTGAGCCTGTATGCGTGAAGCAGCTGTCTCTTCGCCCCCCTGCCATCTCCGTACTTCGGATCGCCCAGGATCGGGTGTCCGACAGAAGCAAGATGTGCTCTTATCTGGTGAGTTCTGCCGGTTACCAGCCGTACCATCAGTACCGTTCGGGAACCATCTGTCCATAACGGCTTGAAATCAGTCTCAATATGCTCACCCGCATCTCCTATTGTTACTATGTTATTATTCCGGTCCTTTAAAAGACCGCTCCTGAGGCTTCTTCCCTCAGTAAGACGTCCTCTGACAATTGCAATATAGTCCTTGTGTGCAGTCCTTTCCCTGAGCTGTACGGCGGTGTCCTGCAAACCACGCAGGGATTTGCCGCAGATGATCAGCCCACTGGTATTGCGGTCAAGCCTGTTGCATATGGACGGACGGAAGGTCTCCATATCCTTTTCAGTAATACTTCCGTTATCCAGAAGATACGAGATAAGCACCTCGTTCATCGAAATATCCTGCGGCCCGGCCTTCTGCGAAAGCATTCCGGCCGGCTTATTGAATACTACGATATCTGCATCCTCATAGATCACATCAGGAATATGCGATGCGGGCCTGAAGGTCTGCTTACTGCCCTTAAACTTCATTATTGTATCATCTGCAAGCCACAGCCTGACATCGTCACCCTCAGTGAGTATTTCGCTGCCTTCGCATTTTCTGCCATTGAGAGTGATATTCTTCCTGCGTATCATCTTATATATGAAGCACTTTGGCGCAAGCGGAAGAAACTTGATAACAAGCTTATCAAGCCGCTGTCCTGCCTCATTCGGACCGATAAGGATCTCTTTCAATTGTATCTCCAGCCTGCGTAATATTTGTTCTTGCATCTGCTGCCGGACTGCTTTACCCAGCCCAGCGGATGACCGTCGGCACAGATAAGTCTGTATCCCTCTGCCTCATCATCTGCCACGATGGTTTCACCCTTCAGATATCTGAGCACCCTTTCATCGTCCTGTCTGAGGCAGAGTGGATTCTTCCAGTCCCCGGCCTTTAGAGCCATGGCAAGGGCCTGTGACGGTTCAAAGCGGTCATTCCGTACGCGTCCCATCAGCAGGCCGGTACGGATATAGTGTATTGATTTATCAAGCATGGAACCTTCAGGCAGATAGTATATATACAGATCCTTAACATAAAATCTGCTTCTGTCATATACAATATTCAGATTTCCGAGAAATTCATAAAAGCTTTTCAAGTCTTGCAACGAAATGTCCCTCTCCTTTTATCCTGTGGGGATACAGCTTTGTCATCTTATCAAGCTTCATATCCGGGAAGCTGGATATGAACCAGTCAATATTATCCTCATCCTCCATCCGCGAGAAAGTACAGGTCGAGTATACCATGGTTCCCCCCGGGCGCAGCATAGCAGCTGCCGAGCTGAGCACTGAGCGCTGGATGGGTGCAAAGAATTCAGGTCCATGCTGCCTGTATGCGTTGAGAACTGCCCTGTCCTTCCTGAACATTCCTTCACCTGAGCAGGGAGCATCAACCAGTATCCTGTCAAAAAACTCCGGATAGATCAATTCAAGTTCTCTTGGATCTGCACAGGTCACGATGGCATTGCCCACTCCGGACAGTTCGATATTCTTAAGCAGAGCCTTGCATCTGGATGCACTCAGATCATTGGTCACAAGATGACCCGATCCGGTCAGACAGCAGGCGATCTGAGTGGATTTTCCTCCCGGCGCAGCGCAGAGATCAAGTACGATATCATCGGGACCGGGATCAAGCCACGTGACCGGCGTCATTGCGCTGGGTTCCTGTATATAGTAAAGCCCTGCATAGTAAAACGGATGCTTTGTAAAGACCGACGTGTCTTTTACATAGAATCCGTCTTTTATCCATGGGATCTGTTCATGTTCACATTTGAATACGGAAAACACCTCATCAGCTGTGGTTTTGAGTGTATTGATCCTCACCCCGTAATAAGGTCCGTCCGACAGACAGCTAATATAGCTGTCAAACTCATCACCCAGCTGACTTTTCATGGAATCGATATAGCTTGCCGGAAGATCATTAATAGTAATCATAATACACCGCTGCTGTCAGAATTTACCTGATTCAGTTCCGCTCTGTTCTCTGTTACAGTATTGTAGTTCTGCTCAAGGAGAGAGTAAAACGATTCGTATTTCTGCCTTGAATTCTTCATGATGTCTTCCAGATTATGCTGAAGCAATTCCATCATATCATCAGAATACTTCATGATCGAACGCTGCATTGTCTGGGCATCTGCCGATGCTCTGTCAATTATCGCCTGGGCCTGCAGATTTGCATTCTCAATGATCTTATCTGCATTGGCATATGCTTTCTGCATGATCTCATGCTCCTCGATCATACGTGACTGAAGCTCATTGGCATTACTGACAAGTCCCTCTGCCCTGACTCTGGCATCATTGATGATGGCATTCTGATTATTGATAATTTTCTGGTACTGCCTGACTTCTTCCGGTATCTGAAGACGAAGTTCATTGAGCATTTCCGCAAATTCTTCCTTATTTACAACGACCTTGTTCGCAGAAAAAGGCGAAGGCTTGCAATCATCAAGATAAACCTCCATATCGTCAATGATCTGTTCAATTCTACTCATTTCATTTACCTCCCTGCAGAGAATTTGCCCGTTATTCTGTCAATAATACACGGATTTACAAACTGTGAAATATCACCGTGATACCTGGCGATCTCCTTTACTACACTGGAGCTTAAATACGAATATTTGAGGTTGGTGGTAAGGAAAACAGTATCAAGATCAGGAGAGACTACCCTGTTAGTCTGCGCCCACTGAAGCTCATACTCAAAATCCGTTACAGCCCTCATCCCCCTTACGATCACACCCGCATTTTCCTTATGAACGAAATCCACGAGCAGACCATCAAAGGCTTTGACCTCTACATTTCCAAGATCTCCTACGATTTCATTGATCATATCAAGCTTCTCTTCAACAGTAAAAAGAGGATTCTTCGAACTGTTGTTGAGCACAGCTACGACCAGCTCATCAAAAATACCGGCAGCTCTTCTGATTATATCCTCATGACCGTTGGTTATAGGATCGAAGCTGCCCGGATATACTGCTCTCGTCATCATTCCTTCCTCCTGATAAAGATATGCTTGTTGGTCTTGTATGTCTTTATCTTATCAATGATATAACCAAGCTCACTGATATGCTCTGTGTCCGTATCCCTGCTCATCTCAATGATAATAATGGTATCAGCACTGATGATCCCGGAATTTTTCAGATATCTCAGTGCTGTATCCTCCAGTCCCAGATCATAGGGCGGATCCATAAAAACAATGTCAAAATGCTTTTTTCCGGCTTCAAGTCTTCGCAGACCGGAGACAGCCTCTGCTGTCAGCACTTCAGAAGCAGCGGCAAGACCCGTGTGTTCCAGATTTTCTCTGATAACAGCAGCAGCCTTGATATTATTGTCAATAAATACAGCAGCGGATGCACCGCGGCTCAAAGCTTCTATACCTATGGCTCCGCTTCCGGCAAAAAGATCAAGAAAAACCGAGCCGGGCAGATCAAAATTGATCATATTGAAAAGTGTTTCTTTGATCTTGTCTGTTGTAGGCCTGGTTTCATTGCCCGGCAAGGTCTTAAGCAGCAGTCTTCTGGCTGATCCTGATATTACTCTCATTGCATCTCCCCCGGCAGGTTTTCTGCGTTATATGTGACCTCTGCCTCCGGCTGATCCTGTGCCCCCGGACCGTCGCCGGCCAGTGGGTCGGAATAACCTGTCACACCCGGTCCGGCCATCCCCTCCGGCTGCGTCTGAGACTCAGTCTGTGACTGCGTTTCGGGCTGAGTCTGAGACTGGGTTTGGGCAGCAGTTTCTGCAGTCTTCTTCTGCACATTCTGAGTCTGCTTCTTCGCTGCGGTCTCTTTTTCAGTCTCTTTTTCCGTTTCCTTTTTCACCACTTCGAAATCATCATCATAAACCAGCACGGGAACTCCGGCTTCTATCTTTTCAAAGATGAGCTGGGCGGCCTTTTTCGGCATGTTGACACATCCGTGAGAACCGTTGTATTTATAAATATTGCCTCCGAACTTACCTCTCCATGAGGCATCATGAAGGCCGATACCCTTATTGAAAGGCATCCAGTAGGATACAGGACTCTCATAAGCATAGCTTCCGTCGGCTCTGCGGGGACCGCGGAGCACCGCATTACGGGCCTTGTAATTAATACAGTACACACCGGTAGGCGTAGCAGCCCTGCGCTGAAGACCTCCGGATACGATATCCGTCTCAGTGACAAGCTGCCCATCCTTAATGAAGAAAAGATGCTGCTTTGCCAGATTCACTTCAACATAGGTATCTCCCCAGTCATTTACTCCATGAACGATACCTCTGGAGGAATAAACAGGCTCGCGCTCTGTCACCTTGCTTTCGGGGATCTGGACCTTCAGTTCATTCAGCTCCGCTTCCTGATCCACCTTCCAGCCAAAGGTACCCCCGCTCACAGATGTTTCGTTTCCATACCATGACTTAAGCGGTCTCTCTTTGCCCACGGTATCAAAGTACTCTGCCAGTCCGGCCACAAAGGCTTTCATCCTGTCTTCGTCAAGCCTGATCACCCCAAGGCCGTCAACGATGAGCCAGTCCTTGATAATACTGCCGTCAAGGACAATGTCAGAATCCTTATATGCGATACTGGTCTTTACAAATCTATCCAGCTTCTGCTTTTCAAACAGCAGACCGGGATCATCCCTGCGTATCTCTGCCGACGGGTAGATACATTCTGCGACACTCTCAAGATCGACCTCGGGACTCAGCTTCAGTATCTCTTCCGAGATCAATTCAATGACTCTCTCCTTGTCCAGGACCTTGTTTCCGTCTGTTTCCGGAATGATCGCATATCCGGCAGTAGCAGGATCATAATCACCCAGACAGGCATTGACAGATTCTGTCACCGTAGTGTCATCAAATGCCCTGAGCGTACTGCATGCTTCACGAAACAGAGGTTCATCCAGAGCAAGCATTGCAGGGATCTCATATGCCTTCCTTTCATCCTTCACAAAATAGAACTCCTCAGGAGCCTGTCCTGCAAGAATGCTGTCGATCTCATCTCCTGTCACATATC
Organism: Lachnospiraceae bacterium UBA1755; assembly: GCA_002314805.1. Taxonomy (GTDB): domain Bacteria; phylum Bacillota; class Clostridia; order Lachnospirales; family Lachnospiraceae; genus Darwinimomas. The sequence goes on along the minus strand of DCHJ01000112.1, from coordinate 43,241 downwards.
TTAATCCAACATCCTTCGCGTTGATTTTCTCATCCTCACGATAACGTGACTTAACTGTAATTTCGTAATTATTGCACTGATCCCTGATAATTGCCTTGACCTCTTCAGGGGTCATATATGAGACATCGATATTGTTGATATATGTATTGTCAAAGAATACAGATTCATACCTCTTTGCCTCATAGAAATAGGTTCCTGCTATGCCTGCTATTATAAGCAGAAGCAGTATCCCGATAATGATAAGGATTATCTTAAGTGCACTGCCTGACTTCTTTCCACCGTCAGCTGAGACCGTCACGTCATCATCCTTTTCTGATGACTCATTATCATCCTCTGAGTCCACAGCTGTTTCTTGCCCTTCAGGGTACTGTTCATCCTGTACAGCCGTTTCTTCCTTTTCAGGCTGAGGCTCATCCTGCACAGCCGTTTCTTCCTTTTCAGGCTGCTGTTCATCCTGTACAGCTGTCCCGGTCTGAACGTATGTCTGAGTGTCGGACAGCTTCTCTGCAGCAGCTGCAGCAGCTTCCGCTGTCACACCTTCAGACTTATCAGGTTTATCAGGCGGAGAATCTTCTTTTTTCACTGTATCAGATCTTTCAGCAGCCTCAGCTTCAGTCATCAGCCTGTGTATCTCCATAGCAAGTTCGCTGTTGAGCTTCGGCTTTCTGTTATTGTTACCGGTCATAATACTCCTAGATACTCAGATTTATAAGACGTTTGTCGCGATAGTCTTCCATATGCCTGCGGAACCGGATAAGCTCATCATCATCGGGCCTGAAATCCTCGGTTTCGACATATCTGCAGCAGTCATCTGCAAGCTTCAGTATCTCTGCATCGTTGAAAATATCTGCAAGTTCAAAATGCATCTGACCGCTCTGAGCCTGCCCGAGTATCTCTCCGGGCCCCCTGAGTCTGAGATCCTCTGACGCGATGAAAAATCCGTCATTGGATCTGCCCACTACCTCGAGCCTCTGTTTTGCGATCTCTGAATCATTGGTTCGCACAAATATGCAATACGACTGGTCATCACCGCGTCCGACTCTTCCTCTCAGCTGGTGGAGTGTGGCCAATCCGTATCGCTCGGCATTTTCTATCATCATGACAGTGGCATTGGGTACATCCACTCCGACCTCGATGACCGTTGTGGATACCAATATATTGGTGCTGCCCCCGGCAAAGGAACACATTATATTGTCCTTTTCCTCCTGCCTCATACGTCCATGAAGAAATTGTATCACAATATTTTCAGGAAATATACCTTTTATTTTTTCAGTATAATCAATAACATTTTCAGCATCTACTGCTTCACTTTCTTCCACCATCGGGCAGATTATATAGGCCTGATGACCCGCATTGATCTCATTGAGTATAGTCCTGTATGCCTTTCCTCTTTCCTTTGCCCCGATAACTGCATTTTTGACAGGCAGCCTGCCCTGAGGCTTTGTGATTATCATCGAGATATCCAGGTCTCCGTAAAGGATCACAGCCAGAGTCCTTGGTATCGGTGTTGCACTCATTACAAGCACATGCGGAGGCTTTTCCCGAATCGAAAGACTCTGTCTCTGCCTGACGCCGAACCTGTGCTGCTCATCCGTCACAGCCAGCGCCACATTGTTAAGCTGGACCCCGCTCTGGATCAGCGCATGGGTCCCGATTATAATACATGGTCTTCCCGATGCTATATCAGTTCTTACTGCATCCTTCTCTCTTGCTGTCAGACTTCCCGTGAGAAGGATCAGTTCAGGCTTATCTTCAAAACCGGCAAAGATCCTTTCGCAGGTACGCAGATGCTGATTGGCGAGCACTTCGGTGGGTACCATGATAATGCTCTGATATCCGTTTCTCCAGGCTGCATACATAGCCATCAGTGCCACAACTGTTTTGCCGGACCCTACATCTCCCTGTATCAGCCTGTTCATTACCTTACCGCTGCTGATATCACAGAAGATCTCATTTACTGTCCTTATCTGATCTGCTGTGAGCTCATAGCTCAGATTTGAGGTGAATTCCTCTGCTATTCCCGAAGTGTCAATAACAAAACCCGATTCTGTTTTATTGCCCTCTCCCTTCAGTCTGCTGATACTGTATATAAAGTTAAAAAACTCATCAAATACAAGTCTTCGTCTTGCAGCATTGACATCACTGATATTTTCGGCCAGATGCATTTTTATGCACGCATCCCTATATTCCGGCAGATCATATCTTTCAATAATGTCGACAGGAAGATAATCCTCCCCGAATGCATAGCTTTCCAGTGCCGCCCTGACTGCTTTTGAGATGAGCTTCTGACTTAACCCTTTGACAGTACGGTATACAGGACGCAGTCTTCCGGCAAGCGAGGCATATTCATCCTTTTTATAAATAAGAGGATGTTCAAGATATATCCCCATCTTCTTTGATACCAGGGTGCCTGCAAAGACATACTCCTCATCCGGGTTCAGACCGGAAGCAATATACGGACTGTTATACCAGACACATCTCAGCTTCCCGCTGAAATCCTCTATCCTTGCTTCTGTGATTTTCAGGGCTCCTGCCCGTATCGTATGCGGTGACCTGACAAGTGATGCGCATACAGCAACTGATTCTCCTGTATGGGCCTCCTCGATGCTTATCATTTTCTCATAAGGAATAAACCTTAGCGGATAGAATCTGACAAGATCTTCTACAGTCGATACTCCAAGACCCGCAAAAAGCTGCGCGCTCTTACTGCCGACTCCTTTTAATGCTGTTATCGGAGAATCATTCATTGTATATTTCCCTTTCACGGAATCCGGATGCATGCCGGAAAGTACTGATGGTTTTTATCCACACAAGCCTATCCTGCCGGACCTGTGTGCATACTGTAAAGTTCTGACAGCCTTAATCCACATAAGCCCATCTGACAGGATCTGTATGGATACCGGTAAAGTGCATCTATGCAAAAGGCAATTCCGTTCGGAATTGCCCTGCACATCTATTCAACCGATATGAAGTAATAGTATACCGGCTGATCGCCCTCCTCAGTATCAAAATCAACATCCGGATAGGACTCAATAAGCTCATCAACAACTTTTACAGCCTCCGCTTCGGTCACTCCCTCTCCATAGTACAGCGACACAAGCTCTGTAGTATCGTCGATCATCTTTTTTACCGCATTGACAGCAGCGGCATGGAGGTCGGTATCAACTGCAAGCATGCCATTATCTCCGATCGCCATGATATCTCCGTTATGGATCTCATATCCGTCAATTGATGTATCCCTGACTGCGTAGGTCACTTCACAGAATTTGACCTTTGAAAGAGCCTCTGTCATAACAGCTTCATTATCCTCCGGAGCTGCCTCACTGTTGTAATTCATAAGCGCAGTGACTCCCAGCGGGATACTCTTTGAAGGGATGACGATAACTCTGGTATCGGCAGCTATTGCCGCGGCCTGCCTTGCTGTAAGGATGATATTTTTATTGTTGGGAAGCACATAGACAACATCAGCATTTACATTCTCGATCGCCTTTAGTATGTCTTCTGTACTCGGATTCATTGTCTGTCCGCCCGAGATGATATGGTCTGCTCCAAGTCCGGTAAATATTTCCGAAAGACCTTCACCCACTGAAACGGCAATTACAGCATTCTTTTTTCTCGGTGCTCTTGTCTTCGGTTCAGAAGCGGCACGCAGTCTCTCACGGTGTTCTTCACGCATATTGTCGATCTTCATACGGGACAGCTCGCCGTATTTCAGAGCTCTTGAAATTGCCTTGCCCGGATCATTGGTATGTACATGAACCTTTACAAGATCATCATCTGCCACACACACGATCGAATCACCGATAGATTCCAGGAAGGCCTTGAAGGCTGCTTCCTCTTCTCTTGAGATTCCGGAATTAATAATAAACTCTGTACAATAACCGAACCTGATGTCATCTTCACTTTCGGGCGCTGCGGCGGTCTGCCTGTCTGTACTGCCTGCACTGCCTGTTTCCATCCCGACATATTCAGTCTCTCTGCCTTCCAGAGCATCTACAGCCGCATGGAACATCACCATCAGTCCCTGTCCTCCGGAGTCAACTACACCTGCCTGTTTCAGTACAGGGAGCATATCCGGAGTCCTTGCAAGAGTCTCGTCTCCGCTCCTGCATGCGTAGGACAGGATAGCCGAAATGTCTTTTGTCTGCAGAGAGGCTTTTTCCGTTGACTCACTGATTCCTCTTGCAACAGTCAGTATAGTGCCTTCCTTGGGCTTCATAACAGCTTTGTAGGCAGTATCCACTGCTTTTCTGAAGGCTGCAGCAAGTATCCTGCTGTCGATCTCATCATAATTCATGACAGTCTTGGTCAGACCTCTGAGCAGCTGAGAGGTAATCACTCCTGAATTGCCCCTGGCTCCCCTCAGTGTGCCTGAAGAGATAGTCCTGCAGAGTGTCTCCATATCAGGATCCTCCAGAGCTGCAACCTCCCTGGCTGCTGCCATAACTGTAAGTGTCATATTGGTTCCCGTGTCCCCATCAGGCACCGGAAATACATTCAATTCATTGATCCAGTCCTTTTTTGAATCCAATGCAGCGGCAGCAGAAAGGAAGGCAGCCTTGAGCATTGCAGCGTTAATTCTTTCCAAATTCAAGTCCTCCCCGTCAGTCAATTACTTTAACACCTTCAACAAGAACATTGATCTTTTCAACCTTCATTCCTGTAAAGCTTTCTACCTTATAGCTGACATTTTCCATCAGGTTCTGAGCAATTGCCATGATATTGAGCCCGTATGCAATAATTACATGAAAATCAATACTGATCGCATTGTCAGCTATCCTCACTTCAATGCCTTTTGTGAGGGATTCCTTCTTGAGCAGCCTCATAACGCTGTCCCTGCGGCTTTTTGCGGCCATCCCCACTATTCCGAAACATTCGAGAGCCTGCATTCCTGCATAGCTGGCTATTACGGATGGATTGATCACAACATCCCCATCTTTATTGTAAATGTAGATTTTCTCCATATCAGTCTCCTTTGGTCACATAGACTCTGGTAAATTATACAATATTCTTCTTCAAATGACAAATTTCTCTTGCAAATATGTAATCTTTTTGGTATAGTATTTCGTGCTGTGATTGTTCAAGAGCTGTCACAGGATTAAGGAGGTGAAAGTATGGCTAAGTGTGCAGTATGTGGTAAGGGCGTTCATTTTGGTAACGCAGTGAGCCATTCACATAGAAGATC
>DCHJ01000112.1:19233-37994 GCA_002314805.1 Lachnospiraceae bacterium UBA1755 | reverse complement strand
CAGAGAATGTACGTTTGTACATCATGCCTTCGTTCAGGCAAAGTTGAGCGTGGCTGATTTCCGATTCATTTATTAAAAGTGCGGGCGATGCCCGCACTTTTGCGTTATGTGACATCCGTATTCAATACCGGTTACTGCCGGATGATCTTCCCCGTATTCGTAATTTAAAATTCATTGAGCAGCAGTTCAGACCTGCTGCTCTCTTTATATTCGTACTGCAATATGCTTACATCAGATCGATGTCAGGCTTGCTGTTCTCAGCCATCTTCTGTGCCTTTTCCTGTATATCCTTTGCGATACCCTTACCGGATATCTTGTTTACAAAATCAGGTATCAGATCAATAGCCTTGCTGATCGCGTCGCTGTTATTGATCTGCATCATCCGGGAAACACCATTCTGATGTACAAACAGCGCAACCGGTGTCATCTTGGCGCTCATTGCTCCGGCATTGCTGCTGCCCTGATTAAATGCACCGCTTGCCATACCGAAGCTCAGCTCCATGACAGGTACTATTGTCGCGTCGTCTATCCTGACCGGATCTCCGAAGACCGTCATGGTCTTTACATAAGTATCCATCCCTTTAAATAAAGCATCGAAATCATTTGACATTATTTTCCCTCCAAATCTTCCTGAACTGTGCGTTGTTGAGCAATCTCAATATTCCCCATAAAATAACAGTAATATGTATACGTCCTTCAAACTCAAGATTTCCCCGCAGACAGAAGCCATCCCATACCGGCTCTACTCTGAGAGCATCACCGGCTGCAGCATATATCAGCGTAAGCACCTCAAGGACCTTACCGGTATAATACGGATCGTCCAGTCCTATCTTAATATCACCTGACATACGCCTTGGCAGTATCTCCCGCAGGAAGCTTCTGAATACATCTGCTTTTATTTTCTGCAGTCTTTTATCCGAAGGCTCTGTCAGCATTGACCATATTCTCTTTGCTCTCTTTCCAGCAGAAACAGCTGCATTCCACAGCTTACGCAGAGTCTCTTTCTTTTTTGATATCGGATCACTGCTGTCAGGATCATCAGTCATTTGTACAGGCTCTGACTTTCCTTCCACCGGCTTTCCTTCTGCCGACTCTTCTTCCGCAGACTTTCCGTCCTCAGATTTTTCTTCCTCCGAAGGCTCATTATCCGTACCATCCGAAGCTTTTTTCAGACGGTCTGCTATCTGCTCAAGAGTTTTCACGCGATGCCCCAGCAGATACAATCCACCGTCCAGTGTTTCTCCGTATAGCAGCTTGAATTTCAGACTGCCGAAAAGCATCCCGGCCGAAAGATCCGCCCTGAGTATGTCTGTATATGAGATATTTCCCTCATATCTGATCATCAGTCCTTAAGTACATCCTTATTTTTTACTAAATAATCAATAAGACTGACAACAGTAAGGATAGTCATAAGCACAATGAATACTGTGTTGATGATCTGCATAAAAGAATACTGCAGGTTGATAATAAGAAGTATGACAGTGACCATCTGGATAACTGTCTTTACCTTGCCCCAGTTACTTGCAGCTATCACAACGCCCTTGTCCGATGCCACAAGTCTGAAGCCGCTTATTATAAACTCTCTTGCAATAATGATAATAACGACCCATGCAGGAATGATGCCGAACTGAATAAAGCATATCAGTGCAGAACATACCAGCAGCTTGTCAGCCAGCGGATCCATGAATTTTCCGAAATTTGTGATCAGATTACGTTTTCTGGCAATCTGCCCGTCCAGCGTATCCGTGATTGCCGCACCACAGAATACTGCCAGTGCTGCGATCCGCCATGCAATACTGTTCTGACCAAGATACAGAAAAACAACAAATACAGGTATCAGCACTACTCTCAGCAATGTCAGCTTATTTGGTAAATTCAATTCCTTTAACCATCTCATATTTCTTCACCAATCAGATCATATTCAGATGCACCTGTGATCCTTACTTTGATAAATGTACCTGAGTCATACCGCTTCTTCGTCTCCACAAATACGTATCCGTCAATATCCGGTGCATCCATGTATGTGCGTCCTATCGCTGTCTTTTCCTCAGGCAGCCACCCTTCTATCATAACATCCACTTCTTTTCCTGTCATCCCCTGCAGAAAGAAGGAAGAAATCTCCTGCTGCAGCAGCATGACATCATCTCTCCGCTTTTCTTTCACATCCTCGGGAACCTGATCCTCATAGCCGGCAGCCGGCGTGCCCTCTTCAGCAGAATATGTGAAGGTACCCAGCCTTTCAAATTCCATATCATCTATGAAGTCCATAAGCTGTTCATGGTCATCCTCAGTCTCGCCCGGGAATCCGTTGATAAGTGTTGTCCTTATCACAATATCAGGCATTGCTTTCCTCAGCCTTCCGATGATATTTTCTATATCGCAGCGGGAAGTACGCCTTCCCATCCTTTTGAGGATCCTGTCGGAAGCATGCTGGATCGGCATATCAAGATAATGACATACCTTTTCCTCGCCGGCCATCACGCGGATCAGATCATCATCAATTTCTTCCGGATATGCATACATGATACGTATCCATCTGATTCCATCTATTCTGCACAGCTCACTTATCAGTTCCGGAAGCATCTTTTTCCCGTAGAGGTCAAGACCGTACACCGTTGTCTCCTGAGCTACAACTATGAGCTCCTTTACACCGTCTGCGGCAAGCTGTCTTGCCTGAGAAAGGATATCCTCCATGGGATAGCTCCGATATTTTCCTCTCAGATGCGGGATAATACAGTAGGTACATCTCTTATTACAGCCCTCTGCGATCTTTAGATATGCGAACCAGCCTCCGGTAGAAAGCATCCGGCAGGGCTGTGGTTTCCGGCGTATCATCTCTTCAAATTCATCTACAGTGATTATCCGGTCAACCTCGGGGATCTCATCGATTATCTCCTGCCTGTATCGTTCTGCCAGGCATCCCATCACTATCAGCTCTTTGAGACAGCCTGTATGTTTATATTCTGCTGCTCTCAGTATAGTATCTATGCTTTCCTGCTTCGCATCAAGAATAAAGCAGCAGGTGTTTACAATAATCACATCTGCTGCTGTCTCATCATCGGTAAAAACATACCCCTGACCGGACTCTGCCAGTCTTCCAAGCATCATCTCGGAATCGACAAGATTCTTGTCGCATCCAAGTGATATAAGGCAAAGCTTCCGACTCATCAGTCCTCTTTTCCTTCATCGTCATTAACGATTTTTACCTTTTTCTTATATACCTCATCAATTGCAACTGAAAGCGGCTTTTTCCCGAAGGAAGGAACCGTAGCCTCTTCGCCGTCAACAAGCTGACGTGCCCTCTTGGCAGTTGCGATAACTATAGAATAACGGCTCTGAACAACGGGCTGCTCCCCCGGCTCAACGTCAGCGTTGACAGCATTGATCAGATCTGTGTAAGACGGATGTAACATCATAAGACAATTCCTCCACTGTATTTATCTTCCGAAAAGCGTCTTGAGACCCTTTTCGATCTCGCCGATGAATTCGGTATTGTAGGTCATTTTTCTATGCTCATTCATAATGATAGAATTTAGCTGCTCAATAGAAGCATCCCTGTCGTCATTGATAAGCAGATAATCATAACCGTTCATGAGCTCGGCCTCATCTATTGCGCGGATCAGCCTGTTCTCGATCTGCTCCACGGTTTCCGTAGCCCTTCCCATGAGCCTGCTCTTCAGTGTCGCGGCATCCTCGGTTGACACGAAGATCGTTACAACATTCGGGAACTTTGCTTTTACCTTCATGGCACCCTGCATCTCGATCTCCAGTATTACATCCTTGCCTTCCTCAAGCTTCTTCTGGACATAATCTCTTGGTGTGCCGTAGTAATTGCCTACATATCTTGCGTACTCGATCAGCCTGTCCTCAGCTATCATGCGCTCAAACTCTTCAACAGTCACAAAGAAATAATGTCTGCCGTTTTCCTCACCCGGCCGCGGATCCCTAGTTGTTGCGGAGATCGACAGACAGTAATTATCATATCTGTCGATAAGACCCTTTACCAGAGTCCCCTTGCCGGCGCCAGAAAAACCACTTACGATAACCAATAACCCCTTGTCCATGGCAGCTCCTTCCTACTCACGTTAGGTCAAACGTATTATAGTAGAATATATCTGTATAGTCAAACTCAATTTTCTTCTTTTGTACGTCCCGTTTTGGACGTCCGTATTGTCCGTCCCTGCTGCGTTATTTTGACTTCAGGCTCAGATCTGTTCTTTAGGACGTACAGACATTGAAAAATAGGTATTGTATATCACAAAGCCCGGAGATGCACCCGTGACCCTTTTCAGGTTCTTTCGCTGCGTATAATCCACCTCCACCTTCTCTCCTGCCCTGTTCTGGGAATAAAAGGCTGCCAGAGAGGCTGCTTCCTCAAAGGTCCTGTCCGGAATATCCGCTTCATCTCCGCATTTAATTACAACATGTGAGCCCGGTACTCCCTTTGCGTGGAACCACCAGTCATTTCCACCGGCCATCCTGAAGGTCACCTCTTCATTCTGATAATTGTTCTTTCCTGCAAAGATGTCATACCCGTCAGAGGATACGAAATGCAGCGGCTGGGATTTCGGAAGATTCTTACTTCTGCGCTCATGCCGCCTTATATATCCATAGTCACACAGTTCACCGCGTATCTGCAGGAGATCACCTTCTGTCCTGCTCATCTCTACTGCCTGCAGGATGCTCCTGAGATGCTCTATATCATTCCCGGTCCTGACTATTTCCTCGCCGAGTGCTTCCTCTGTGCGCCTCAGCTTGGAATATCTGTCATAATATCTTCTGGCATTTTCCTTTGCAGACTTATGCTCATCCAGCGGTATCGTTATCTCCCTGCCGTTATCGTAAAAGTTCTCGCAGGTAAAGGATTTCTCACCGCCTTTAAGCGAATATCCATATGTATTGAGCAGGTCACCGTAAACCTTGTAAATATCCTTACCCTGACAGTCCCTCAGCTGTCTTTCCTGCAGCTCATACTTCCTGACTGCGCGCTCCAGAGCGGTCACAGCAGTCTTCCTCATGTCAGCCGACCTCTGTCTGATCCTCGCGCGCTCGTCCCTTGCGCCATAATAATATTCCAGCAGTGAGCTTACCGATGTATATGATTCTGTTTCATATTCAGGAGCATCATACAGCTTAAGACTGACGGCCGAGAATTCCACCGGCTCATTTTTCCGTGTAATAATTGCGGGGTCGAAATCCGAGTTCTGAATCTGCTCTGCCAGATCACTTATGCAGGCATACAAGCCTGCGGCAGCTTCACCGGTACACCCTTGGGCAGGCATCACGCCGTCAATACCGGCCCGGCAGCAAAGCTCTCTTGCGATCAGAGGGCTGATACCGGCATAATTGATGAATAAAGCCTTTTCAATACTCTCCCTGCATTCCTTCAGGGTGAGTAAAAACCCTGCCTCGTCTTCCGTAAGGATATCCTTCTTCTTCAGCTCTTCCGGGAAGACATATTTCCTACCGGGGAGCACCTCTCTGATGCTGCTTACGGATGACGGAACACGTTTGATGCTGTCTATGATCGTATCATCATCAGCAGCAAAGATGATATTTGAATATTTGCCCATCATCTCAAATATCAGCTGACGGGTACACATGTCTCCGAGATCGTTCCTGTGCTCAATATCCAGGACCATCACCCTCTCAAGCCCCGGCTGTCTGATATCCGTGATCCTTCCCGAACCGATGTGCTTTCTCAGAAGCATACAAAAAGCAGGTGCGGTAAGCGGCGAAGTTCTGTTTTCATCAGTCAGATATATAAGTGGCAGAGAAGCAGAGGCGCTTACCAGCAGCCTGTAATTATTTCCGTTATTTCTTATTGTAATGAGAAGCTCATCCTTCTCCGGCATAGCTATCCTGGAAATAACCCCGCCGCATATTGTGTCGCGGAGTTCCTTTCCAAGAGCCGCCATTACGATACCGTCAAAAGCCATAATTAAGGTCTTATCACTGTCTTTCCGCCCATATAAGGCTGAAGTGCTTCAGGTATAAGCACACTGCCGTCTTCCTGAAGATTGTTCTCCAGCAATGCGATAAGCATACGCGGCGGAGCTACGCAGGTATTGTTAAGAGTATGTGCAAAATACTTATTTCCGGATGCATCCTTGACTCTGATGCGGAGCCTTCTCGCCTGGGCATCTCCAAGATTGGAACAGCTGCCCACCTCAAAATACTTCTTCTGTCTCGGTGACCAGGCTTCAACATCACAGGACTTAACCTTGAGATCAGCCAGATCGCCTGAGCAGCACTCAAGCGTACGTACGGGAACATCCAGACTTCTGAAGAAATCAACCGTGTTCTGCCACAGCCTGTCATACCACATCGGTGATTCCTCAGGCTTACAGATCACTATCATTTCCTGCTTCTCAAACTGATGGATACGGTATACGCCTCTCTCCTCTATGCCATGCGCACCCTTTTCTTTCCTGAAGCACGGAGAGAAGGATGTAAGTGTCTGAGGAAGCGAAGCCTCGTCATTGATCGTATCGATAAACTTGCCGATCATCGAATGCTCTGATGTACCGATAAGGAAAAGATCCTCTCCCTCTATCTTGTACATCATGCTGTCCATCTCTGCAAAGCTCATAACGCCGGTAACCACCTCGGATCGGATCATATAAGGCGGGATACAGTAAGTAAAGCCTCTGTCGATCATAAAATCACGGGCGTACGCAGTACATGCGCTGTGAAGTCTTGCAATATCACCGATCAGGTAATAGAAACCGTTTCCGGCCACCTTGCGTGCACTGTCAAGGTCGATGCCATGGAGCTTCTCCATTATCTCGGTATGGTATGGGATATCAAAAGCCGGAACCAGCGGTTCACCGAATTTTTCTATCTCAACATTTTCCGAATCATCCTTTCCGATCGGAACTGAAGGATCGATAATATTAGGAATCATCATCATATCCCTGCGGATCTTCTCGGCAAGCTCTGACTCCATGGGTTCAAGCTCAGCTATCCTGGATGAGATCTCAGCTACTTCAGCCTTAACAGCAGCTGCCTCCTCCTTTTTGCCCTGAGCCATAAGAGCTCCTATCTGCTTGCTTGACTGATTCTTTCTTGCACGGAGCTCGTCTGCCTCAGCCTGAAGAGCACGGCTCCTTGCATCGAGTTCAATAACCTCATCGACCAGCGGAAGCTTTGCTTCCTGAAATTTGTTGCGGATATTCTGCTTTACTATTTCCGGATTCTCACGTAAAAATCTGATGTCTATCATATCTGTATCTCCCTCACATAATACCTTTTGTATATCATATATATTTAAGCTTTATAGTTTTCTTATGTTCAGCTGTTTTTTGAGGCCTTGAAATCTTTCCCTGTATCTGACCGATCACTGTTCTCTGTCCCCCTGCAGTAACGTAAGCTAAGCCTGATAAACAGTCTGTTCTGCTCTGTTAAAAATGCATGATCTCCCTGAAATCCGCACAGTTAGCTGCAATGTCATTTTTAAACACAGCCGATCCGGCTACGATATTATCTGCTCCGGCATCAAGTATCTTCTTTACGTTGGCCGGGCTCACACCGCCGTCAACCTGGATCGAGAAATCAAGTCCGAGGTCTTTCTTCCACTTTGAAAGTCTTGCGATCTTATCAGTACAGTATTCAATATACTTCTGGCCTCCGAAGCCGGGATTTACACTCATGATAAGCACCAGATCCACCTTATGGATCACCTCTGAGATCATCTCAAGAGGAGTGCCGGGGTTGAGTGCGATGCCTGCCTGCGCACCTGAATCAATAACAGCCTGAAGGCTCCTGTCGATATGCTTACATGCCTCTGCATGAACAGTGATATTATCCGCGCCGGCTTTCCTGAACACCTCGACAAACCTGGCAGGTTCAGTCACCATGAGATGGGCATCAAGAAAAAGCTTATCTCCGCAGCGGTCCTTGATATTCTTAAGGATAGTGTCTCCGAAAGATAAAGCCGGTACAAAATCTCCATCCATTACATCATAATGGATGCAGTCTACACCGGATGCGGTTAAAACATCCAACTGTTCTCCGAGTCTTGTAAAATCTGCTGACAATACTGATGGTGCTAGTCTCATCAATATCTCCTTTCCTGAATATATATTTCATCATAAATTTTAATATAAGATTCGTAACGTGACCGCGCAAGCTCATCCTTATCCACTGCTGACTTGACTGCACAGTCAGGTTCATTGATATGGCGGCAGCCGCTGAACCTGCAGCGCCCCTCATATGCCGCTATGTCAGGCATATGAAATCTGAGCCGCTCCGTCTCCATATCCTCAAAGACCACCGATGTAAAGCCCGGAGTATCACACAGATATGTGTCCCCTCCAAGAGCAAATATCTCCGAATGCCTTGTAGTATGCTTCCCTCTTTCTATCTTCCGGCTGATTGCACCTGTCTTCATATCAGCCTCAGGACAGAGTGCATTGGTAATAGTTGACTTTCCTACGCCGGAGGGACCTGCAAGAGCTATCGTCTTTCCTTCAATGAACCTCCTCAGTTCTTCCATACCTTCACCGGTCTTTGCCGAAACGGAAAAAGTCTTATAGCCTGCATCCGCATAGGACCGGTCACAGTCATCCTTCCTGAGATCGGATTTATTAAACACTATTGCTGCCGGAATATCCGACTGTTCCACACTTATCAGATAACGGTCCAGCAGATAAAGCTGAGGTGCCGGCCTTGCAAACGCCTGTACAACAAGAATTATATCTATGTTTGCTACTGCAGGTCTCACCATACAGTTTCTTCTGGCAAGTATGTCATCCAGGCTTCCTTCACGTCCGGCTTCATCTGTTACTGATATTTCAACATTGTCTCCCACGAGAGGTCTGATATTTTCGTTACGGAATATTCCCTTGGCCTTGCAGGTATAAAGCTCATCTCCACAGGCTATATAATAGAATCCACCGATTCCTTTTATGATCTTTCCTCTCATGCTTACTGCTGCTTAAAGAACTCGACATCATAGGATTTTATGACTTCATCCCTGTCCACATCCACCACCTCGACTTCACCGTCATCTACACCGTAGGCTCCCTCGATATAATCAAACCGCACAGGGAGTATTGTACTTCCGGTCACAGTCCTGGGTTCCATCAGTGTTGTATATACATCAATAAGCTCACCCGTCTCCGGATCCGGAACCAGCTGGTGCAGTCTTACCATCACCCTTATCTGCGTTCCCGCGGACCCGGGGCCGATCAGATCACCCAGATTATAGGAGGTCCTTATAGAAGCTATGTATTTCTCGTCTGCATCGGGTCCGAGGCTCACCGTATATGCGATCTGAGTCCCCTTTGCTATGTTGGTTCCCGATGGGACGGCCTGACTTACGATGCTTCCCGCAGGAACTGTACTGTCTGCAACCTGGGTAACGGTACCCGGCCGGAGTTCAGAATCAGCCAGTATCCCTATGGCATCTGCCTCTGTAAGACCGACAATGGAAGGCATCTGCGTAAGGTCGGATTCTTCTCCCTTGCTCACAGTAAGCGTTATCGTATTGCCGGGTTCTGCCGTGATCGGATTGATATCAATTACAACTCCGGGTGCATACTCATCGCTGAAGGCCTCGATGGTCTCGACCTTATAGCCCTTGTCAGCAAGATACTTTCTTACGTCATTCTGGGTATAATTGATCCATACACTCAGATCCTCAGTCTTGGTCATCTCCTCCGGGTTCTCTTCCCTGCCGGTCGCGCCTCTGCTTACGACGACTGCTACTGTGGTATATTTATCTGCCACTTCATCAGCCTCAGGGATCTGTGAGATGATGCCGTCCTTCTCGATCTTTTCATCAAACTCATATCCGGCTACTTCTATTCCAAGATTATGATCCCTGAGCTTATTTTCACCAAGCTCAACATTAAGCCCCACAATGTCGGGAACCAGAGTCTGTTTGTCTGAAACAGAAGAAGCGTCACCCGAAATCACCTTAAGAGAATCGCCGATATCACTGGCGCTGGTTCCGATCAGTCCGGAGTACCTCATAATAACGAAGATCACGGCAAGCACAACCGCAATGGCAAGCAGTATACCGCCGACAGCGATCACCTTGTCAAACCTGCCGCTATGCTCCTCCTCGTCCTTATCCTTCGGATAACTGTCTCTGACCTTTTTCTC
The DNA here is from genome assembly GCA_002314805.1 of Lachnospiraceae bacterium UBA1755. Lineage (GTDB taxonomy): Bacteria > Bacillota > Clostridia > Lachnospirales > Lachnospiraceae > Darwinimomas. The sequence goes on along the minus strand of DCHJ01000112.1, from coordinate 27,884 downwards.
CTGATTATTTCTGATCTTGGCTCTTACATTGATCTCTGCGACCTCCTGCTGAGTGAGCACAAGCGTATCCCCGTCAGCTGCGGAAGGTGCTTTCCTGATTCCTGGCTGCGGATCGGGATCGTTAAGCAGATTTCTCAGATCCCGGATGACATCATCTATGGAGCGGTATCTCCGTTCCGGTTTCTTCTGACAGCATTTCTGTATTATCTGGTCAAAAGCCGGAGTGATCTCAGGATTTGTCTGCCCTGCCAGAGGCATATCACTTTCTATGTGTGCCAGTGCGATCGATACGGAATTATCACCTTCAAAGGGAAGTCTTCCGGTGACCATTTCATACATTGTGATACCGAGTGAATATATGTCGCTCCTTGCATCAGAGCTTTCCCCACGTGCCTGCTCAGGTGAGATATAATGTACTGATCCCATCGCAGTTGTCGTGAGTGTGTCTGAACTGGCTGCATGTGCAATACCGAAATCAGCCACCTTGGCCTTTCCGTCAGAGGAAATAATGACATTCTGAGGCTTCACATCTCTGTGGACGACATGACGTCCATGGGCTGCACTGAGTCCCAGTGCGATCTGAATGGATATGCCGACAGCCTCCAGCATACCGAGCCTGCCCTTCCTTGCAATAAAGTCCTTAAGTGTGATCCCCTCAACAAGCTCCATCACGATATAGTGGAGACTGGCTTCATCAATTACATCATATACATTGACCACATTGGGATGGGCAAGTCCTGCGGCTGCCTGAGCTTCCATTTTGAACTTTCTGACAAACTCACGGTCCTGACAGAACTCGGCCTTAAGTACCTTGACCGCAACGAGACGGTTCAGCTTACGGTCACGGGCTTTATATACATCGCTCATGCCGCCTGAACCTATGCGTTCGATTATTTCATATCTTTCCTGTAAATATGTTCCTTCTCTCAACATAATCTGCTCCACTTCACAGCTCCGAAACCACAACAACCGTGATGTTGTCTCTGCCACCCCGGCTGTTTGCTGCTTCAACGAGCTTTTGTGCTGCCTCCTCCACTGAAGCTGCCTTAGTGACTATTCTGAAAATAGTATCGTCATCCAGCATATTGGATAATCCGTCAGTACAAAGAAGTATTGTTTCACCGCTGCTGACATGCTCTTCAAAGAAATCTATCTCTATATCCTCCGACGAACCTACTGCCCTGGTGATTATATTCTTTTTTGATAAATAATCACGGCTTCCACGAACCATCCTGCCCTGCTTGACCATCTCTTCCACATAAGAATGGTCATGAGTTATCTGACGGATGGAAGCTCCGATGATATAAAGCCTGCTGTCTCCCACATTTGCAACATATACCGTATCGTCTTCGACCACAGCGGCCACTATTGTGGTACCGCACCCGTAATGTCCTGCGTTCCTGCAGGCATCAGCATACAGATCCCTGTTGGCTGACTCTATGGCATCTCTGATAACCGATAAATGCTCTCCCCTGTTATTGTCATTCCTGATCTTGGATATTACCTCACTCATGGCAAAAGCCGACGCATATTCACCTGCATTGGCCCCTCCCATTCCATCAGCAACCACAAACAGATTGGGAAGATTCCCAACCTTATCAACGGAGCAATACACAGTATCCTCATTTTTTGGCCGCACCAGACCGCGGTCAGTAATTGCTACTGCCTTCATTCCTCATCCTTATAATGTCTTCTTAACTGTCCGCAGGCACCCGAAATGTCCCTGCCCATTTCCCTTCTAATTGTAACATTTATTCCGCATCTTTCAAGTTTTGTCTTAAATGCACTGATAGTCTTCATGTAGGGCTGCCTGTACTCCCGCTCCTCCACCGGGTTCACCGGGATCAGATTTACGTGGGCACTGAGGGGCTGAGCCAGCTTTGCAAGCTTTGCCGCACATTCTTCCGAATCGTTGATGCCTGCTATCAGACTGTACTCAAAGGTCAGTCTCCTGCCTGTTTTTTCATAATAATACCAGCAGGCCTTCATGAGCTCTTCTATGCTGTATTTAAAGGCTACAGGCATGATCGTCCTTCTCAGCTCATCATCCGGAGCATGGAGGCTCAGTGCCAGTGTGACCTGATTGCGTGCATCTGCCAGTTCATAGATACGTGGTACGATACCGCAGGTACTTATTGTTATATTCCTGTGTCCGATATCCGTAAGCTCCACGAATCTCATAAAATTGTCAAAGTTATCGAGGGGCTCTCCCGACCCCATTATGACAACATGCGATATGCGCTCCCCCATATGCTCCTGAATGCAGTATACTTCGTCCAGCATCTCTCCTGCTGTGAGATTCCGTACCAGGCCGTCTATTGTGGATGCGCAGAAACGGCATCCCATCCTGCAGCCTATCTGAGATGATATGCATATTGAAAGACCGTATTCGTACCTCATCAATACGCTTTCAATTACATTTCCATCCCCGAGTTCAAGCAGGAATTTTCTTGTATCATCCTCTTTTGATATAAGTTCCCTGACTATCCTTATCTGCGATATATATGCGTCCGTACTCAGCTTTTCTCTGAGATCCCTGCTGAGGTTTGTCATCATGTCAAAGCTCACTGCATGCTTTTCATGCAGCCAATCAAATATCTGACCGGCTCTGTAAGGCTTCTCACCAAGAGAGACCAGATATTCCTTAAGTTCTTCGAGATTTTTAGATTTGATATCAACCATTCTTCCTGAGTACTGCGACATAGAAGCCGTCCTGCGGCACCTCACCCGGCAGGAGCACCTGACTTAAGATCAGCTCAAAGTCAGGATTCGTCTTCAGAAACAGCTGTACATTATCCTCGTTTTCAAAATGATCCAGAGTACATGTACTGTATACAAGCTTTCCTCCGGGTCTTACATATCCGGATACGTTGCCAAGTATCCTCTGCTGCAGTCCGGCGAGTGCCATACAGTCATCCCGGCTGAGTCTGTTCTTTATCTCCGGTTTTTTTGAGATCGTGCCGATACCGGAGCATGGCAGATCTGCAATTACAACATCTGCCAGTCCGACAAATTCATCTCTGAGCTCTGCAGCATCCTGGACGAAAGTTTCAACATGCTCAGTATGCATACGTTCAAGATTCTCCCTGATTTTAAGGATCTTCTTTTCTGTAAGATCACAGGCAATGACCCTGCCGTTTTTGCCCACCTTATCCGCAGCCTGGATCGTCTTACCTCCGGGAGCTGCGCAGACATCTATCACTGTATCCCCTTCCCGGATACCGGCAAGCCGTACAGGTGTGGCGGCACTCATATCCTGAACTATTATCCTGCCGGCCTTCCATCCGTCAAGCTCCCTGATATTGCCGACATTATCTATCACCCGCATATTGTCGGTGCCTGCTTCGCGTACGGTTATGCCATGTACGGAAAGTGAATATTCAAGGAACTGCTCTGTTTTCTCTTTTCCTATACTCTCGCAAAGCAGTCCGTACATCCAGTCCTGCACAGAATACTTTTCGGATGGAGACTTCAGTTCAAGCTTATCCTTATCCCGTACAATGCTCCGGAGTACACCGTTGACAAAGCCTCCCAGATCCCTGAGCGCAGTCTTCCTTATAAGCTTGACTGCCTCATCACATACGGCACTGTCCGGGATCTTGTCCATGTACAGGATCTGATACAGGCTCATCCTGAGCAGATTGCGTACGACCGGCTTCATCCGTATGACCCTGACTTTGCTGTATCTGTCCGTAATGGCATCCAGCTGTATCTGATATTCAAGCGTGCCATGAATCAGCTTCACAAACAGAGCCCGGTCTCTGGGGTCGAGCCGCGCATACTTATCAAGGGCATCCCCCATGACCGTACCGGAATGAATACCCTCCTCATTGATCATGAGCAGGGCATTCAACACCAGTTCTCTGATATTGGGATGCGCTTTTTCAGTCATTGTTTCTGAAGATGATGATGAGTCTCAGAAGCTGTAAGAGACTTGATGCGGCAGCAGCTACATATGTAAGTGCGGCTGCCTTAAGTACTGCATCTGCCTGGGCATCCTCTCCGCCTGCAAGGATACCAAGTCCTTCAAGCTGCTGAAGCGCTCTTTTGGAAGCGTTGTACTCGACCGGAAGCGTTACTATCTGGAAAAGCACAGCAAGTGAAAACGCAACGATACCTATAGTGATAAAGGTCCTGCCCATAAAGGAAGCCTTTAAAAAGAGTCCAAGAGCAATGCCTATGAGGATCATCGGAAAAGCCAGCTTTGATCCGAAATTCACGATCGGTACGAGCGAGGATCTGAAACGCAGAGGCCGATACTCTAAATTGTCCTGAATTGCGTGACCGCACTCATGTGCGGCAACACTGATGGAAGCAATAGATGTATCCTGATATATGGCTGAGCTTAAATTGACCACCTTGGATGAAGGATCATAATGGTCTGTAAGCTCTCCCTCTGTCATATTAACCACAACACCGTTGATGCCGTTGGCAGCAAGTATCCTTTTTGCCACTTCGCAGCCTGTCAGTCCGCACTGAGCGTGGACCCTGGCATATCTGGCATAAGTATTCTTAAGTTTTCCTGATGCCACTGCCGTGATAAAAATACCGGCGATGACCAAAATAATAGTCCAATCGAAATAAAACATTGTACGCCTCCCTTTTCCTTCAGTATCATGCCATATCAGCCTTTGTATCCGAGAAGGAATGCATCTGCACTCATCCTTTTCTTTCCTTCAAGCTGCACCTCCTCGGCACAGAGATATCCGTCTCCGGTCCTGAAGCACAGCGGATTGTCTTCGATCATCCGCGGCACTGACCTTGCCTTCCAGATCTTTAAAGTCCTGTCTCCCAGCCTGGTATACGCACTGGGCCATGGGTTAAGTCCCCTGATAAGTCTCTCGATCTCGGCCGTTGATCTGCTCCAGTCGATCTCTCCGTCAGCCTTTGTCAGCATCCTTGCGTAGCGCGTATTCGTCTCACCCTGATGCACAGGGCTGGCGGAACCGTCCTCTATGCAGGCCAGGGTATCTGTAATTGCTTCTCCTCCCAGCGCTGCCAGCTTGTCAAACAGAGAGCCTCCGGTCTCATCCGGATCAAGCTTCACCCTGTACTGCTTTATTATATCACCGGTATCAAGTCCTTCATCTGTCATCATAGTCGTAATACCGGTCTCTTCAAGTCCGTCTATCACTGCCCACTGTATCGGTGCCGCACCTCTGTACGCAGGCAGCAGCGACCCGTGGACATTGACACAGCCCCTGGGCGGTATATCAAGAAGCTCCTTCGGGAGTATCCTTCCGAAAGCAGCGGTAACAAATACATCCGCCTGCAGATCCCGCAGATGCTTAAGAAAGCCTTCATCCTTCATCTTTACGGGATGAAGTACTTCTATCCCGTGCTTTAATGCTTCCTGCTTTACCGGCGTCGGCATCATTTCGTAGCCTCTGCCCTTAGGCCTGTCTTCACGTGTGACGACAGCACATACTTCATGACCCGCCTCAATAACAGCCCTAAGCGGTATGACCGCAAAATCAGGAGTTCCGAAAAATACTACACGCATCTTATTTCTCCGTATTCCTTTCATTTTCTTCATCTTCGGTTTCCGAGGCATCCATCAGCTCTCCTTCGACCAGTTCAGAATAAAGATGGCCTTCAAGATGATCGTACTCATGGCAGATGGCACGGGCAAGAAGCTCATGAGCTTCAAGTGTAAAGAGCTGCATATTTTCATCAAGTGCTTCAATTATCACATGCTCCGGTCTTGTCACCTCTCCCACCTTGCCCGGGATGCTGAGGCAGCCTTCAAGATCCGTCTGCTCGCCCTCCCTGAAGGTAATGACAGGATTGATAAAAGTATATTTCTCCTCTTCACTTATTTCCACAATAAATATCCTCTTCAGCACTCCGACCTGCACAGCTGCAAGTCCCACACCGCAGGCCTCATGCATCGTATCCCACATATCCCTGATCAGCTCACAGATCCTGGGGGTCATCTCTCTGACCTCCTTGCTTTTCTTGGCAAGTATCTCATCCCCGACTTCTCTTATAGTTCTTAATGCCATCGCTCAACCTGTATGATCCGGTCATTTCCGACTCTGACCGGGTCACTTCCTTTCTCCCGGCGTCGCCGGGTTTCATACCTGTCTAATAACTATACTCAAACGCACTTTGGATCAGCAGCTCTCTCCCTGCACTCAGCAGTACATAGTATCACCTGTATAGTTCTGCTGCTCAAAGCAGAGACAAAAATGTCTATATCGGAATTGCTGCTGCTTCTTCGTGTATGCTTTCGCAGCCTTTGGGTTTGCTGCAGGCAGGTCCATATACACTGTGCAGGACATAGTAACACATGGTGCCCGTCATATATGCACGTCCAAACTTCGTTTCAGTCCGGCTGTGCCGGATGCCGCTGCTTTGTCCCGGTGATCTATGTGAAATCATGCATGATCGAAATCAGTATATCCGGGTATCTGAGCTTCAGCTGTGAATCCGCCTCCTCCTTGACCTTGAGCAGCAGCTCATGATCAGCGTGCTTCAGATATATCAGCTTCCTGTAATAATCCTTCACCTTGCTTACGGCAGGATCAACAGGTCCGATGAACTCTGCATTGTATTGCTCTGCAATGCCCCTTATGATTTGCGAGTAGCATTCCGACACTTCACTGAGAAACACAGGATCCGTGGAAGCTATCTGCGCTGTCCATATGTGAGTCACGGGCGGATAATTGAGCAGCTTCCTGTATGCCATCTCCCGTTCGTAATATCCGTCAAAACAGTCCGCAGAAGCATTGGCTATGGCATAATGCTCAGGCTTATAGGTCTGAATTACTACCGTACCGGGCTTGTCCCCTCTTCCCGCTCTTCCTGCAGCCTGGGCGATCAGTTCAAAGGTCCGTTCACCCGAATCATACCGGCTTGCATATATGGATGTATCCGCAGCCATGATACCGACAAGAGTCACATTGTGATAATCATGCCCTTTTACAACCATCTGAGTGCCGATCAGGATATCCGTCCTGTGTTCTGCAAAATCCCTCAGTATGTCTTCCGAAGCCTGTTTTCCGGCAGTCGCATCAGTATCGAGTCGTGCCACCCTTGCATCAGGGAAGGCGCCCTTTGTCATCTTCTCAAGCTTCTGAGTGCCGACACCGAATTCGGCTATATATGGCGAACCGCAGTCCGGGCACCTGTCAGGCTGGTCAATGCGATATCCGCAATAGTGGCATACCAGCCGGTGTCCCGCATGCAATGTCATACTTACATCACAGTGAGGGCACTTTATCGCATTGCCGCAGCTGCGGCAGGAGACGAAATTGGAATACCCGCGCCTGTTCATGAAAAGGATCACCTGCTCCTTCCGGTCCAGCCTTTCTCTTATCAGTCCGGCCAGTCTGTCGGAAAAAATACTCCGGTTGCCCTTCCTGAGCTCGTCTCTCATATCGATAACTTCAATATCAGGTCTCTTCGCTCCCCCGGGTCTTGATGTAAGCCTGAGGAGAGTATAGTCACCCTTCAGGGCATTCATATAGCTTTCCGGAGACGGAGTTGCGCTTGCCAGCACGATACATGCATTATGCATCTGCGCCCTTTTCTTAGCAACATCAACAGTATTATACCTCGGGATATTCTCATTCTTATAGGCCCCGTCATGCTCTTCATCTATGACTATGAGACCTATATCCTTAAAGGGAGCAAACAGAGCACTTCGCGGTCCGATAATAATATCTGCCGCGCCGGACCTGCATCTGCTGATCTGTTCATATCGTTCTCCTGGAGAAAGCCTGCTGTGTATCACAGCGATCCTGTCTCCGAAGGCAGCATACAGTCTGTCAATAGTCTGATACGTCAGCGATATCTCCGGGATCAGAAGTATGACCTTCCTTCCGGCACGGATCACATGCTCCATCATATGGAGATAAGTATCTGTCTTCCCGCTTCCCGTGATCCCGAACAGCAGGAATATCCCCTGAGTGCCGGCATCAAACACTTCTGTGAAGCGGTCTATCGCATCCTTCTGTTCAGCATTTGGATCGTGCAGCTTATACTCATGCCTGTTATCCGATACCGGATCTTTTCTTCCTGCTCTTGCCCTGCTCTCCTTTTTCACCGGAAGGACAGTCTTGAGTGCCTTGCTCATGGTGCAGCCGTATCTGTCCTTCATCCACGCAGCCAGACTGATAAATTCATCCTCGAGGCTGACATTTCCTGCTGCAATCGAATCAACAGACTTTATCCGCGAAGGATCTATCCCTGTTCCCGGTTCATCCTTCAGTGCGATGATATAACCCTTTTTCAGCCTCTTTGATGTGCCGAAGGGAATATTAACCGGGGTACCCGGGACAGCCCTGTCCGCAAGCTCCTCAGGTATCCTGTATGTAAAAGGTTTATCCAGTTTTTCATGTACTATATCGACTATTACATCTGCATATTTACATGAACTCATAAGCCAATACCCTGTCTATGTAATCAAACAGTCCCATGCTGTTGGAACCCTTGAAGAGTATCAGGTCACCCTCCCTGATACTGTCATGCAGTATCCTTTCCAGAGAATCCGGATCCTCAGCATGCACAGCTGCAGCTCCCGGACCGTTTTCCCTGAAGCCTTCATCATAACCGGCTGCAAGAGGCCCATAGGATATGAGCATATCAATATTCCCTTTGCCTGCAGCATACTTACCGGCTTCCCTGTGCGCCGCGCCGGAGATATC
>DCHJ01000112.1:4229-19170 GCA_002314805.1 Lachnospiraceae bacterium UBA1755 | reverse complement strand
CTCAGCATATCCAGAGCTGCTCTTACAGAATCAGGAGCCGCATTATACGTGTCATCTATAACAGTGATCCTTCCGTTACGGAATATCTGATTTCTGTGGGTGTATCCGGAATATTCACCCAGGCGGTCTGCCGCCAGCTGCAGATCTATCCCGTACAGCTCGGCCACTGCCAGACCGGCCAGAGCATTGTATATCTGGAATCTGCCATATGTGTTAAGCTTTACAGGCACCTTTTTTCCATGCACCACTGCTGTGAAGACAGGATAGCCTTCATGCTCATCAATATCTGCCGCATACACATCACAGTCCTCACGCAGTCCGTAGGTGCATCTGACCAGACCTTCACGCAGCCTGACTGTCCTGAGCATATCATTATCGTTATTGATAAATACCACGGAGCCTGCAGGCATATTATCGGTGATGTGCAGCTTTTCCCGCAGTATGGCTTCACGGCTCCCGAGATTCTCAATATGTGTGACACCGATATTAGTGAAAACAGCAGCATCAGGCCTTACCATTTCCGCAAGCCTGCTCATCTCTCCGGGTGCACTCATACCCATCTCAAATACGCATATCTGTGCATCCTCATCAAAGCCGAAAAGAGTATCAGGAGTTCCGATCTGAGAATTCCTGTTCCCGGGTGTTGCATATACTTTTTTCCCTGCGCTTAAGGCAAGAGATATCATTTCTCTTGTGGTCGTCTTTCCTACACTTCCGGTGACACCCACGACCGGTACCCCGAAGCTTTTTCTGTACCACGCTGCAAGCTTCTGTACTTCGGCAAGAGGATCCTCTGCCAGGATAAGGATCTTGTCAGTATGACAGTCTGCCTGCACATCCTCTCTTTCAGTAAAGCTTACGCAGCATTCGGTTTCCAGTACCTGAGGTATGAACCGGTGGGCATCTACCTTTTCTCCCACAATAGGTACGAAAATACTGTCACCATCCACTTTCCGTGAATCGTAGCATATATGCTTTATGGTCCTTGAGCCATACCTGCCGATATCGCCGTGGCAGACCTTCACGTCCAGCAGTTCAAGGATCTTATTTAACTCCATGCTGAGCATTATCTGATACCCAGAGCCTCCAATGCACCTTCGACAGCTTCCCTGTCGGTGTAATGAGTTCTCTTTCCTTCTTTATCAATATAGTCCTCGTGTCCTTTTCCGATGATAGCGACCATATCTCCCGGCTGATGGTGCTCTATCGCATATCTCACAGCATCGGCTCTGAGCGGGATATCGATCCAGCTGCACCCGGTCCTGTCCAGTTCCGAATGAATATCAGCAGCGATATCAGCAAAGCTCTCCATACGGTTATTATCCTCAGTGACAATTGCAAAATCAGCATTCTCTCCGACTGCCCTGCCCATGCCGTATCTGCGGTCCTTTGAACGGTTTCCGCCGCAGCCAAACAATACAACAAGCCGTCTGTGCTCATAATTCTTAAGTGTCTCCATAAGGCTGACCGTACTTACCTCATTATGGGCAAAATCAACTATTACCTTCAGATCGTCCGTTGAATAGACCAGTTCCATCCGTCCGTTGACATGAATGTCGGAAAGACCTCTACGTAGTATCTCATCCGACACTCCGATGGCATGACAGATGCAGTAAGCTCCCATTGCATTTGGTGCATTAAACTCACCGGGGAGAGATATCCTGCATTCCGGTATTTTTTCTCCAAAGCAGACATCCATTTCGATACCCATAAATGATGCATCCTGTTCAAACCTGAGATTTTCATAACGATAATCTGCCTTCGGTGAAGACCCGAAGGTCTTAATATCATCACAGGATGACCGGACAAGAATATAACCTGCATGCTCATCATCGACATTTACAAATCCGTGCCTGCACTGTCTGAACAGCTGCGTCTTGCAGTTAAGATAGTCCTCAAAATCCCTGTGTTCACCCTCTCCGATATGGTCGTTGGAGATATTGGTAAAAAGTGCATAATCAAATATCACACCTTCAACCCTGTGCATCAGAAATGCCTGACTCGAAGCTTCCATAACCACACATTCACATCCCTCGTCTGCCATTTCTGCAAATGCCTTCTGGATATCATAGCTTTCCGGCGTAGTATTGAGCGTCGGTACATGTCTGTCGCCGATGAATATACCCAGTGTACCGATCATTCCGCATTTCCTTCCGCTTTCCACCAGCAGCTTTCTGACCATTGCCGCGGTCGTAGTCTTGCCTTTAGTACCTGTGACGGCTATAGTCGTCAGCTTCTTTGCCGGATAGCCAAATAATGCAGCAGAGCAAAGTGCCAATGCAGCCCTTGAATCCTTAACTCTGTATACATTGATCCCTGCCGGATAACTGCAGTCATGGTCAATAATGATCCCTGCCGCGCCTTTGGCTGCAATATCACCGACCGCATCATGGGAATCAAATTTCATTCCTTTCATGCACACAAAAAGGCATCCCGGAACGGCCTTTCTTGAATCATATGCGACCTCTGCATAATCAGGATCGCTGACCTGCTGCAGCACCTCAAAAGTCAGATTTTCAACCTTATCGATCTTCATTTTCATTACACTTCTTTCTGTGCAGAAACCAATACCGCATGAAAAGGATGCATTGGCCTTCGCTGACTGATTTTTCTTCCTGCTGATACTGTTTCTTAATAAGACTGACACACATCAATACACTTATCGCTTATCGGCAATACAAGTCCTGTTATTAAGCTTTGTATTTAGCTTTGTATTGAACTTTGTATTGAGCTTTGTATTGAGCTTTGTATTACTTCATATTGAGTTCCATGACATACCGTCTCGTTAATCGAAACTTACTCCTGAGCACAGAATGCCTCAAACTCTTCTTCCGTCATCAATATATCCCTCGGCTTGGTTCCCTGCTCCGGGCCGACCACCCCGGCATCACAGAGCTGATCCATGATCCGTGCGGCACGGTTAAAGCCGATCCTGAAGGCTCTCTGCAGAAAGCCTATTGAAGCCTTCTGCTTATCAATAATGAATCTTCCGGCTTGAACAAAGAGCTCATCCCTCTCATCGCCCTGCCCCGTATTCACATCGGCTGCAGGCATGATCATTTTCTCATAGGTATTCTCATCATAGGAGGGCTCAATATTCTCCTTAAGAATATAGTTTACTACACTGTGTATCTCGGCCTCGGATACAAAAGCGCCCTGAGCCCTGACAGGCTTGGCCACATCCTGCGGGAAGTAAAACATATCTCCATGACCGAGCAGTCTCTCTGCGCCTACTGTATCTATTATTGTACGGGAATCCACACCGCTGGTTACAGCGAGTGCGATCCTGGATGGAATATTTGCCTTGATAAGTCCTGTAATAACATTTACTGAAGGACGCTGAGTTGCGATCACAAGATGCATGCCCGCTGCTCTGGCAAGCTGAGAGATACGCACGATAGCCGGCTCCACATCAGCCTTGCACTGCATCATCATATCAGCGAGCTCATCAACGATTATTACGATATTAGGCATCTTCGCAGGGAGCTCCTCCGCACTCCTGCCTCCGGCCTCCAGAGATTCCTTTGCCTGTGTGATACTGTCATTATAGCTCTGGATATCCTTGGCTCCTATTGCCTCAAACTTCCTGTATCTGTCCTCCATCTCGGCAACAGCCCAGTTAAGTGCGCCTGTCGCCTTCTTGACATCCGTTACGACCGGGATCAGCAGATGCGGTATACCATTATAGCATGACAGCTCCACCATCTTGGGATCGATCATTATCATCTTTACATCTGTGGGTGAATACTTATACAGCAATGAAAGTATAAGTGTATTGATACAGACAGATTTTCCCGAACCGGTTGCGCCGGCAATAAGTACATGCGGCATTCTTGCCAGATCTGCGATCACAGGTGTGCCGCTGATATCCTTTCCTATTGCAAATACCAGTCTCGCCCTGGACTCGCGGAACTCTCTTGTCTCAAAGATGTCCCTGAGATGCACAGTCGATGACTCTTTGTTGGGTACCTCTATTCCTATTGCAGCCTTGCCGGGAATAGGTGCCTCTATACGTATGCTTTCTGCTGCAAGCGCGAGCTTAAGATCATCCTGAAGCGCAAGTATTTTTGCCACCTTGACACCCACCTCAGGATGCAGCTCATATCTTGTTACAGTCGGACCGCAGCTGATATCAGTAACAGTTACAGATATGCCAAAGGTATCAAGCGTCTGCTGAAGCTTGATCGCAGTCTGCCTGATTTCATCGTCTTCCTGATTCGAACCGGTTTTAGTACTCCTGTTAAGGAGGTTCATGGGAGGTATTCTGTAAGGCTTAAGTCTGGCTGTCCTGCTGCGCTTCTCGACCTCCTGACGGGTCTGACCCAGCTCAGTATTCTCTCTTTTCTCTTTTATTCTCTGTTGTGCCAGCTCATCGTCGGTGAATATTCTCTTGCCTGTCGCGGTATAGATAGCTTCCTCGTCCACCCTGATCTCATCCTGATCATCTGCTTCAGCTTCTGTTTCCTGGCCGACAGACGGCTTATAGCCCTGCTGAATATTATTAACTGCAGGAGCTGATACATCTTCGTCAAACGGCACTGTATCATCTTCCTCCGCGATGGGCTCCGGCTTAACGATGTTTCCGTAGAATGTATTGGGATCCACCTGCTTCACGTCATCAAAGGGTGTGCTGAATTCATCCTTGTCCTTGATCATCACACGGGCATTGCTGTCTGTCCCGCTGTCTGTCCTGCTGTCTTCCCCGTTAGCAGAGTACGTTCCATCTGCCTTGCTCAGATCTGTTGCACCGAAATCAATGCCGTTTACACGCCTGAGCGCTTCTTCTCTGCGCCTTGCAAGTCTCTCACTGGTCCTGGCAGTATGCTCAAGTCTGCGTATGGAGGCGTCCTCCTTTGCGTACTCATAGGCACGTCTGCTGCCGCTCTTTATCGCGTTTACTATGCTCTTTTCAGTCAGATATACAACAGATACGACAAGCACCATCAGCATGATAATAAAAGCGCCTATCGGTCCGACTGCACTTCCTACCGCACCTGCGATGAAATACCCGAGTGTCCCTCCGGCCCTGTACTCAAGATCTCCTGCGGATATCGTACCACTGCCGGCAAATATTGCTGTCAGAGAGCATACGCTGATGATAACAAAGAGCACCGCAAGTGCCTTAAGCCATATCTTATGATTGTCAAGATTGCTGAGTATCAGCAGGACCATCACAAACAATGCAACAGGAAATACATAGCCTGCCACTCCGAAAAAACCAAGCTGTATTTTCCTTATGAAATTGCCTGCGGTCCCTATGATGCCAAAATTACTCAGAAACAGAAGCAGGGAAATAAGAAACACAGCTATGAGAGCTATCTCAGCTCCCATAAAACTCTTTTCTGCTGCCTGATTATTCTGTTCCTGCCTCTTCTTTGACTGCTTTTTTGTCCTTTTCTTGCTTGCTGCCAAGACAAATGCCTCCATGATCAGATAAAAATTCAGATTAATTATACAAAAAAGCCCAAAACATAGCAAGCTGTCCAGGGCTTTATACTAAATATTGTATTAAGAGTTTATTCTGCTCCGAGGAGTTCTCTTTCGATTATATATGCCACGCCTTCTTCATCATTAGAAGGAGCTATGAGCTGTGACACTGCCTTGGCGTCAGCGGCTCCGTTGGCCATGCACACCCCTGTTCCCGCCGCTTCAAGCATCGGAATATCGTTATAGCTGTCACCGAAGGCCATTACCTGATCCATGCTTATTCCCATATCATGGGCTATTTTTCTTATGGCAATACCCTTATTGGCTCCCTGATCATTGATTTCCACGTTTTCCCTGATAGATGAAGTGATGGTCAGACCTTCAAACCGTGAAGCAAGCTCCTTCATCATATAGGCTTTTACCTCCCCGTCGAGAGTATATGCCATCATCTTCTGGATATCAACGCTGCCGGCTGCGATATGAGCCTTAAGTTCATCCACTGTTTTTCTGGAATCCCTCAGCATCTTAAGGTAAAAGGGATCCGCAATATGATCCGTGATATTCTCCATCATCTGACGGTTCATAAAGCTGTCGTTGTCCGCATAGCAGTCATAGGCAACCGGCAGTGTGTCAAGAAACTTAAGGATCTCCACCGCCTTTACTCTGTCTATCTCGGCTCTGTATACAGGTCTATTGTTCAGACGGTCATATACATAGGCTCCGTTGATAGAAATAATATACTTTATGTAATCCATCCTCTTGATGGGCTCTGGGATCGTACGCAGGAATCTGCCCGTCGCAGGAACGATCTCTATCCCCTTAAGGGATGCTGCATGCAGTGCTTCATAGGTCCTTGGTGTAATCGTCTTATCCGTAGTAAAAAGTGTTCCGTCGAGATCAAATGCGATAAGCTTTATGTCTTTCATACTGCTGCCAGAATATCCTCGTTTCTTATGTTATTATCTCTGATCATATTGTTGACTGAATCGGCATGATTGCCCAGATCGTCACAGGTCTGCTTCGTCAGCTCCAGCATTTTAAGAGCCTCGATTATCTCATGTGATATCTCATCGATCACATCACGCTTGCGCTCTGCGTTTTCCTTTGAATTATCTGCAGTGAGCAGCAGCTCCATTCCGTCCGCCAGCTCAGACAGAAGCCCAAGTCTTCTCATTGCTCTGAAGCTCCATTTATAATACGGCATATATTCCATATTTATAAGAAATACTGCATGCATTGAATGCTTTACGAATTCTCCGACAGCCAGCTGTGCGGCTCCGCTCTCTCCGTGCGCAATGCAGCGCGGGTAATTGTATCTGCCGCTCTGTCCCATCATTACAAGACTGCCCGCAAGCTTCTTGAGGCGGACATCCTCCGGCATATTGTGCAGTGCCTCACGCACACCGGTCATGATGCCGCTGTCATCTCTGAAGATCTCTCCGTTGACTGCTTCCGCCAGTGCATACTCCGGTACTGTGAACCATTCGGCTATTGAGAGGTCAGTATCCTTTCGTCCTATCCTGCTTTCGAGGAACTCACTCACACGCATCACACCGTGACGCGGACCGCCTGCCGGCGCAAGAAGCCCCCTGCTGAATCCCTCATACTCCTTAGGGAGCTTAGCATATGCTCTCTCCAGTCTGAAGGCCTCGCGGGAATCAATAACGGTCTCTTCCGGGATCCAGATACAAAAGCCCGGTTCAAAATCATGATCCTGCGAAACCTCATCGTCAAAGCCGAAGCATTCCGATCCGCTCCCCGCCAGTCCGCAGGCAGCAATACCTTCATATTGAGGAAACTGCTCGTGCAGCATCTTTGCACCGTATTCCTCATAATACCTTCTTGCGAGTTCAAGACCCTTCATCACTTATATGTCCTTCCTCCGGCAATTACTGCATATACCGATCCTTTTGCTGTGTGTGCCTACAGTCAATCAAAATTAACGCTTGCTCTGTCTGCCGTATAGGGACGCACGTACTGATCTGCCACAGCATTATGGACCGGGCTCTTTGCATAGACGCCGATGTCCTCAGGCTTTTCATGAGTGGTAACAAGTGCCATCTCTCTGTTGCTTCCAGGAAGCGGCTGATCGATAAACCTGACACTCAGCAATCCCGGGATCTTTCCATTAAGACCTTCAAGATTTTCTTTC
Source organism: Lachnospiraceae bacterium UBA1755 (assembly GCA_002314805.1). Taxonomy (GTDB): domain Bacteria; phylum Bacillota; class Clostridia; order Lachnospirales; family Lachnospiraceae; genus Darwinimomas. Next base: position 11,591 of record DCHJ01000112.1, on the reverse strand, counting down.
ATTGCTGCCTTAAGCTCCGGCTTCTTCTCCTCCGGTACCTCGGGTTTGAAATTCCATGCCACTACATGTACTGCCATAATCATTCTCCTTTTTCACTGTGTTCTTTTCACTTATCTGAACCTTGCTGATCTCCGCCCGTATCCACCGGAACTTATCTGCTGTAAGCGGTTTTCCGCACTTCCTATCCTTCGTATTGCCTTTTCATATATCGTCTGGCAATTTTTCAGTAATGCTGTCATCCGCATTATTCTCTGATAGAAATACTGATTTAATCTGTCCTTTGGTCTTCGTATATTCATAAGGATATTGCATAGCTGTGTCAATAAAAATCCGGTATCATATCCGGCACCGCAGCCGATGCATCCTGTGTATATCCGTTTTCAAGTCCGCTTTCCTCCAGCAGCTTTAATGCCTTTTCGCATTCCCGTGCCGTAAGCTTTCTGTTGAGCTCCGGATAGGGACAGTCATTTACCGGAGTGTATTGCAGCATGAAACTAACCCATGCATCCGGGAAGTTCTTTTTTATCATGTCCAGCACTGCTGCGGTATTTTTAATATGAAGCGGCAGCACAAGATGACGTATGATGACACCCTTCTGTATTATACCTTCATTGTCAAATACCGGGGCACCCTTCTGTCTGAGCATCTCTCCCACTGCAGCCAGAGCGGCTTTGGGATAATCGCTGTGACGCGTGAATTTTCCCGCCAGAGCACTGTCGGCAAATTTCATATCGGGAAGGTAGACATCCACATATTCTTCCAGCTTCCTGAGAGTCTCAATGCTTTCATAGCCTGATGAATTATAAACCACAGGAATACCCGGACGGTATAGCTTAAAGGCATCGATGATCCTGTCGGTCCAGGACGCAGCCGTGACAAGATTGATATTATGCGCACCCGCAGCCTCAAGCTCTCTGAAAATATCTGCCAGCTCAGGTATGCTCACCTGTCTGCCATGACCATGTCTGCTTATCGGCATATTCTGGCAGAATATGCAGCCCAGATTGCACCCGCTGAAAAAGACAGTTCCTGATCCCCGGGTGCCGCTTATACACGGTTCTTCACCGAAATGCAGCTGATATTTTCCGATCCTTACCTGCTGCATATATTGATAAAGCTTTCTGCTGCCTTTGCCTTGATCTCCTGCTCATCGACAGTCAGGAGCTGCCCGTCCTTATAAAGCACCTTTCCGTCGCACATAGTCATGACGATATCTGAAGCCTGTGCCGAAAAGACTATATTTGAGGCTGTATCATAATCCGGCAGCAGATGCGGTCTGTCCAGATCAAACATGATTAGATCTGCTTTCATTCCCGCATCTATGAGTCCGCAGTCCGTCCTTCCCTGTGCAAGTGCACCTTCTCTCGTACACATCCGCAATATCTCTGCAGCCGGGATGGCATTGGCATCAAGACTGCGTCCTCTGCACAGCATTGCGGCAAGATGCATTTCCTCCATCATGTTGAGATTATTGTTGGAGGATGCCCCGTCTGTGCCTACTGTCACACGGAGCCCTCTGCGCTTATACTCTGCAGCAGGCGGGATACCGCTCCCCAGCTTAAGATTGGAGGATGGGTTATGGGCGATCACTGTACCTGATTCCTTTAATATCTCCATGTCATTATCATCAAGCCATACGCAGTGGGCTGCAACTGTCGGATGCTCCAGTATTCCGCATTCCTTCATATATCTCACCGGAGAATAACCGTTACGTGCCACACACTCTTCAACCTCTCTTCTTGTCTCCGATACATGGACCTGAATGATCATGCCGTTCTCTCCGGCAAATTCTGCGGTCTCTGCGGCGATCTTCTTTCTTGAACAGTATTCTGAATGGATGGATGCATCTGCCCTGATGCGCCCGTCTCTGTGATCCTTAAGCCACTCAAGGAGCCTTTGTGTGTCCCTGTAGGCATTGTTGTCCTTATAGGCTTCATTATCATCAAAGCAGACAGCTCCGTTGCTGAGATTTGCCTTCATGCCTGCCTTATAAAGTGCCTCGCCGTAATCGGCCAGGTCAAAATACATATCGCTTATGGAGACACAGCCGCTTCTTATGAGCTCGCATGCTCCAAGGGCAGCCCCCCAGTATTTCTCCTGTGCCCGGTATTTTGCTTCAAATGGGAATACACGGCTGCTAAGCCACTCCTGGAGCGGCAGGCCTTCGCCGTAGCCGCGCAGCAGTGTCATTGGCACATGGCAGTGTGTATTGTAAAAGGCCGGCATCAGGAACCGATTATGCCCGTCGATAACCTCCATACCGTCTTCAGCCTGAGCCTGCGGCCCCGCATATTTTATGTATTCACCCTCTGTTACAACGTATTGATGCTCCTTTACGGTAAAATCCTTATCAAGAAGCTTTATGTCCTTAAAAAGCATGCTGCACCTCCTTTTTTCAATTGTCCTGTCACACTCAACGGCCCTTGTAAGCTACTGGTTCCATCCAAAAATACAGGCTTCTGATCCGGTCACGCCCGCCTGTGCTTGTAAGATGCGGGTCCCATCCGAAAATACAGGCTTCTGATCCGGTCACGCCCGCCGGCGCTTGTAAGCTGCGGATATATAATGTCGTTCTCGTTATCGCAGGAAGACACTCACACGGGCGCAGGTAAGCCCCGGAAAGGGTAAGCTGCATACATGACAGTTATGTCCGCAAGTCCGATAATGCATACAATATCATTACCGTCAATAGAAGTATAAAATCAAAGGATTGTATTTGCAATAGTACACGTTTTTTTGTTGACATCATGAACGACTTGTGATAAAATTTTGTTGTTTTTGTGAGAATCTAACATTTTTATGTTGGTTTTATATCAGGGAGATACATGTACAACAAGCGTCAGACGATCATCATGGATTATCTTACAGAGCACGGTGAGGCTAAGAATACCGAGCTTCTTCCTGTAATCGGCGGCTGTTCGATGATGACGCTTATCCGCGATCTCAACAAGCTTGAAAATGACGGCCAGCTTTTGCGTACCCATGGCGGTGCAGTTATTGCACCTCAGGTCCAGGGTAAACAGGAGCTGGCTTTTGATTACCGCATCAACCAGAACACCGGTGAAAAGGATGCCATGGCAAGGATAGCCATAGATTTCATCACTGCCGATCATGCTTATTATTTTGATTCCGGCAGTACCATCCTCAGCATGTCCCAGAACATGAATGACGAGCATCACGCAATCGTGACAAGTGCTGCCAATACTGCTATCGAGCTTTCACGCAGCGGCAATAATACAGTGACTCTCCTTGGCGGACAGCTCAGCACCAATACACTGTCCTGCTCTGGACCTCAGGCAGAGCGTATGCTTCAGGATATCAATATTGATGTAGCATTCATGGCAACCTCAGGCTATTCCTCACACGGCGGTTTTACAGTAGGTTCACTTACAGAAGCTCAGCTCAAGCGCGAGGTAATACGGAAGTCAGCCCTTACTATCATGCTTCTTGACCATTCCAAGGTCAATAAGAGCTATCCCTTTACCTTTGCTGAGCTTGATGCAATTGATATCATAATCGGTGATAAGTTTTCAGATGATTTCATCAGCGAAGCTGAAATGCACAAGGTGCTCCTCTTCTCTCCGCATGACGGGATGACATCTGAGGAACGTATAAAAAAGTACAACAGATTATTCAAAAATAATTTTTAGGAGGAAATGATTTATGGCAGTTGGTGTTTTGATGCCTAAAGAGGGTATCACTGTCGAGTCATGCATCATGGGTGCATGGAAAAAGAATGTCGGCGATTCTGTAAAGCTCGGCGAGATCCTTTTCAGCTACGAGACTGACAAGGCAGAGTTCGAGGTCGAGTCAACAGCTGAGGGTACACTTCTCGCTCAGTTCTATCAGGAAGGCGATGAGGTACCGTGTCTTGTTAATGTATGTGCAGTCGGCAATCCCGGTGAGGATTTCGCTGCTCTCGATCCCAAGGGCAATGCCGCAGCTCCTGCTGCGACCGCTGCTCCTGCTCCCGCTGCTGCAGCTCCTGCTGCTCCTGCCGCTCCGGCTGCTCCCGCAGTACCGACAGGTCCTGTTGCAACAGGTGTGCTTATGCCCAAGGAAGGCATCACTGTTGAATCATGTATCATGGGCGCATGGAAGAAGAAGGTCGGCGATGATGTAAAGCTCGGCGAGATCCTCTTCAGCTATGAGACCGATAAGGCAGAGTTCGAAGTTGAATCAACTGCAGAAGGCAAGCTCCTTGCTATCTTCTACAACGAGGGTGATGAGGTTCCGTGTCTTGTTAATGTATGTGCAGTCGGCAAGGACGGCGATAATTATGCATCTCTTGATCCCAAGGGTGCTTCAGCTGCTCCCGCTCCCGCTGCAGCTCCGGCTGCTCAGACAGCAGCTCCGGCACAGGCTTCTGCTGCTCCCCAGGCTCCTGTATCCACAGCAGCTGCCGGCGCAGACTTAAAGATCTCTCCGCGTGCAAAGAAGCTCGCTGAGAACGCCTGCGTAGATGCTTCTCTCGCAACACCGACCGGTCCTGACGGACGTATCATCGAGCGCGATGTCCGCACTCTTATGGCTTCAGGCGTTACAAAGGCAGCTCCTGCTCCTGCAGCTGCTCCGGCACCTGCTGCTGAGGCTCCAAAGGCAGCTGAGGCTCCAAAGGCAGCCGCTGAGTACGAGGATGTCAAGTTCACTCCTGTACGCAAGGCAACAGCCAAGGCTATGGTATCTTCACTCCAGACGATGGCACAGCTTACTCTCAATACAAGCTTTGATGCTACACAGCTCCAGGCTTACCGCAAGATGTGCAAGGCTATGGAAGATACACCGATGGCCAAGATCTCTCTCAACGATATGGTTATGTTCGCAGTTGCACGTACACTTACAGAGTTCCCCAACATCAACGCAAATATGCTTGATGACGTGACCGTACGTCAGTTTAAGAACGTCAACCTCGGTTTCGCCTGTGACGCACCCAAGGGACTTTTCGTTCCTGTAGTAAAGAATGCTGACAGGAAGAGCCTTCTTGAGATCTCATTGGAGTCAAAGAAGCTTGCCGGTGAGACACGTGACGGAAAGCTTAAGCCGGATGATATGTCAGGCGGTACATTCACAGTATCCAACCTCGGCGCCTTCGGTATTGAGCACTTTACTCCTGTCATCAACCCGCCGCAGGTTGCTATCCTCGGTGTTAATAACATCCAGACAAAGATCAAGGGTGTCAAGGACGGTCAGGTAGTTACATATCCCGCTATGGGACTTTCACTTACTATCGATCACAGAGTTGTTGACGGTGCTCCGGGTGCCCGCTTCCTTAAGGCTCTCTGCGCTAACCTCGAGAACTTCATGACATTACTTGCTAAGTAATACAATGTACTCTTCACACCCGCGATCCATGATCTGCGGATATGAACGGTCATAAATTTTGAACAATCCATATGGAGGCAAATACAATGGAGAAATATGATGTAGTAGTATTAGGCGGCGGCCCGGGCGGATATCTCTGCGCTGAGCGTGCTGCACAGGCAGGCTTCAAGGCAGCTGTTGTTGAGAAAAGAGCTCTCGGCGGTACATGCCTTAACGAAGGCTGTGTTCCCACAAAGGCACTCCTCTACTGTGCCAAGAACTTCGGTGCTGCAAAGCATGCAGAGAGCTACGGCTTCGAAGCTAAGGATGTAAAGATCAACCACAAGGCAGTAGTTGAGCGTAAGGACAGGATCGTTAAGACTCTCGTGGGCGGCGTAGGCGCTACCATGAAGGCCAACAAGATCAAGGTCTATGATGCTGAGGGTTCTGTAAAGGAGCGCACAGCAGAAGGCTTCGTCATCAATGCAGGTGCCGAGCAGATCGTATGCGACAGACTTGTTATGGCAACAGGTTCCGTAACCGCAGTTCCTCCGATCCCGGGACTTAAGGAAGGTCTTGCTTCAGGCTTCGTGGTTACTAACCGTGAAGTACTTGACCTCAAGGAATTACCAAAGTCTATCGTATGTCTGGGCGGCGGAGTTATCGGTCTTGAGATGGCCTGCTATTTCGCAACTGTCGGCTGCAAGGTAACTATCATCGAGATGATGCCCAAGATCGCAGGTCCTACAGACGCTGATATCTGCAAGCTCCTTCAGAAGACATATGAGAAGGAAGGCATGGAGTTTAAGCTCAATGCTAAGTGTCAGGAGATCGGCAACGGTACAGTTACATACGAGGATGCAACAGGTAAGCATACTATCGAAGCAGACAAGGTGCTTCTTGCTGCAGGACGCCGTGCAAATATTGCGGGTTCCAATATCGAGGCTCTTGGCGTTACAACAGAGCGCGGTGCTATCGTGACTGATTCACATATGTGCACTAACATCCAGGGTGTTTACGCAGTCGGCGACTGCAACGGCAAGCTTATGCTCGCTCATACAGCTTATCGTGAGGCCGAGGTTGCTGTTCATCATATGCAGGGTGTTAAGGATGAGATGCGTTACGATCATATCCCGTCAGTTATCTATACAAATCCTGAGGTTGCTTCAGTAGGCTACTCAGAGGAGAAGGCTAAGGAGCTCGGCATGAATGTCAAGTCCTACAAGGTTCCTATGATGATGAGCGGACGTTATGTAGCTGAGACACTCAACGGCGAAGGCTTCTGCAAGCTCGTATACGATGCAGATAAGAAGTGCCTCGTAGGCTGCCATATGGTAGGCAACTATGCTTCCGAGATGATCATATCTGCTGCTCTCATGCTTGACACAGAGATGCCGATCGAGCAGATCAAGAAGACCGTATTCCCGCATCCGACAGTATGTGAAGTTATCCGTGAAGGTCTCTTCATGATCAAGTAATCTCTTATCAGTAAATTACCGGCGGGGGCTCTGCCCTCCCGGACAAACAAGCAATAAATAACAGACAAAATATAAAGGAGAAACTAATTATGTCAAAGTCATTATATCTTGATCCTGACAAGTGCAGAGCATCAGGTAAGGTTTCTTTTGCTGACATCCCTGTTTGTACTTATAAGAAGTCGATCAAGGACGAGCTTAAGGAAGGCAACTACACAAAGGAAGACCTCATCCGTATCTACAGAGATATGGCTATCTGCCGTGAGTTCGAGTACATGCTCACACAGATCAAGACTCAGGCTGTTTACAACGGCGTAGAGACAACTTATCCGGGTCCCGCTCACCTTTCATTAGGTCAGGAATCATCATGCGTTGGTGAAGCTTATCTTCTCGGTGCAGACGATATCACCTTCGGTTCACACAGATCACATTCAGAGATCCTTGCCAAGGGACTTTCATCGATCCAGAAGCTTTCAGACAAAGAGCTCGTTAAGATCATGGAGGAGTTCCTCGGCGGACAGACCTTTGAAGCAGTAAAGAAGTTTGGTGACTGCAAGGACGTTAAGGAGCTTGCTATCCGCTTCCT
>DCHJ01000112.1:0-4167 GCA_002314805.1 Lachnospiraceae bacterium UBA1755 | reverse complement strand
CAGGTTTCCATCATGGTATGGGCGGTTCAATGCATGCATTCTTCCTTCCATTCGGTATCTATCCAAACAACGCTATCGTTGGTGGTTCAGCTCCTGTATCAACCGGTGCTGCTCTCTTCAAGAAGGTTAACTCAAAGAAGGGCGCTGTTATCTGCAATATCGGTGATGCATCACTCGGCTGCGGTCCTGTTTACGAGTCAATGAACTTCGCATGCATGGATCAGTATACAAAGCTCTGGGAGAAGCCTTTCAACAAGGGCGGTCTTCCGATCATCTACAACATCTTCAACAATGGTTACGGCATGGGCGGCCAGACACAGGGCGAGACAATGGCATACGATATGCCGGTAAGATTCCCGGCTGGTATCACACCAAACGAGATGCACGCAGAGCGTGTTGACGGCTGGAACCCGCTTGCAGTTATCGATGCTTACAAGAGAAAGCTCGAGATCATCAAGAAGGGCGAAGGTCCTGTATTCCTCGATGTTGTTACATATCGTCTTGTTGGACATTCAACATCAGATCAGAACGCATACAGAACAAAGGAAGAGATCGAAGCTTGGAGAGCTCAGGATCCGATCGTTAAGTTCCGTGAGGCACTCGTTAAGGCCGGCGTTGAGTCTGATGAATTCTTCGAGAAGCTCCTTAAGGATACAGCTGACCGTATGACAATGATCTGCAAGGCAGCTGCTGACCAGAGCATCTCTCCGTACACAGATTTCGACAAGGAGCCTGACTTCATTGCAAAAACTATGCTCTCAAATGAGACAGTAAGATCAATGGATACAGAATCCAAGATCCGTGTTACTACAGCTAAGGAAGAGAACGCTGCATTCCAGTCAAGAGCAAAGAAGGAGCGTTATGCATTCGATGCTGACGGAAAGCCCTTCTCAAAGATCAAGGTATTCGGCATCCGTGATGCTATCTCAGAGGTTATCTTCAACAAGTATTACGAGGATCCTACACTCTGCTCATGGGGTGAGGATGTCCGTGACTGGGGCGGAGCTTATGCTGTATTCCGCAACATGATGGATTCCATTCCTTACTCAAGACTTTTCAACTCACCTATCTCTGAGGCAGCTATCGTAGGCGCCGGTGTAGGTTATGCTCTTACAGGCGGACGTGCACTTATCGAGCTTATGTATACTGACTTCCTCGGACGTGCAGGTGATGAGGTATTCAACCAGATGTCCAAGTGGCAGGCAATGTCAGCAGGCATCCTCCGTATGCCGCTTACACTCCGTATGTCAGTCGGTGCCAAGTACGGTGCTCAGCATTCACAGGATTGGGTTGCAATCGTTGCACACATCCCGGGACTTAAGGTTTACTTCCCTGCAACTCCTTACGAGGCTAAGGGCGTTATGCAGGCCTGCCTTAACGGCACAGATCCGTGTATCGTATTCGAGTCACAGAGGATCTATGACAAGGGCGAAGAGTTCCATAAGGGCGGCGTTCCTGTTGAAGAGTACGAGTGGAAGAACGGCGACGTTAATAAGGTTCGTGATGGTAAGGACGTTACTATCATCACAATCGGTGCTACTCTCTACAGAGCAGTTGACGCAGCTAAGCAGCTTTCAGAGAAGTATGGAATCGAGGCAGATGTTATCAACCTTCCGTCACTCGTTCCGCTTAACTACACAGAGCTCGTTGAGTCAGTTAAGAAGACCGGCCGCGTAGTACTTGCATCTGATGCTTGCGCTCGTGGATCATTCCTTAACGACATCGCTGAGAACCTTACAACACTTGCATTTGATTACCTCGATGCACCTCCGGTTGTTATCGGTGCAAAGAACTGGATCACACCTCCGTCAGAGTATGATGACAGATTCTTCCCGCAGGCTGAGTGGATCATTGATGCTATCAACGCACGTATCGTTCCGATCCCGGGCTATGTATCAAAGACAACTCTTACAGATGCAGCTATCATTGACAACGCTAAGAAGGCTCTGTAATTTCAAAAGACATAACAAAAGGTGGGGCTCAATACCCCACCTTTTTGTTGTATTTCATTAAGTCTTATTTCACAGACTGAACACTTATTACGAATATAACTAATTTGCTTATGTCGGGAGATAATGATCCTGAATCAGCATTAGCAATAGCTGCCGGTTTGGATAATATTGATCTTTTCCATTTTCGCAGCCCCTGAAACAGTATTGTGAAAAGCTGCCGGTTTTGGATCGGAATAACAATTCATAATAAGATATCTAATTTATATCCTGTGATTACAGTGTTCACATGCTCTGTTTTATCTCCCTGCAGATTTCGACCCACTTCTTAAGCCTTGAGGGGTCGTTCTGTATCGTATGTGTATCCTTAAGGATGATCTCCATGATATTTCCTTTGCTGTTCTCAAACAGCTCTCTTGTATACTTGCGCAGGAAATCTTCATCCCATTGTGCTGCAGCGTATGCAGGATTCGGCTTGATAGAGAAGATCGCCTTCTTTCCTATCTGCTCACTCATTGACTTCACATCAGCCCACGGTGCTACAGATATACGTCTTAAATTGGGTATATTAAATACGTAATCCAGCTTTTTCTCCAGCGAATCGCAGCATCCGTATGCAGAAAGGGCAAAATCAGAAAGCAGCCTTGCTTCGTACTCCAGAGCAAACTCATTGTGCATCTCAGGCGATACGGAATCAAACTCCTGTGATTCAGCATATGCCCAGAGATTCTTAAAGGACAGCTTTTCGCCCGGTGCCGGAGGAAGAATATCATTGGTGTAACCATAGCCGCCTGTACCGTTGTACTGACAGCCGTTATTCATCTCCAGCAGTCCCATATCCAGCTCCTGCTGATAGAAATCAAGATATCCCTTCTCCATTGCTTTAAGGATCTTATGCATCTCATCCGGATAATCATAGAGGTCATACAGTGTATTCTCATACCCTCTCAGCTTGGTATACATCTCCATCCATGAGAAAGCTATATAGGTATTCCCTGTGAAATGAACATCCAGGATATCACCAAGCAGCTCCTGATGGAGCTCCAGCTTCTTTTCCGATCCTTCCTTATCATATACAGGGACCGGAGGTATGATCTTTTCTGCAGTGCTCTCATCCTCCATATCTTCCTCTGTTATCAGCGGATCAAAATGCGCGGCTGTCCCGTCAAACCTGAAGTTTCTCTTCCAGAACGGATTTATTGATGAAATTGTCGGAACATGTACTGATACATTGGTGAATGCGTCATTTGACTCCTTACCGTCAAAGCCCCATCCCGTATCTGTGATAAGCTTCTGGCAGTCCCATCTTCTCTCAGCAGGTACATCATCATTAATGACCTCAGCTCTGTATATTCTGGCACGGAGTAACCATTCTATTTCTCTTAGTGCATCATCCTGACATACAAGCTCTTCCGGACGAATGACTTCCCGCCATGCGCCTTCTGGTGAACAGTCTATAACGGGTTCATCCGTCTTAAGATCGTTATGAGCATACCAGAGTCTTCTCCTCTCTTCCATTACCGGAAGTGCAGCAAGCTCTGCAAGCCTCTTAGCCAGCTCACGTATAATATTTCTCTCTGATTCAGTCATCTTATTCTCTGTCTTTCTTACATGCTTTGCAAACGGAGCATTTTCCTTGATCCGGAAAATGCTCCATTTGCTTATTTCTTTTTTTATTACTTGTACATCTCAGGCTTCTCAATGGTCTCAACCTTAAGGAACTGACCCGTACCGCGGGATGCATTAAGTGCCTCGCCTGTTACGCATGCTACATATCCGTCCCATGCCGACGGACCTGTAAGCTTATCATTGTTAACGGCAGCTACCCAGTCATTAAACTCGATATCATACGCTTCGATGAATCTCTCCTTCCAGTTCACAAGGATCGGATAAGCCTCTTCCGGATGCTCGTCTCTGTTTGGATTGTATCTCTTTATCACTGCATAAGGATCGGGAAGCTTCACTGTTCCTCTCTCACATACCACTTCACACTGGATATCATAACCATAAGCATCATTTACGAATACTTCAACATCGCAGAAGCCGCCCTGCTTTGTCCTGAAAAGGAATACCTGAGGATTATCATAGCCCTTTGTTGAGTCTGCGCTCTGACGCACCTTAACTGCCTGCACTTCCTCATACTCATCTGAAAGCAGCCATCTGAAGATATCGATCTCATGGATAGCTACATTGGTTACTGCATTCTCAGTCTTAAAGC
>DCHJ01000034.1 GCA_002314805.1 Lachnospiraceae bacterium UBA1755 | reverse complement strand
TGGAATCTGCGTACAGAGATCAAGCATCTCAATACCATAGACGAGGTCTATGAGATGTGCGATTATATCACGATCCATGTTCCGGCGCTTGAGTCCACCAGGGGCATGATCAATGAGGAGGCGATCTCTAAGATGAAGGACGGGGTTTTCATCCTTAATTATGCCCGTGACACACTGGTAGATGATGACGCTATGGAAAAGGCTCTGGAGTCAGGCAAGGTCGCAAAGTATGTGATGGATTTCCCCAACGCAAGGACCGTCAATATGAAGAACTGTGTGGTCACTCCTCATCTCGGGGCCTCCACGGAGGAGTCGGAGAATAACTGTGCGATAATGGCAGTTGACGAGCTGCAGGATTATCTCGATAACGGCAATATAAGGCACAGCGTCAATTATCCGGATCTGGATGCCGGCGTATGCAGGACCGAATCACGCATAGCCTGTCTCCACGAGAATATCCCCGGTATGCTCAGCAATATCACAAGCACCATGAGTGCGGAAAATGTCAACATCGCCAATCTCTACAACAAGAGCCGCGACAAGTATGCATATACGCTCATGGATCTTGACGAGAGGATAACAGACGAGGCACTTGAAGCACTTAACGGGATACAGGGCATGTGCCGTGTACGTATCGTAAACTGAATCCGTCCGGAACAGCCGGTTTTGTACAGGGCATCAGTCCGTCCGGTCAGGTGCCCGGCACGAAAACTGAGGACAGGAAATGGCATCAACCAAGGAGACAAGCTATGGCATCAGTGAGACCATTTATATGTATCAGACCAAATGAGGGAGTGGCAGACAAAGTGGCTGCACTCCCTTATGACGTATATAGCAGGAGTGAGGCTAAGGCATTCGTGGCCGATAAGCCGCTCTCCTTTCTTAACATCGACCGCCCGGAGACCCAGTACGGTGATGATTTCGACATGTATTCCCTCGAGGCCTATGAGACCGCCCGTGACATGCTTAAGACCAGGATCAAGGACGGTACCTTTGTGACAGACGTGGATAAGTCCTATTACGTGTATGAGCTTACCATGGACGGACGCAGGCAGACCGGTATCGTTGCATGCTGCAGTATCGACGATTATGCCGCAGGAGTCATCAAGAAGCATGAGAATACCCTTGCAGCCAAGGAAGAGGACCGTGTCAATCATATCCGTACCACCGGTTTTCAGACAGGTCCCATATTCCTTGCATACCGCAGGGACCAGGCGATAGCAGAAGCGATCGATGAGGTTAAGCTCAGTAAGCCGATCTACGATTTCATATCCGAGGACGGCATAGGACACAGAGTATGGATCGCGGGTGCGCAGCTCACAGATACGATCAGGGAAGCATTTGAGAAGATCAATGCCATCTATATCGCTGACGGACACCACAGGGCGGCAAGTGCGGTACGTGTCGGGATGGAGAAGCGCGGACAGATGAATGAAATGCCCTGCTGCGCGGTACCGGACCCTGAATCAGATTATTTCCTCAGTGTGCTTTTTGCAGATGATGAGCTTAAGATACTTCCCTATAACCGTGCAGTAAGGGGGATCCCCGACATGGATGCTCTCGGACTGATATTTGATATCCTGCCTGAAGCCGGACCTGCACAGCTAAGCAAGGGACAGATCAATATGTATACCGGGCATAAGTGGTACAGGCTTACGCTCAGGGATGAGTATAAGAGCGATGACCCGGTGGACGGACTTGATGTATCAAGACTGCAGGATCTTGTGCTTGAGCCGATGTTCGGCATACACGATCCCAAGACAGACAGCAATATATCCTTTGTAGGCGGCATCCGCGGGGACAGTGAGCTCGAAAGGATGGTAGATTCCGGTGATTACGGAGTGGCATTCTCCATGTATCCCACCCAGATGAGCGAACTCCTTGCAGTGGCAGATGCCGGAAGACTTATGCCGCCGAAATCGACATGGTTTGAGCCTAAGCTGCGCAGCGGACTTTTCATACATAAGATCTGATATCGTTTCCACGGGCGTTAATAAGCGGACCGGTCTGAACTGCAGAGGCATGTAAGAAGCTGAGGCGGGTTTCGTGACAATAATGCCTGCATTTTGAATAATAGAATGATAGATTTCGAATACAACATAGTAAGAAGCCGCAGAAAACGTACGATCGGTATTGTCATTGGCAGGGACGGAAGTGTTGAGGTGCGCATACCGTGGCATGCTTCAGAGGCAGATGCACGGAGATTCCTCGAAGAGAAGCAGGACTGGGTACGTAAGAACAGAGCCAGAGTCCTGGTGCGCAGGGAACTCAGCAATGCCCGAAACTGGGATCAGGTGCGTGCTGAGATATACCCATGGATATGCTCCGGAGGCGGCAGGATGTTTATGGATAAGGTCGCGTCCTGGGCTGAGAGGATGGGCGTAGAATACAACCGCATAGCTATCAGGGATGTCCGATCCAGATGGGCAAGCTGTTCGTCAAAGCGCAATCTCAGCTTTTCGTGGAAGGTATTCGTAATGCCGGAGAGGCTGGTCGATTACCTGATAGTGCATGAGCTGGCACATTTAAAGCATATGAATCATTCACCGGCATTCTGGGCAGTGGTAAAGGAGTATATCCCGGATTACAAGGCAAGGATCGGAGAGTTTGAGAACTATCTGTAAATGTGTGATAACGGTCAGACAGTAACAGGATAATAAAGCACGGGAGAAGGCATAATGAAATATTTATTTGCATCGGATATACATGGATCAGCATATTACTGCAGGAAACTGCTTGAGAGGTTTGATGAGAGCGGAGCAGAGAATCTGATACTTATGGGTGACCTGCTTTATCATGGGGCAAGAAACGACCTTCCGGATGAGTATGGTACTAAGGACTGTACAGCTCTCCTTAACGATTATCAGACAAAGATAATTGCATGCCGCGGCAACTGTGACTCGGAGATAGACCAGATGGTGCTGCAGTTCCCCATGATGAGCGATTACAATCTGCTTAATCTCAACGGTATTACTTTTTTCCAGACACACGGTCACATATACAATCCTGACAGGCTTCCGCCGATGGGTGTATGCAGGGCTATGGTATTCGGGCATATTCATCTGCCTGTGGCTGAAAAGCGCGGTGATGTATACATCCTCAATCCGGGCTCGACTTCCATACCAAAGGGAGGATACCCGGGCTCATATGCCGTGCTGGATGAAAACGTATTCACGGTCTATGATTTCGACGGAAATGCGATCAAGTCTGTAACGATCGAGTGATCTCAATGCAGAGGCAGCCGCATGGCAGGTACTGCTGCAGTATGCTGACTGGTGGCTGATGAGTGCAGAGAAGCTGATTGGGAAACGTATTCACTGCCTGTGATCCTGCCTGT
>DCHJ01000081.1:19579-24706 GCA_002314805.1 Lachnospiraceae bacterium UBA1755 | reverse complement strand
CTCAATAATCTTCTCCGCCGCCATGTACGTGAAGCTTTCAATTATCCCGCTCTGAAATATACGCCTTGAGCGGATGGAGGATATGCTCATTACTTTTATCGGTATGGGTATTATTGTCCTCATGGGCATCACCGTGGCAGTCACTGTAGGAGCTTCTTGTATCCGTATGCTGCCTGCGTCCGTTCCTGTTGGGGACGACCTTTCCGTCCGGGTATTTGTAATAATCATAGTATCTGGTACTGTCGGTATGGAAGCCACTGGGTTTGTCCGCATGTGAATTGGAATCATCGTGAATAGCCTTAAGCATTTTCGGCCAGACGGTGCGTAAGATATCAGGATACAGTACTGCCGCTTCCTGCAGAAAGGCCAGCCGTGCCGGATTCTTGCAGGAGTTGCTGCATATGCCAACCTGCCTTTCAACCTTTTTCCTTGTTACCTCAGGGTATGCCTGAGCCGCGATCTCCAACAGCTCATAGTATTCCCCGTGGTCAGCACTGCCCTCAGCAATAAAGCCTATTATCCTTTCAGCCTCCTCAGGGTTCTTGCTTGCGGCCAGGCCTTCCTCCAGCAGCATGGTCAGCCGTCTTATGGCCGCCTGCTTCACCTCTTCGTCTTTTGCAAGAAAACCGATATTTGACAGCGTCACATAATCCTTTTCCCTGCCCACCCGCTTTACCACCTTTTCAAGCTGCGCGGGGTTAACATTTCTCCAGTAGTCTCCTGATCCGCCCTTCATCAGCAAAAGCAGTGTACCGGTGATGAGCATACACACAGAAAATGCGAGCAGCGGTGCGCTGTGTCCATGATCTCTTGTCAGAAACTGAAAGACAAGCAGACCTACAGCAAGTATCACCATAACCAGCGCAGCAATTTTCCCTTTTTCCATAATGATCTCCATTCCGCGGACAAACCGCAGTGCAAACAGTGATGAAAGAACCGCATTCTTTCACATTAATCTCCGGTCCGCAGCTGACCGCGGCTCAAACAGTGACGAAAGAACTGCATCCTTTCATATTTTGTCTAATTACTCCCTAAGATAACGTTCAGCCGCATCCAGCAGCTGATATGCTCTTTGCTGCAAATGGCTGCATACAGGCGGCGCAGTATCCGGATCGGTCTCATCCTGATTGCCCCATGCCCTGCAGGCGCCTCCGCACAGATAACGTATTTCACAGCTCCTGCATCTGTCGATCGTATCCACTGTGCAGGCCCTCAGACGCGTAAACGCAGGTGCCGTCAGAACTGCGTCCAGCCCCTCCGTCAGGACATTGCCCAGACGGGAAGCCTCAGTCTGCCATGCATAGCAGGGATAGGACTCTCCGTCAGGGCTGATATAGATATTCTGACCGATGCCGCAGGACAGCATCGGACTGAATCGCTCGCAGAGTATGTCCTCGACAGCCTCGTACTGGTTTATGCACTCACTGAATACCGGTTCACCGGAGCTTGCCGCACGTCCCAGCGGCAGCAGCGGGCGAAACCGTATCCGTGATACACCAAGACGCACTGCCAGCCTCCTTACGCTCTGTCCGGGATCTCCGTTTATGTCAGCTGCAGACATGACACAGGCCAGTGACAGTTCTCCCGCTCCAATGACGTCTGCCGTAATCGCCGCATACCTCTCGCAATTGCATACCGCACTGCTGTATGATCCCCTGCCCCGGCGTGCATCATGAGTTTGTTCGCTGCCGTCTATGCTTACCACTACCTGGTCAAATGCAGCTGCAATATCCGAAAGCTCACCGTCCGTGAATACCCCCGTAAGATTGGTACGGAGCACTATGTTACTCCCCCTGCTCCGGAGACTGCGGCACGATTCTATAAGCCTTTTTCTGTCACGATGGTGCAAAGGCTCGCCTCCGGTTATGACCAGCTGGCGAAAGCCCCCGGCAAGTGCCTGCTCTGCCAGACTCTCTATGTCCTCGACCGGCATTTCTGTATCCTTCTCACCCGCACATGCATAGCAGTGCGTGCATCTGAGATTACACCGGAAGGTGGTATGGATATAGCAGTTATTAAGCTTAGACCTGCGGCGCTCAAGACCGTTTTTCATCTCTGCAAGTGCTTTTTCTGTGTCTTCTGTACCGGCACAGAAATGATGTCCGGTCATATACTCAGCGGCAGCCCGAATATCAGAAAATTTCCCCAACGCATGGGCCGCAAGAATGCTTCTGGCATTTTCTGCAACCCCCGACGGATGGACTCTGTGAGAAAGAGATATGTATTCTCCATCCCTCAATATCGGATTTTCATCCCGGCGCGGAGGGCGCCGGTCCATGGCTGCCATATTCTCCGGCGAGGTGATCTCATCAGTCATGCGGCTCTGCAGGAAATCATATATTCTTTTATAAGCTTCGCACATGGGATCGATGATGCCGTCTCCCATGGAGATCGCATTGTAATAACAGCCCCCGCGGCACATGTCAAGCCAAGGACACTGCCCGCACCTCTGCTCCACCTGCTCCTGACGTCTGCGCAGCCGGATAGCCGCAGGACTGTTCATAAGCTGAGCCACCGAAGGTCTGTCAAAAATATTGCCGAGGGTGTATTCCGGATCTCCTGACATACGCTGACACCCGGTTATATCTCCCGAAGGCGAGATGGCAAGGAACATCCCCAGGCAGTCCTGCATGGTGCAGACCTGCGCCCCGCCTCCCACGACTGCCTTACAGTAATTATCCAGAGTCGGCACCGAGAAATATTTCCTGTTTTTCACATACCAGGGATACAGATCTATGATACAGTCGGCATACTCGCCGGCTGTAAGCGCATATTGATCCTCACTGCTGCCCATGCCCTTTACCGCCGCATGAAGCACAGGATTCATGCCCTGCTCCCTGAAAAAAGACAGTACCTCACGGGCACGTGGAATGGTCTGCTTTGTAAGTGTGGCAATTACTCCAACGCTCTGTCCCCGGCTCACAGCCTTCTCAACCGATCTGAAGGTACGGTCAAAATAACCCTCCCCCCTGTTCAGATCGCAGATATCACTGGGACCGTCAAGGCTCGTGCCGATCACCGCCCCATATCTGGCAAACAGGTCCAGGAATCTGTCATCGAGCTGCCACAGATTTGACTGCACGCTGAAGTGCACAGGTATGTTATCGGGAGTACAGCTCAGCCCTTCAAATAGCAATTCCCAGATATCATAAGGAGCAAGAAGCGGCTCGCCCCCGTGGAAGATCACGGATATTTCCTTCATCCCGCACTCAGCCGCAGCCGCATGCACAAAGCGCACCGTCTCTGCCGCGGTATCTGCATCCATGATGGCTCCGTGATGGGGACCGAAGCAGTATCTGCAGCCCGCCTGGCATGACATGGACGGAACTATCATAAATGTGGGATCCATAAATACTCTACTCCTTTTGAAAACTCCTGCTGCGGACCGGGCACTGCTCCCGTGGTCCGCGGGCCACGACCGGTATGCTGCTGCCTCTTATCGATTAACGCCTGAGATGTGATCTGACTGCAGTTGTTTATGTATAGTTCATTTCAATTATAGTTCATTTCAATATTGCAAGGCGGTCCTGAAGCAGCATGCAAAGTGCATTTTTCATATCATCGGGCATAAAAGAATAACCCTTATCGGTTTCCTTCAAAACTCCGGCAAAAGCGCTTCTCACATATACATAACCAGTTCTGAACGCATTCATTATTTATACATCCTGCCCGGTACTGCTTCTGCCCCGAACATCGCAAGAGCCTTGTTCACTTTATCCATGCGCACAGTTTCTTTGCCCTGCTCCAGTTCACGGACAAAACGCAGACCGAGTCCGGAACGCAAAGCAAACTCTTCTTGTGTAAGGCCTGCCTTTTTTCGGTTTTCTTTAATGAATTCAGAGATTGCACTCATCAATGTTGCCTCCGATAAATATATTACGCGCATATTGTACACCCTTTCGGGTATAATACCAACTTCTTAACTTATTATTTGTCCCGTTCGGGTATAATTTTATAGTTCAGGCACTTTTTTACCCTCGGCAGGCAAAAAGATTATTACCCGGAACAGTAAACAGTATGTTACATCATTCGGTAAGGACTTTTTTACAGGAATGCCATCAGCTCCGGGCGCAGACAGTCTGACATACAAGGCTGTCACGGACATCGGGCAATCCCGGTAGCTAATTTCTGTAATAATGATATAATGATGTCATGATCAACACACAGCAGGCAGGAAAAGCCATGGAAAATACAGTATTGATAACAGCAATCGGTTCCTTCTCTTCTGACACTGCGATCCGCAGCTGTCGGGCACTTGGCATGCGCGTGATCGGCACGGACATCTATCCGATGGAATGGGTCGCGCAGTCCCTCGACGTCGATGCCTTTTATCAGGTAGATAAGGCAGTAAATGCGGGTGCGTATATCGGGGAACTGACAGAGATCATAAAAGAAGAAGGCGTCACGCTTCTCATGCCCAGTACGGATGCCGAGGTCGATGTGCTGGACAGATACCGGCAGGAGCTGAAGGAGGCCGGATGCACCCTCTGCCTTTCCGGTCAGAAAACAATTGAGATATGCAGAGATAAGATGAAATTTGCCCGGCTGATCGGTGAGTTTGACAGAAGGCTCCTCATCCCGACCGGATATGTGGGGGATACACCCGAGCCGGAGTTTCCTGTGATATGCAAACCCGCAGACGGAAGGAGCAGCATAGGACTTGAGAGGATCTATGATCAGGCGCATTACGAGCTGGTCAGCAGGGATCATCTGGTGCAGCCTCTGATCGAGGGATCTGTCATCACTGTGGATGCGGTAAGGCACCCCCGGTCACACTATACGGAGGTCATGGCGCGGCAGGAGCTGCTGCGTACGCCTTCGGGAGCCGGCACGTCTGTAAGGATCTTCAGCGACTGGGAGCTGGAAGCCGTATGCAGGGAACTGGCCGAGAAGCTGCAGGTCATCGGGTGCGTGTGCTTTGAATTCATCCGCGACGAGGACGGACATTATCACATCCTGGAATGCAATCCGCGTCTGAGCGGCGGCGTTGCCTTCAGCTGCATGGCGGGATATGACTTCATCAAGGCCCACATCGCATGCTTCACCGGAGATGATATTGAAGTAAATGGCGAAATACAGGAGATGTATATCGCAAGGAAATATAAGGAATACATCATGTGAGTCAAT
>DCHJ01000081.1:7845-19470 GCA_002314805.1 Lachnospiraceae bacterium UBA1755 | reverse complement strand
CCGGTCTGATTAAATCGTGAGATCAGACCTCGGACGATGCCGTTAATATTGTATATGATATACGGCTGCAGGACAGTAACGCAGTGCCGGCAGCAAGGCTGTGAAACCTGTACATCCGGGGCAGAGCACCTACGAGTCGGGCAGTGTACCGCGGCAGACATCTGCCGTCGCCTGCCATACTGCCGGAAACCTGCGCAGCCGGGGCTGTATCCGCGGACCGGGTCACCTGCAGGATACTTTGCGGCAGTACAGTCCGTCATGGTTACAGAAATAATAGAATTTCTTCACAAGACTTTTTTTGAATCTTGCCTGAGCATTTCCTTCAGGATAAAGCCGTACCAGCTGGATGCGGTCAGCGGATACCGCAGCAATGAACGATATGTAGTGCTCCTTAGTCATCTCATGATCGATCTCCACATAGTATTCATCCTCAACTGTCTCAACAGTCATCCTGTGTCTGTCGTCCTCCTCTTCTGCCTCTTCAGGGGTAAGCAGGATGCCATGACAGCTCACCACTGCCTCACCGACAGACTGAATCACATTTCCGCATACCGGACAGACATACAGCTTTGCTTTCATCATGTTGGCAGAAATATTAGTGTTGCTGACGGCATTACCGGAGATCAGCTCCGATACAGAAACCGCAAATGCATCAGCCAGCGGCTCAAGCAGACTGATATCAGGATAACTCCTGCCCGTCTCCCATTTTGAAACACTCTTGTCGCTGACTCCGAGGATATCTGCAAGCTGCTGCTGTGTCATGTTCATTTTTTCCCGAAGTGCTTTAATTGTTGCACCTGTCACATACTGATTCATAATGTTCACGCTTGATCCGGTCATCTCCTGACGGGACCGGATCCTCCTTTCTACCGGGTAATACCTGCCTCGGCTTTTCCAAAATTTATGAAGCTATCGGTCTTTTCTCTCCTGCGGGTACCGGCATACGGGCTCTCACATCCGGGCGGCTCAGGATTTGTTTTCCAATCGGCTCCTCAATTAAGATACAGCATGCAGGCATGCATTGCTATCTACCTGCGGTAGAATAATCATCTTTATATGTTTCTACAGTCATATTATTGGTTTATCGACGATATCCCCCGTTCTTGTCCAGCTATTGTCCCCACATATCAAAAAACACAATGGATTTTGGGGAAACAAAAATCCTTCTAAACCCAGTAATAATAGGGCTCCAGAAGGATTTTTTCTTTATTCAGCTGCAAAAGTAGGAATGTGCGTGCAAACGCTGTTGCGAACTGTATTAACTTATAATCATGCGCTGTAATCTGCAGCGATGTTTTCCTTCACATCATCCTCCATGGTAACGGCTTGCTGTGCTCCGGCTTTTGCCAATGTCTCAAGGTTTTGGACTCTCTGCTCTGCCAGTTCGCAGATGGTACGGATTCGCTTTTCGTCCATATAGTCGGCGGCCTGCCCGTCTGACAGCACATCGGTAATGATGCCCCGAATATCGGATAAGACCGAAAAGTCGATCCAGTCAAAGCTCGATACCAGCTTCAGCTGCTCGTCATGGTGCTTCTTAAAGGGCTTGCAGGTGATCTCATCCCTGTCCTTCATCAGTGGGACGGTCTTATCGTAACCGAGCGAAGAACCGCTGTCATAGATGGGTGCCATCCCGAGCCATTCCAGTGTTTCCGCATTGCGAAGCGCACCGAAGTTGTTTAGGTGCCGGTCTTCATTGAGAATGAGGTAATCCAAAACTATCATGCGGTCAAGAAACGGTACAACATCCGGAATCCCCAGTGCCTCGGCACAGTCCACAAAATGCTGATATACAGAAACGCTGTTCGCCTGCTTTCTCGTCTGAAAGATTCTCCACGCGGTCACCAGTTCCGTGTTTTCACCTACAAAATCCGCACAGATGCTGTATGGAGCGCCTTTGTTCCATGTCACAGTATATGGTACGCACAGGATATGCAGGCGTTTCATGATTTCCGTGGCAATGGCCTCGTTCAGCGGCTGCTGACGGTACGGATTGGAACCGCCTTTTACAAGGCAGCGCTTTCCATCGATAATCTTCCACCTCTTTTTCAGATTGCCGTCGGATGTACTGTCCGGGGAAGCAAAATTGATGGCATTGGAATTCCTGGCATCTCCGAACAGAATATCACCGATATCTTCGGAAAAATCGTTGACGAAAAAGTTGATATCATCCCATGCAAGCTTGTTTTCCTCCGGGCAGATCCAATATTGGTCAGAGAGACTTAAGCCATAACAGCGGACAAGAAGTGATTTCGTATCAGTAATCCCCAGAGTTTCAAGAGCTTCCCGTACACCGGAACGGCTGGCAGGAATGGAGCGCTCCGTCCACCAGTCATTAAAGCTATTACGATCAACCGTGTTGTTCTTCACAGAGATGCCTACAGGAAGATGCTCCACTGAAAAAACTGTCTCTATCTTTTGTATAATACCGGTCGCATCATCCAGCCTAAGCTCCGCAACGGGAATCCGCTTGTGCATCAGAACGCAAAGCGAATGAAGTACTTTAGGTTTATTCTTTTTTGACGATCCGGCAAATTCAGCCTTGACGGACTTTAATTCTTCCTGCAGTGCCTTGCGAAGTTCAATCTGTTCCGATACTTCTGCAAGCTCTTTGTCCTTTAGATATCGGCTTTTTTTGCTTCCGTTTTCAGACCACTGATGATAGAAATAAGTCTGACCGGCAATCACTTTCCTGGAAAGACTCCCCTTCGGCAGTTCACCGATCCGTGCCGTCAATTCGGCGATCCGGTCTAAATAGTTTTGCTTCTCCATGAATCTTCACCCCGCTTATACTCTGTGTTACACTCTGTATTATACTCTTTGTTAACCTCTTCGGTCAATAAACGAGGAGTTGTTTTTACGTTCATTTTTTACTTGCGGTGACTCTGCATGTCGAAGTATACGGAATCAACTCTTTGCATCCAATTCGTGTCTCCAATTTACAGGAAAACCTAGCCCCGATAGCTCTATTACATCTCCATATTGCTCAAATAGTTCTTCCATTTCCGGCAATACATATCCTTTCCATTCTTCTGCGTTTGAAAACAAAAATGACATTATCGCCACTTGATCGAATATCATCCCCCTATAAATAGTCTGAATTGGATGATTACTACACGATTTGGGAATCCTACCAAAATTATAGTTATAGATACGCATATAATGAGCCAAATGGTTTCTAGTGTATGCTAGATTTTCAATCCAACTATCAAGCTGATCCGCACCCGTTGAATACTTCTTTGCTATTCTCTTTTTAATTGGTGTTCTTAAGTTTTTGAAGAGAGACTTAATGTTCCCCATTGTCATTATTTCTACTGCAACCCATATTGGAAGCTTCCCATCGTAATACTTATAATGGTGCTTAATGAACGGTATCTCTTTGTTATTAGTTTTGGAAACGTTGAATAATTCTTCAAACTTATGAACGGCCTCTTTATTTACATATATTCTATCATTAAGATATATTAGAGGATCGTCAGGGTATTCCGATGACAACGCATACGAAAACCTTGTTTTGAATGACTCTTCAATATCTTCGAGTACATAGAGTAATAACCTCGTGAATTTTGTATCAAACTCATATATCCTTGCAATCCGAGAAAAAGTAATTCCTTCAATATATTTGTCACATTTTTTATCCTTAAAATCAAACAAATATCCGGAAATTCGGTAATAATTAACTCTGTCTAGAAAATTGCCTGCAAATTCTCTATCATCAATTATTAGTCCCCTGGATTCCAGCTTTTTGATCTGCTCTTCTATTGACAGATGTAATTTCAAAGGCTGTGCCATATTATTCTCCTAAAAAAACAACTCCCACATGGTACGCATTGTAAAGAGGCGCGTGGAAGTCTTTATCATGCCTACATTGTACGCTAATCAATCTAAAAAATCAACGCGCAAGTCGGCTATTTTAACAATTTTTAATAATATTGTCTATACCCAAAAGAAGTACAATTTGGACTATGTCTGCCCAATTTACACGGGATGATTTTCACTAAACTTCATGGATCCTGATCCATGAAGTTTGATACAGGACTATTTGAGAATGAACCACTGTATTTTCCATCATTGATCCGGATCACACAATCAACACTTTCTTCACTCTTGCAGGACAATCCATCCAAATCCAAGACAACCGGATCTTCATAAAGTGTTTTTCTTCAATTTTCACTGGATCCACATCAGATTCTGATTCCTTCAATACACTTTCCTTTGTTTCAGATTCTGATTCTGCTTCAGAAGGCACTTCTTTTTCCTTCACTTCTGAAGATGCCTTTGTCAGCCCGTACACGGTAAACAATTCTTTTCTTCATATGACCTCTGGGAGGCTTGAACTCACCATTTCTGCCTTGAAAGGGCAGCGACCTAGCCTTTAGTCGAAGAGGCCCTGAATGGTATACTCTTAATCAGACAATACCACATCGTATGATATCGTTATCCGTCACTATTATCTCATCCATGGTCACGCCAAATATGGTCGCCAGCACCACAAGATTATCTATAGCAGGCAGTGACTGTCCCTGCTGCCACTTGTATATTGCCTGCGGTGTCGTAAACCCCAGTATGTTCTGCAGCTCTCTAACCGTCATTCCCGCATTTATTCTCATTGCTGCAATATTCTCTCCCGTCTTTGTCATATTGACGGATGGTAATGCCATCATTTCTGTTTCTCCTTTCCGGCAGAGCCGGAAGGATCCGGCTAATCTGCCTTAAAATTATAAATTGGTTTCATAATGTCTGTTACATCCACGGATTCCCTGATCACATCAATGATGTCATTCAGAGATTTGTATGCCATAGGAGCTTCATCCAGTGTCCTTTCATTGACTGATGTGCTGTATACGCCTTCCATAGTCCTGACATACTCTTCCATGCTTAAGGTATCAAAAGCTGCTGTCCTCGACATTAACCTTCCGGCTCCGTGCGGAGCCGAAAAATTCCACTCCGGATTTCCTTTTCCTATTGCCAGGACGCTTCCATCCCTCATATTTACCGGTATCAGTACTCTTTCTCCCTTATGGGCGGCTATTGCGCCTTTTCTTAATATCATCTCATCGGTATCAATATAATTATGAACCGTATGGAACGCATCAATACCGGTCATCCCTGTTCTCCCGAGTATTATTTCTGCCATTTTCTCACGGCTTCTTTTGGCGAACTGCTGACATATTTCCACATCATGCAGGTAGTCCTCAAGATAACTGCCATAAACAAAACATAATTCCTCCGGTATTGTTGTTTCTTTTCCGATGTACTCCTTAAGCATCTCCTGAAGTTTTGCCTGTATTTCTGCCCTGCGTCCCTGTTCCTTATATGTCCTTATTATCTCTTCCCTCTCAACAAAGAACTTCTCTTTGCCTTTATTAAGGTCAATGGCAATATTCTGGTAATACTCTGCCACCTGTTTCCCCAGATTCCGGCTTCCGGAATGGATAATAAGATACTTGTCGCCATTGGATGACATATCAATTTCTATGAAATGATTCCCACCGCCCAGTGTGCCTAAGCTCTTCTCAAGACGCCTTGTATCCCTTAGATTTCTGTAACATCTCAGTTCTGTAAGATCAAAGCGTTCCTGCCTTCCCTCCCAGACAGCTTTGCCCGAAGGAATAAAATGTGCTGCCTCATCCACGCTTTCAAAATTGATCCGGGCATTTCCCAGATTGACCGTGTACATACCACAGCCTATATCTACCCCGACCACATTGGGTACTGCCTTCCCATTGACAGTCATGGTTGTCCCGATCGTGCATCCTTTACCTGCATGTACATCCGGCATTATCCTTATCCTGCTGCCCTCTGTGAATTCACAGTCGCACATGGTCCTTATCTGCTCTATTGCCTCATTCTCAACTATCTTTGCATAGCAGATTGCCGTGTTTGTTTTCCCTTTTATCTCTATCATTTTCTTTCTCCTGTTTCTTTTATTGAATACCGGATTCATTCATGCACCCGGAGAGACTTGAACTCTCACATCCTTTGATATACGATTCTTAACCGCACGCGTCTTCCGTTCCGCCACGGATGCAGCTGCCCCACATGAAATTTGAGCTCACGGGCTGTCGATCAAGAGTCGGCTGCTCTTCCTCTGAGCTAATGAAGCAGACGTCTGCGGCAAGATTCGAACTTGCGGTGCCTCTATAGCACACCGGTTTAGCAAACCGGCTCAATAAACCACTCTGACACACAGACATAAAAAAACCGCCTGTCTCATATGAGATAAGCGGCGCGTAATAATTGCCTTCAGCCTTTACCCGTGAACAATCCCCGGCTGTCTGATCTCATATGAACACATTAAAAGCATACCGCTGTCACTGAGTAAGCGGAGCCCACGTGTCTTATATTCTGATTTCAGACAATATTTCTTCATTGCTTTTCCTTTCAATTATTTCTGACACGAAGTATAACACAGGCATCCTGAATTGTCATTAAACCAATAGTATAATTGTCTTTACAATTGTCTTACGCTGGTATACAACTATCCCGAGTAAACAACCAGGTCCAAATGTAATCTACTTCACTTTTTGCTGAGTCCGCATTTTTATATAATGACATCACAAAAAAACACCCCGGGACCGTAGTCCTGAGGTGTGTAATGAATCGTATTGATTTTGATTATCTCTTTGAAAACTGTGGAGCACGACGAGCTGCCTTGAGACCTGGCTTCTTTCTCTCCTTCATTCTCGGATCTCTTGTAAGGAATCCTGCTTTCTTAAGTGTCGGACGATATTCCTCATCAACCTTGCAGAGCGCACGTGAAAGTCCGTGACGGATAGCACCGGCCTGACCTGTGAAGCCGCCGCCCTTTACATTAACCATAAGATCAAACTTACCGTTAAGGCCAAGGAGCTCAAGTGGCTGGCGTACTGTAACCTTCAGAGTCTCATAACCGAAGTAATCATCGATATCTCTCTTGTTAACAGTGATCTTACCTGTACCCGGTGTTACATATACTCTGGCGATAGATTTCTTTCTTCTGCCTGTTCCATAAAATTTTGTGCTTGCCATGATTATCCCTCCCATCAAGCCTTGATCTCAAGAACCTGTGGCTTCTGAGCCTGGTGCTTGTGCTCTGGTCCTGCATAAACGAAAAGCTTCTCAAACATCTCATCACCAAGAGGTCCGCTTGGAAGCATGCCCTTTACAGCGTGCTCGATAACCATCTCCGGCTTCTTTGCAAGAACTTCCTTAAGAGTAGCTGACTTCATGCCGCCGATGAAATCGCTGTGATGATAGTACATCTTCTCATCAAGCTTCTTACCTGTGACCTTGATCTTCTCTGCATTTACTACGATCACATAATCACCGCAGTCAGCGTGAGGTGTATATATCGGTTTGTTCTTTCCACGGAGAATCCTTGCGATCTCTGTGCAAAGACGGCCCAGTGTGCAACCTGAAGCGTCGACAACATACCATGCTCTCTCGACCTTCTCTGGGCTAGCCATAAATGTCTTCATAACTTTCCTCCAAAAATGTGTTGTTATCATGTTTATTTATACGACTTCATTCGGTGATGTCCGGGCACCGAGCAAACTCGCGCAAATAAAGATTATAATGCAGTTACTCCAAATAGTCAATCCCTATTAATGTCAGTCCCTTTGCCGGCATAGTCTGCCCCGCAAGCTGCCTGTCCCGGCCTTCAATTATCTCCCTTACATGCTCCGGAGGGTATACACCCATCCCCACCTTGATAAGGGTACCCGCTATGATGCGCACCATATTGTAAAGGAATCCCCCTCCTTCGATATGGATCGTGATCATATCCCCGTCCTCAAGGATCTCCAGTGCATGCACAGTCCTGACAGGACTTGTCGCCTGAGACTTAATGGAGCAGAAGCTGGTGAAATCATGCGTCCCCACAATATACCCCGTTGCTTCTCTCATCCTTTCCACGTCAAGATCAAAATAGCAGAAATGCGAATATAGACGCTCAGTCGGTATGTCGATACGCCGGTTTAATATACGGTACTCGTATGCCTTCACGCAGTCACGCTTGCGCGGATGCCAGTCCGCTGCCACCTCATCGGAATACTGCACACGGATGTCTTCGGGGAGGCGCTGATTAAGCGCATATGCAAACCTGTCAGCTGCCATACGCGACTTCTCCGTATCAAAAACCGCCACATTGCCATAGGCATGCACCCCGGAGTCTGTGCGGCTGGCCCCAATGACCTCTATTTCTTCCCCGCACAGATCTGAAAGCGCGCCGTTGAGCACTTCCTCTATGGTCACCCCGTTGGGCTGCTTCTGCCACCCGCAGTAGTTGGTACCGTCGTATGCAATTATAAGTCGGATTCTTCTCATATTTCCCTATCAGTTGTATTGTATGTACCCGGACAGCGGTACAATGTTACCAATTATATTTATGTATTGCGGGTGCGCACAGCGAGGTACCTGCAGTCACTCAGTTCATCATTACCAATTGCAGTTTATGTATTGCGGATGCACACAGCGAGGTACCTGCAGTCACTCAGTTCATCACATTACTGTCTGCCACTAAGCGGTACGCCGGTATCCGGCAGAACTGCCTTCCCATGCATCCGACGAACCGGCTCTTACGGCGCTTCTCTTTATGAGGCGGCGGCATGCCTTCCCATGCATCCGGCGAACCGGCTATCTTATCAGGATAAGCAATACAAGAAATGCAATGACTATGATATATGCAGCATAGTCCCGCGCATTATATTTAAGCGGCTTCATCTTGGTACGGCCTTCACCCCCGTGATAGCACCGGGCCTCCATGGCTGTGGCAAGATCCGTTGCCCTGCGGAACGCCGAAATGAAAAGCGGGACGAGGAGCGGTACCATAGCTTTGGCTTTTTCGATGAGCCCTCCGTTTTCAAAGTCAGCGCCTCTTGCCATCTGAGCCTTCATGATCTTGTCCGTCTCCTCGATAAGTATGGGGATGAACC
Source organism: Lachnospiraceae bacterium UBA1755 (assembly GCA_002314805.1). Classification (GTDB taxonomy): domain Bacteria; phylum Bacillota; class Clostridia; order Lachnospirales; family Lachnospiraceae; genus Darwinimomas. The sequence goes on along the minus strand of DCHJ01000081.1, from coordinate 10,555 downwards.
TGAGAGCGATGCTCATCATCATTGCTATCTCATGCACCGGTACCCTGATCACCTTAAGGAAGCCCAGGGATCTCTCCAGCCCGTCTGTAAGCGCGTTAGGAGTAGTAGTAAGAGTCATGATGCTCGCACCTATGACAAGACAGATAAGCCTCGCGGCCATCTGACCTGCCAGCCTCAGTCCTTCGTAAGTGATGCGCAGGAATCCGATCTTTATCCAGATCTCACCGTCTGTAAGAAACAGATTAAAGACCACGCTGATAAGGAGCAGGATCGCGATAGCCTTAAGCCCTCTGAACATGAAGCTCACAGGAACCCGTGACAATATGATCATGACGGCCAGCGCTGCAGCTGCGATCCCGTATTCTATCCATGATTTGCACAAAAACAGACCGATGATGTAGATCATCGTTCCAAACAGCTTCGTCCGCGGATCCAGCCTGTGCAGCACGGAGTCCGTCGGATAATATTGTCCGAGTGTAATGTCTCTCAGCATATCTCAGTTATGTACAATGCACTATGTCCTGACTGCAGCCGGCTTACCCGACATAAGCAGTCGCAGCTATTATATTTTAATCCCGTAATCCCCTGACTGAGTCAGATATTTTTGCCGGCACTCACAGCTACGTTATGTTAATTCCGGCTTGTCCTGACTGCGGTCGTACACTCCCTACACAAGCAGGCATAGCTATTCTATGTTGATATCGCCTTGTCCTCGCTGTGTCCGGATATCCCGGACATAAGCAGTCACGGTTATTCTATGTTGATATCACCTTGCCCTCACTGCAGCCGGATATCCCTACACAAGCAGTCACAGCTATTCTATGTTGATACCGCCTTGCCCTCACTGCGGTCGGATATCCCCGGCATAAGCAGTCACAGTAATTTCATCAGTTCGTCAGCCACCTCGTCCACATTGATGAGGTCCTCCGGCAGAGCATAGCCTGCCTCCCGGAGCGCTCTTGCCGCATATACCATCTGCGGGGCGGAAAGACCGATCTTCTCAAGCTCCTCGGCATGTCTGAACACTTCCCTGGGCGGTGCATCATAAACAAGTTCGCCGTGATGCAGTACAAGGAGCCTGTCCACATACCTTGCCACATCTTCCATGCTGTGGGATACGAGTACTACGGCAATGCCTATGCGTTCTCTCAGTTCTGCCACCATGTTAAGTATCTCATCCCTGCCTCTCGGATCAAGACCTGCGGTAGGTTCATCAAGTATCAGATATTCCGGTTCCATCGCCAGTACGCCTGCGATCGCAACTCTCCTCTTCTGTCCGCCGGAAAGCTCAAAGGGTGATTTGTTATACAGTTCCTCGCTCACCCCTGTCATCCTGAGGGCATTCTGCGCCTTGAGCATTGCCTGCTGCTCGTCTGCCCCCTGGTTTCTGGGACCAAACGCCACATCCTTTATCACTGTCTCCTCAAAAAGCTGATACTCCGGATACTGGAACACGAGCCCCACTTTCTTTCTCAGGTTTTTGAGGCTGTACCCCTTTTCGGCTATGTTTTTACCGTCAAAAAGTACTGTGCCTCTGGTCGCCTTCAGCAGTCCGTTGAAATGCTGGATGAGTGTTGACTTGCCGGATCCGGTACGCCCTATGATCCCCACGGATTCCCCCTTTTGTATCTCAAAGGAGACGTCCTTCACCGCATAGGATTCAAGGACCGTACCTGCATTGTATATATAGTTAAGCTTTTCGATTTTTAAGCTCACTGATAAGCTCCTCTGTCGTTAAGATTCCTTTTGGCAATGCGACCCCGCGCTTCATAAGCGCCTCTGCGAGTTCCGTTACCTGCGGCACATCGATACCATACCTTCGGATGCGTTCCGGCTGTGAAAATACTTCTTTCGGGGTGCCCTCCATCACTATCCTGGCCTGATCCATAACGATCACACGGTCAGCATTTATGGCTTCTTCCATGTAATGTGTGATGAGCACGATCGTGATCCCGTCTTCTTTGTTTAATGAAATGAGGGTGCGCATGACATCTTTCCTGCCGATCGGATCGAGCATGGCTGTCGCCTCATCCAGGACTATGCATTTGGAATGCATCGCAAGCACTCCGGCAATCGCGACTCTCTGTTTCTGCCCTCCGGAGAGCTGATTGGGACTCATCATGCGTTTCTCTGCGATACCTGCCCGCTCGCAGGCCTTTGCCACCCTGGCGATGATCTCTTCTGTGGGCACTCCAAGGTTCTCCGGTCCGAAGGCTACATCCTCTTCGACTACGTTGGATACGATCTGGTTGTCCGGGTTCTGAAATACCATACCGACGTTTTTCCTGATCTCCAGCGTACAGGTCTCGTCTCTGGTATTCATGCCCATGACAAGTACCTCACCAAAGGTCGGAAGGAGGATCGCGTTGAGTGTCTTGGCAAGTGTGGATTTGCCGCTGCCGTTATGACCCAGCACGCAAATAAATTCGCCTTGTGCTATATTGAGGCTTACCTCATTTACAGCACGCACCGAATCCTCGATCTCATCGTTCTCATCACGCACGATATAATCATATGTAATTTTATTTACTTCGATCACGAGGCTTCATTATAGCAAATAATAAAAGTGATTGCAATTTATACAGAAAGGTTATATAATAGTCGAGTTCGCAGGAAGCGGATGGGTGTGCGTAGCTCAGCTGGATAGAGCACTTGGCTACGGACCAAGGTGTCGGGGGTTCAAATCCTCTCGCGCACGCTTTTAGGAAGG
>DCHJ01000081.1:6599-7680 GCA_002314805.1 Lachnospiraceae bacterium UBA1755 | reverse complement strand
GTCTCCTACTTGCCATTCTCCGTACCGTTTCCCATTGATCCTCCTGATCCTGCCTGCGGCCTTCAATGCCGCCACCAGTGATTTCGCTGTCCGAAGCGAAACACCCAATTCGGAGGAAAGCTCATCAAGCTTTATCCCGGGTTCTTTTTTCATCAGCTCCAGTATCCTCATCTCCCTTGAGATATCCCTTCTCTCTTCCGATGACCCAATATGCAGGTCACGGTTTTGAAGCTTGTTCTTTTCTCCCAGCAGCAGATTTCTCAGAAATAATAACAGATAAGACCTATCCGCCACGATTCCTTTGGAGATATTATTGTAATTAGCTCGTGCCAGCGCATTTCTGAAATACCATGCGTTATTGGAAAATGTATCATTGGTAACGTCAAAGCCAAGACTTCTTAAGTATTTGATGAAAAATACAGCTGTAGTTCTGGTATTACCTTCTTCAAAGGCATGTATCTGCCATAGGTTTGCAACGAATATAGCCAGGTGATCTATTACTTCATCTATCGAGATCCCACTATAATCAAAGTGTTTCTCTACGCTAAAATCATACTGCAAAGTTGCTTCCAACTCCCTGTAATCACCATAGATCACGCTTGCTCCATCCAGTATCCACTCCTCTTTGGTAAAATTATACTTACGCAGCATTCCGGCATTTCTTATTACACCCTTGAACAGGAATGAATGAATTGACAAATACTGTCCCACCGTAAAGGAAAATGAATCCTCTGAGATAAGCTTTCCTATCCTGATGGCAATTTTATCCGCTTCCTCGCTCCTGTCCTCCACAGGCGGCTTGCTTTCGTAATACTCTGAAATGATATCATCCAGTTCATCCAATGATATCTCGCCCTTAATATAACGCTCGGACTCTTTTTTGAAATATGCCGAATTCTTCAGATTATCAACGTCCTGAAGCCCTGTACCTGTGTCGATTATATATTTTTTTGAATACTTGCTCTCCATGATGGTATTATAGCATCGGCTTTCCCAAAGTGCAATTTTCAAAGTGCAATTTGCACTTTAAGATACGGGATCGGCGGACAGGGGGGGCAGACAGGGGTCGGACAGGGGGACG
>DCHJ01000081.1:0-6554 GCA_002314805.1 Lachnospiraceae bacterium UBA1755 | reverse complement strand
CGTCCCCCTGTCCGACCCCTGTCTGATCGTCAATCCGTTATTTATTCAAATGTCGGAGCCTCCGGAGATCTTCCGCTGCCGCTGAACTGCACTCCGTCCTGCTTGGTCACGATTCCTGATGAATCTGACTCCCACTTTACTCCGTCACCGTCGGTACATTTCTTACCCTTCTGGACCTTACCCGCTGTACTTACAAGATAATTCTTATCATTGACTCTTATTACTGCATACTTCTCCGAAGATGAGGCCTTCTGCATCTTTCCCTTGTAGTAGAGGCATCCGCTGTTAACACCTGTAAACCCCGTACCGCTTTCGGTAAAGAAGAATGACGATTTGACAGCATCACCCTCCGTTATCTGGAACTTACCATGCTGTGCGCAGCACTTATCCTGTGTTCCGAAGAAAAATGTCTCATAATCTCCGCCGCTGGTGGTCGTCCAGAGCTTGCACAGTCCCCATACGGGAGTACCCCAGATGTTGAAATAATAACGTTTGTTATTGATCCTCTTCAGATCCCCTATCGTCGGGACACCGTCAGCATCGTACTGGGGTGAACCGGAATTATTAAAATAAAACCACATTACGTCATAAGCATAGTTGGATGCAAGCTCATCCGGTGGATTCAGTGAATACCAACCGACATGATCGGTACCGTCCTGATCAAAATACTTATATCCGCCAATACCGTCCAGATCATAGATCTTGACCCATCCGGTCTGAAGCGCGCCGTAGTTGTTGAAGCAGTAGCGTTTTCCGTCGATCCTCTTCTCAACATAATCGGCATTCTCTGCAAGATACTTTCTGCCTGAATTGGAGAAATAATACCAGTGAATATTAGTATCATCTCCCACAGAAGGACCGCTTCCCGGATTGCTCTGCACATCTGCAGGATCCTCAAGTCTCTGCCAGCCTGTGAGCATATGCCCGTCATCGTAATGGCAGAAATACATATTGTCAAGGATCCATCCGGTCTCCATATCACCGTTATCGTTGAAATGATATGTCTTGTCGCTTATCGTCAGCCATCTGTCCTTGACCATCTTGCCGTCATTTCCGAAATAGCGGTAATGGGTCCCGTCTGAATCTGATATCTGTATCCACTGATTTCTGACCATCTTTCCGTTGGAATCTGTATAGTACAGGTCATCAATAATCTCATTTTTCACCGGGTCGTTCCCGTTGTAGTAATAATAATCCGATCCGCTCTGTACCCAATCAGCCCTGGCTGTGAATGTACCAAGGATCACCATCATAAACGCAACTGCAGGTATTATGATCTTCTTCATCGTCCACCTCTCAAATAGTGACAAATCTACGTCTACATTTTACCACATCTTGTGTCTATGTCCATAACAAACACCTAAATATTAGTTTACGCAAACCTTAAGCGGAATGGCAGGCGGGGTGACAGGGGGTTGACAGGGGGTTGACAGGGGGACGGTTCTCGTGTAAACGAACGTTTACACGAGAACCGTCCCCCTGTCAACGTCATTCTGCCAGCGTCCTGCCGCTCCGCAGGGGAGTACCAGCGATGTACCGTACACCGGCAGACCTATCTCATCGGAAGTGATGATCCCCCCGTGCGCATGGCGCACTGTACTCTCCAGCATATATGAAAGCACTCCGGGCTGTAAGCCGGTGGTGTATGAGTTTATCAGGAAAAACAGCGGATCATCACTGAGCAGCTTTGCGCATAGCATTACAAGAGCATCTATGGAATCCTCTATCTTCCATATCTCACCCTTCGGGCCGCGTCCATAGGAGGGAGGGTCCATGATAATACCGTCATAGGTATTTCCTCGGCGCAGCTCCCTCTCTGCAAATTTCACGCAGTCATCGACCAGCCAGCGGACCGGGGCATCCGCAAGCCCTGAAGACTGAGCATTCTCCTTTGCCCAGCCGACCATGCCCTTGCTTGCATCCACGTGAGTGACCTTAGCCCCTGCTGCTGCCGCCGCCAGCGTGGCACCTCCCGTGTAGGCAAAGAGATTTAGGACACGCACCTCTCGTCCCTCCTGCACCCGTCTGTCGATGAGCTGTGAAAACCAGTCCCAGTTGGCGGCCTGCTCCGGGAAGAGCCCTGTATGCTTAAAGCTGAAGGGCTGAAGATTAAAGGTCAGCGTCCTGCCGATGGGCAGCTCGTATCGTATCTGCCACTGTCTGGGCAGATCAAAGAATTCCCATTCGCCTCCGCCCTTGCTGCTGCGATGATAATGGGCATTGAGCCGGCGCCAGTCCGGATGCTTTCTGGGTGTATGCCATATGACCTGTGGATCGGGCCTGAGCAGTACATACGGTCCCCACTTTTCAAGCTTTTCGCCCTCACTTGAATCCAGTACCTTATATTCTTTCCAATTATCTGCGATTATCATTTTTCCCTCCGACACACAGGCAATTTTTTTGCCTGCAGGACCAGTGTTGATCGTCCCGGCGCGGCCGCCCTATACGTCATACACACTTATAGCATCTCTCCGGCTCGTCCGCAATAGAACCGTTACGGGCAAATACATCTCCCACACTTTAACGCGCCCGTACACATCCAGCGCGTATTCGTCAGCAGTTTCAACGTTCAAGCCGAAGAATAAACGCACCTGTACACATCTAGCGCGTATCCACCTCCCGCAGAACGGCATAACCGTAAACGGGACACACCCGTACACATCCAGCCCCGCATACATCATGCCGCACTCCGAAACCGGAGCTTACTCCAGTATATACTTTACCGCCCCGAGGATATCCTCTGCTTCATGATCCGGTGTGACCTCGCATTTCCCGTCCCGCCCGGCCTGACCGGTCTCAACCAGCACCGTGCGGCAGCCTGCCCTGCGTCCCATCTCTATGTCGATGGTCCCGTCACCGATGACCCAGGACTGCGCCAGGTCGATATTCCATCTGCGCGCCGCCTCTTCCACCATACCGGTCTTTGGTTTGCGGCAGCTGCAGTCGATCTTAAGCTCCGGCACCTCTCTCTCAAATCCTCTGTCAGGGTGATGCGGACAGTAGATGATATCATCAATGTAGCAGCCTTCCCGGCCCAGCAGTGTCTTAAGCTTGCGGTGGATCTCCTCCACCTGCTGCACCGTCGCTTCGCCCCTTGCGATCACCGGCTGATTGGTCACGACCACTGCCAGATAGCCCGACCGGTTGATACGTCTTATCGCCTCAGCCGCATTATCCAGCAGCGTAAAGCCCTCGGGACTGCCCACAAAGCCGTTAAATCTGTTGATGGTGCCGTCCCTGTCCAGGAAGATCGCCTTCTGCTTTCTCTCAAGATTCCTCGCCGCGACAAGCCCGCTGCCGAGGTCCTCCTGCGCACCCGCTATCCTGTCAGGCGTCCCGACATCCCTGACATATTCCGGTGTCACATAGGCATAGACCTTTTTCTCACCCAGCACAGGTGCAATAAGCTCCTTCTCCAGACTGAGCCTGACCGGTTCCTTTACAAGCTCCGGAACTGCGGGTGTGAAAATGAAGATACCGGCGTTTACCAGATTATCAAACCAGTAATCCTTCACATTATGCTTTGAATCAAAGGCAGTCACTCTGTTATCTTTATCCACCACTACAAGATCACTGTCCTGCGGATGCATGTTGGGATGCGCAAGGAGTGTGATGAAAGCCCCCTTCTCATCATGAAATTTCTTCATACGGCTGATATCATAATCAAAGAATATATCTCCCATACAGAAGAAATACCCGTCCTGCGCACCCGCATTTCCTGACGTTGCGGTGCAGGCAGACTCGGCTGCGGTCTCTGAAAAAGCACCGCATAACTTAGCAGCATTGGTATCTGAAGAAGCGCTGCATAGCTTAGCAGCATTGGTATCTGAGTGAGCGCTGCATAGCTTAGCAGCATTGGTGTCTGAGGGAGCACCGCATCCCGGCATATCTTCAGTTCCCGGGGGTGCACCGGTGCCTGCCACTCCCAATACTCCACTGCGGCTTTCCCTGAAATAATACAGTGCTCCGGCGGTGCCGAGAGGTTCCTTCTCCTCTATGTAGCCGATATGCATCCCCAGGCTGCTGCCGTCACCGAAATAATCCCTGATCACCTCTCCGAGATATCCTGTGACCATCGTCACTTCGGTTATGCCGTATTTTTTCATCTGGAGCAGCTGCCACTCCAGTATGGGTCTGCCGCCTATACGCAGCATGGGCTTTGGTATCTGGTTTTTAGTCAGGCCGGCAACTCTGGTGCCTTTTCCTCCTGCCATGATTATTGCTTTCATATGCTTTCACCGTCTTTTCTCCGGAAATACTGATTTATGTAACAATTCCATTATGCTATCTTCTCAAATGTATAAAATCAAGGCTTCTGCCGAAGTATCGTAATACATTTCATTTCAAACAGCGGTTTCCTATATATCTATATATCTATATATCTGTATATCTGCCACGGACCTGACATATATTTCTGCCAGATATCGAATCAGATATTGAATCAGATATCGAATCAGATATTGAATCAGATATTGGATCAGATATTGAATCAGATATTGGATCAGATAATGAATCAGTTTCCTTTGATTATTTATTCCTTTGTGTTATAATACTTTTTCGGATTATAAAGTATCATTTTTAAATATTTTTTGGAAGGAGATATATCATGCCATTAGTAACATCTAAAGAAATGTTTGAGAAGGCATACAACGGCGGCTACGCAATCGGTGCTTTCAACGTTAACAACATGGAGATCATCCAGGGTATCACAGAGGCCTGCTACGAGGAGAAGGCTCCGGTTATCCTCCAGGTTTCAAAGGGCGCTCGTGCTTACGCTAACAGCCATTACCTTGTAAACCTCGTTAAGTCAGCTCTTGAGTGCTATCCGGAGCTTCCGATCTGCCTCCACCTTGACCACGGCTCAGATTTCGAGATCTGCAAGGCCTGCGTTGACGACGGCTTCACATCAGTTATGATCGACTGCTCATCAAAGCCCTTCGCTGAGAATATCGCTGAGACCAAAAAGGTCGTTGAATATGCTCATGCACATGGTGCAGTAGTTGAGGCTGAGCTTGGCACACTCTCAGGTGTTGAGGATGATGTTCAGGTTGCTGCAGAGGATTCTTCATACACAAGACCTGAAGACGTTGAGGAATTCGTTAACGCTACAGGCTGTGATTCACTCGCTATCGCTATCGGTACAAGCCATGGCGCTTACAAGTTCAAGCCGGAGCAGTGCACACGCAACGAGCAGGGCATCCTTATGCCGCCTCCACTTCGTTTTGACATCCTTGACGAAGTAGTTAAGAGACTTCCGGGCTTCCCGATCGTTCTTCACGGATCTTCATCAGTTCCGCAGGAGTGGGTCAAGATCATCAATGATAACGGCGGCAAGATGCCTGATGCAGTCGGTGTTCCTGAGGAGCAGCTCCGCAAGGCAGCAGAATCTGCAGTTTGCAAGATCAACATCGATTCAGATATTCGTCTCGTTATGACAGGTTCAATCCGTCAGTTCTACAATGAGCATCCTGACAAGTTTGATCCTCGTGAGTACTTAAAGCCGGCACGTGCCAACATCAAGGAAATGGTTCGCCATAAGCTTGTTGATGTACTTGGCTGCGCAGGCAAGGCTGAATTCTGATCACAGCTCTGATATCATCCAGCACTCCGGTTATTCTGCCGGGGTGCTGTTTTTTATACAGTCCCTCAAAGCCTGCGTGCACCCTGCCGTATCCCCGGCTGTCCGTCTACTCAGCCACGATCCTTATTGCGGTACCGGTGAATGCCACCCCGTATTTTAATGCCTGCTGCATATAACGTGCCTTGCTTTCTGTCTCGTACTGACGGTTGGATATCTGCTTGCAGGCAAATCTGGCAAGCGCCTCCAGCTGTTCCGGGCTGCCTCCGTTTACACGCTTCGTCTGGATCAGTATCCCCGGCAGTCTTACCTCCAGCGGCATCATCTCGATGCTGAAATTGCCTGTTTCCTGTTCTATCCCGGTGACAACATGATAACGGCTGCCCAGCATCGAACAGAGTCCCAGCACCAGTCCATGATAGAATATTCTGTCTGATTCCGGTGAATTAAAGCCTATAGTCTGGACGATCAGGTTGTATATATGTCTTCGCAATGCCTCTGTGTCAGCACGATAAATAGCTTCACGTACACTCATTGCCGTTGCCTTGGGGATGATCGGCTCAAACTGTACAAGTATCTTCTTTCCGAACATGAATGATATCTCGCGGTTAGGGATCGTAAGCTCGCACATATAATCACCGTCAAACTGAAGATCAGCCCGTACCGCTTTAAAATACCCCGATGCCACCATATAACTGTACAGTGCGCTGGGGTCCTCATCATTATCACCTGTTATGGTATTGATATCTATCCGCGCTGTTATAGTCCTGTTCTGCATCATTATTTCAAGCTTCTCCAGCATATCAAGATCTGCCTTATCAAGAAAAGCATTGATGATATCGTTATTTCCGGTCATCTCCCAGAATGCAAGCGGTCTGCACTCGTCATTGAAGTAATTCATTACAGACCATGGCGAATAAACTTCACTTTCTCCAAACTGATAGGAAGCGTACCAGTTTTTTATCTCTCTTTCCTT
>DCHJ01000083.1 GCA_002314805.1 Lachnospiraceae bacterium UBA1755 | reverse complement strand
CGTCCGTTCCTGCAAACGGCTCATTTTCTCACCAATACCATCCTGCTACATCCGGCCTTATACTATACATTCTTCATTAACCCCCCATCACCTGAAGGCAATGGGTATCCGACCGTTAACCGCATATATGTCTCGCAACATAAACACCGCTTGCCGATGCATGTGATAGTGAATGTGTCACGCCACTTCCGTCACCGATGATATAAAGACCCGGAAAGTTTGTCTCCAGATTCTCGTTGAGCAGAACTTCCATGTTATAGAATTTGACTTCAACACCGTAAAGAAGTGTATCATCATTGGCAGTACCCGGAGCGATCTTATCAAGGGCATAGATCATCTCAATGATACCGTCGAGTATACGTTTCGGAAGTACAAGGCTCAGATCACCGGGGGTGGCATTGAGGGTTGGGCGTACAGTTGATTCTTCGATACGCTTTACCGTACTTCTTCTCCCCCTCATCAGATCGCCGAATCTCTGGATGATCACACCTCCGCCAAGCATATTGCTGAGTCTGGCGATGCTCTCACCATACTCATTGCTGTTCTTGAACGGTTCGGAAAAATGCTTTGATACAAGGAGTGCAAAATTGGTATTGTCTGTCTTTTTGGATGCATCCTCAAAGCTGTGACCATTTACCGTGATGATGCCATTTGTATTTTCGTTAACTACTATCCCGTGAGGATTCATACAGAAGGTTCTTACATTGTCTTCAAACTTCTCTGTCTGGTATACGATCTTGCTCTCATAAAGTTCACTGGTAAGGTGTTCAAATACCACTGCAGGAAGCTCCACACGGACACCTAGATCCACACGGTTGGAGCAGGTGTCTATCTTGTGGGTATCACAGATCTTCTGCATCCAGCTGCTTCCGCTTCTTCCCACAGATACTATGCACTTATCGCAGACTGCTTCGCCTCCTTTGAAGATGACCCTGTAGCCTCCGTCAAGGATCTCCAGATCCTCGACCGGTGTATCAAAATGAAAATCGACCTTATCCTTAAGCTCATCATAGATATTGCCAAGGACCACATAATTGACATCTGTCCCCAGATGGCGCACCTCGGCATTGAGCAGATTAAGCCTGTTCTGGACACAGATACGCTTAAAATCACTTCCCGCAGTGGAATAAAGCTTTGAATTCTCACCTCCGTGAGACATATTGATCTCGTCAACATATCTCATAAGCTCGAGTGCAGCCTTCTTCCCGATATGCTCATATAAGGTACCGCCGAAATCATTGGTAATATTGTATTTGCCGTCTGAAAAGGCTCCTGCCCCGCCGAAACCGCTCATGATCGCGCAGGTAGGACAGTTGATGCAGGATCTGACCTTCTCTCCGTCAATGGGACATTTTCTCTTATCCAGTCTGTGACCCTTTTCAAAGACAGCCACCTTAAGCCCCTTATTATTTTTTACCAATTCATAGGCGGAAAAAATACCGCCAGGGCCTGCGCCGATTATTATTACGTCATATTTCATATCTAAAAACCTTCTTCTTAGGATCTTGCGGCCGGGTCTGTCCCAAAGCCGTCAAACATTATAGCATGAACTGTATTATTTGTGAAAGCAAAGAAGAACAAAACCCTTGCCGGATTCTGCTCTTCCAATGCTATTAATCTATTTCCGGATCAGATATCAAATGTCTCAAACCCGTCATTCTCGAAGGCATCCTTAGCCGGCTTATGCTCCGGTTCGGTCGTCTTCATCACTTCTCTGGCAAGCTTCTGCTGGAGCTGCGCTTCATTTACAGGTGCCTGACGCTGCTGTGCGCGGCGGATTTCCTGTCTTGGGATGACCTGTGTATAATCATCCTCAGGATTCTCGATACCCCGCATATAACGCTCCTCAGCCTCATCGTCGGCCCGTGCAGCACGCTCCCTGCGTTCCTTCAGAGCCTCTCTCTCTCTGGCTCTCTTTTCTCTTGCTGCGGCCAGCCGTTCCTCATCGGCCTGCGCATTTCTGCCGTCGCGGATCTTTCCGCCGCCGTTTCCGCCGTTATCACCGCCGCCTCTTGAAGTGATGAGTACAATGATAAGTGCGATAAGAAGGATCGCTGCAACAATACCAATTCCGATCAGAAGATATCCGCGAAGCTGATAATCCTTGAGAAGCTCGTTGTACTTGTTGGCTGCCTCCAGGAACTGCTCTTCATTAAGCGTATCTGTCACTACCGGGTTGGAGAAGAATCTCTGGATCGTCTTTTCCTTCATGTCATAACGGTAGAAGCTCTTTTCTCCATCGGCATTCATTCCGTATACCATACAGTATTCCTGATCAAGATCCTCTGACCAGATCCATCCGCGTACCTTCTTGCCGTTGAGTTCAAGTGTCGTCTCTGCGAAGCCCTCCGGAACTGTCACATCACTGCCCATAGGCACTACAGTAACAGTCTTCTCTGTTGTATTGATGGTCGCATATGGTGCCCACTGATCTGTAGCTGCATCGTAGATGAAGAAGTCGCCTGAGCCGTCAGAGCCGATGAGGTACATGAGAGTGAGTCCAGTCTCAGGATTTACACCCGCAAGCACACTCTGGTTCTTGTAATTGACCGTCTGTGCCAGGAAGCCTTCAGGAAGCATGGTCTCGTCAAAGGTCGCTGCTACTTCGTAATCAACACCGTTTACATTGGCCTGAAGGATACCTCCGGCGGAATCACCGTAATCTACTTCGCCTTCCTGCTTTGTGACATGGATGGTATATGTCTTTGTCGTTGTACCATCTGCCGCTGTGATCTGACAGGTTACCGTATTGTCGCCTATCTGCAGATCCGAGTTGCCTGTAATTACCATCTTGGCATTGTTGTCTGCCGTCTTTGCCGATACGGTAAGCTTATTGCACTCCCCGCCGACTATGGTCGAATACTCTGTGATCTCCGGTGCAAACTCAGGTGTGATCGTACCGGGACTTGTCTTGAGCGAGGCAAGGTTTGCATTTATGGATGCGCCTGCATCCCCGTTGATGGTTATCGCCGACTGGCCCGGTGTCACCTCTGCCAGGTTCTGCGCATCATCGTATATTTCAAGTGTATCCTTGTCTACCGTGATGGTCGTGGTTCCCGGTGAAAGAGCCTTGAACTTAAGCGTAAAAGCCCATTCTTCCTTCCCAAGTGATGAGTCTCCGGTAACCGATATCTTACCTGCTCCTCCCTGAGCATTGTCCCCGCCGGTAAATTCGAGATAGGCAGGGTCATAATTCAGCATGATCTTGCCCTTTTCAAGCTTCGCACCCGGTGCCTTGACCTTCATGGTAACCTTGAATTCCTCACCCACATTTGCCGTAGGATCGGAAAACTGCAGCTTAGGCGCAAATGCGGCAAAAGCCGTAATGTTAACTGCAAGCACCAATACTATCGCGGTTAATAAAATTCCTAGTTTCTTCATCTTCATCCCCCGTTATTGTCCAGGTCCTATTAATACTACTGTTGGTTTCTTTGCTGAGCCTGATGAGGCTGATGTACCTGTACCTGAGCCCGAGCCGTTACTGCCTGCCGTACCGGTACCTGTTCCTGTACCTCCTGTATTCTGGCTGCTGCCCGGCGGCGCATTGATCACTATTACCGGTCCTGATGTATCCGATGAACCGGAAGCTGATGACGAACCCGTCGTGCCGGTGGCCGGACCGGATGTCACTGACGATCCGCCCGGACCTGTCATGTTCCCCGACTGACCGACGACACTGGTCTGTGTAACACTGCCGAGACCTGACGTGTATGTCGGTCCGCCGCTCTGCCTTACCACATTAAGCACGTATACTCTCTGATCTCCGTTCTGTGCCTTGACGACGATATTGATCTTATTGGTTCCGTTGGCAAGACTCACTGTTCCGGTTCCGGTAACCGTAGCATTGGCATCAATACGTGAAGCACTGATATTGACGCTTGTCACACTCGGATCAACAATAAGGTCATATGAAAGAGTATCCTTGCTGAAGGTAGGCGTCAGGCTGAAACCCTCGACGCCAAGACCGTTGAGTTTGTTGTTGGGACTGCCGTCAACTGTCGGGAGTGATGCCGGCGAGTCGGGCATATTTTTATATACCGGTATCTCAAAGTTATGTGCCGCGGTCCTCAATTCCGAGGTGTATGCCTGCGCCAGATGGTAACCCTCACTCGCTGCCGCCTGCACATTGGTCATATACTGATGCTTATATGTATTTGTACCGGTCACATTGAACTTCTTGAGATAAAAGGTATTCTGTCCCTTCTTGAGATAGCCCTCCCCGTAGAATCTGGCTCCTCCCACGATCGATGCTTCCCTTGAATTCCAGGGTCTGTCATAGCT
>DCHJ01000089.1 GCA_002314805.1 Lachnospiraceae bacterium UBA1755 | reverse complement strand
TACTGCTGTCATAACCGCTTACAGTGAGTGTCTTCTCTTCACCATCGTATGTGAATTCTGTTACAGCTGCCGTCGGCTTTGTAAGCTGCGCCTTCTTCACTGTTATGCCCTGTGTCGTTGACTTTCCTCCGTAGGTGATCGTTATGGTCTTATCAGACACTGCCGGCTTTTCAGGAGCTGCTGTAAACTTAGATGCTATCTGTACACTGTACGCTGCTTCCCCTGTCGTTCCGTCATCATAGGTAAGCTCCAGCTTAAGACCTGCAAGATCTACACTCTCTCCATAGGTATACTCGGTCTTTGTCGGTGCCGTCTTTACCTTGATGGACACAAGTTCCCTCTCTCCGGTCTTTGTAAAGGTATAGCTTACCTTGCCTGTTCCCTTCTCATATGTCGCATCTGCGTTGTTTACCTTAACACTTACTGTGGAAGCTATCTCATAGTTGGCTTTATCTGTCGGGGCTGTGTCAAAGCTTATCGAGTATACAGTCCCTCCGAGGAACTTGGTATGCAACGGTGACCATGTCACAGAGCTTCCCTCATAGGTTGTTGCTCCCGCTGTCACAGAGTCTGCCGGTGTCCCGTTCTTTACAGGTGCAGTCACCGTAAAGCTCATCGACGTGATCTGCGCCTTCTTTATCTTCCAGCTGATCTCTACGTCGGCTGTCGTACCGTCTTTCCACTCGTTGTTGTCTTTGTCCTTAAGGGTATAGGTCACCTTGTAATCATCAACCTTGGTTGCTGATCTTGTACCATCCTCTAACATGATGCTACTATCGTAGCCACTTACTGCAAGTGTCTGCTCTGCACCATTATACGTAAGTTCTTTATTGCTTGCACTCGGCTTTGTAAGCTGCGCCTTGTTTACCGTTATATCCTGAGTCGTGGACTTTCCGCCGTAGGTGATCGTGATATATTTATCTTTCACTTTAGGCTTTGTCGGTTCAACCGTAAACTGTGCTGCTGTCTGCTCACTGTATGCTGCTTCCCCTGTCGTCCCGTCATCATACAAGAGGCCAAGTACCAGGCCTGTAAGATCTACAGACTGGCCATAGGTATACACCGTCTTTGTCGGTGCTGTCTTTACCGAGATTGACTTAAGCGTTTTTCCTGCCAGAGCATCAAATGTATAGCTTACTGTCTTACTTGAAGCACTATACACTGCCGTTTTGCCGTTAACAGCTGCCGTTACCGTACTTCCACTTCCGATCTCATAGTTGGCATCTGTTACCGTGACTGCAATGCTTACCTTATATGCTGTACTCCCGCGGAATGCACTGTCATTCGGAGTCCAGCCTACTGTTCCTGCCTTATACTTGGCTGCCTGATCACTCACTGTCGCTGACGCAGCCGGTACTGCACCCTTTACAGGCGCATCTACTGTAAAGCTCAGCTGTGTGATCTGCGCTTTTGTGATCTTCCAGGAGATCACAACATCAGATGTTCCTCCGGTAGACCACTGGTAGTTTTTCTTGTCCTTAAGTTCATATGTAACCGAATAGCTGCCTGCATTGGTTTCTGATGTCGTACCTGCCTTCTTATTCATGGTGGATTCATCAAAACCGGTTACCTGCAGTTCCTTTACCTCACCATCATAAACAAAGCTGGTCTGTGATGCCGATGGCTTTGTGACCTTCGCTTTTGTTATACTCCAGGAGATCACAACATCAGTATCAGTTCCGTCACTCCACTGATATTTTGTCTTATCATTAAGAACGTATGTAACCGAGTAGCTGCCCGCATTGGTTGCTGATGTTGTACTCCCCGACTTCATTGTCATGGTGGAATCATCAAAACCGGTTACCTGCAGTTCCTTTACCTCACCGTCATAAACAAAGCTGGTCTTATCTGCCGATGGCTTTGTCAGAGACTTCTTCTTAATTACAAACCTGACGAAATCGGACACAGCTGCCGAATATGGTTTTTCCGCTTTGACTGACACCTGAATATAATATGTGCCGGGCCATTTCGGTGGTCTGCCTTCACCTACTGCACCGCTGTTTTCAGCAGTTGTCGGTACTTCTCCGGACGCATCCAGATAATACCTGCTGGTTGCCTTTCCGGTTCCCTCGTAGGAATAAATAATATCTGCCGGCTCTTCATTGCTTGCCACCACAGGCTTTCCGTCATATTCGATATTATCCTTAGGTGTGACCGTCACTTTAACAGACTTCTGAATTACAGCATATATAGTCTGTTCATCATTAAATGCTGCAGCAAGCAGTTCTTCATCGGTATATGCCGTATCGTATATCTTCCATCCTGTATGAGTTTCGGTAGCTGCTGTTGTAACCTTCGGAAGCTGCGGAGAAAGAGCCTTGGTAGCATCCGTAATTGTCTGTCCCGGATAGGATCTGATATACTCAGGGCTGACAGTTGCCCAGCCTTCCGGATCAGCCACAACACTGTGATCAAGAGGCTCAATAAAACCGATATTCACCTTTGCTTCTCCGCCAAGCGACACAAGACTTGTAATAATCTTTGTAGCAGCTTTTCCGGTAGAATTAGGAGTGACATCGCTCCCGATCACGGTCTCTGTACTGTCAGTCTTCTTGGTAAAACGCTTAGACCCATCCTTGGACGGATCCGGATCCTTGGGATTAGTGACTGTAATAGTAATTTTCTTGCTTCCGGGAAGTCCTGTTATCTCATAATTGCCATTATCAAAAACTGTAGTTTCATATTTATTCTTTCCATCACTGACAGTGAATGTAACTCCGCTGACAGTCGTAGTCTCCAGCTCATCCTTCTTTCCGTTATAGTTCTCGTCAAGATAGATCGTACCGGTTATCTTTCCGTTCTGCAGGATACATCCGAAACTATCCTTCTCGGAGTGAACTGCCGTACCATGATATCCTGCTTCATAGGAATATGCATACTTCCATTTGTCTGACGTATCTACCTTGGTTTTATCATTTGTGATACTGAACTCAAAAGGAATATATGTGACCGGATCAGAATTGGAAATACTCTCTCCTTCCTTTAACTCGATCTTAATAAAGTTGGTATCCTCAGAATATATATTGAACCAGCCGCTGCTTGGTTCCACCGAACCATCTGCATTGATCTCATATTCATACTTTATCTGCGCATAGCCGACAGTAAACTTAGCATCACTGGCATTCTGATCGTAGAGGCATGATGTCAGATACATATCCCAATTGCACTCTGTAAAGAACTCACCGATGCGGTCTGTGCCAAGGATATCGATCCAGTTCTCCTTTGGTATAGGAATATAGACCGCCAGCTTTTCACAGCTGCGGGATGTCTGATTCTGGATAGAGATCCTTGTATTGAAGCTTTCTTTATTGCCCAATGTGAGACCATCAGTGTTCTCATCAAACGTGGTCCAGTTATCAAATTTCTGCTTCTTGAGCTGTGCACCGATAACAACGCCCGGACTTGACTTGACAAGGATATCACCGTCGCAGCGTACGCAGCCGATATATTCTGCATTGCTGAGTCCATAGCCATTTCCTACAGTCTCATGGACCCCTGCCTCATACTCATGAGTATAGTCAGAGGAATAGATGGAAGCTGCATTTGCATCCCTTAACTCGGATCCTGTAAAGAAGTAATCGCTTACGGCAAACTCAAGATTCGTAGCCGTTGAAAGTACCTTTAAGCTGAAGCTTCCTGACAGATATCTGCAGTACCAGTCCTTATCAAGACCTCCTACGAAGGGCACATCAGCATCATTAAATGTAAGCTCATATACCTTCCATCCCGGCTTGACATTCTTTGCCTGTGATGTCACATCTGTAAAATTACACTTCTCGTAAGAAATATTGGTAACTCTTGATTTAGTATGATACTTGAACTGGGCCGAGCTGGTGACAAGATCAAAGCCCGCCGGCACGCTGATCCAGAGCATAGGCTTCCAGACCTTATCCTCATCTCCGAAGTTCCAGTTTTCTCCCCATGACTCAATATCAAATGTGACCGTATCCCCGGGTATAAAAGAGGTGCCGGAAGCAGACATATTTACACTGGGCTGGTATACAGTATCTGCTCCATCATAATCATCTCCGTCTTTTCCGAAGAAATCTACGGTATATTCCTGAACTAATTCTATTGCTTCAAACTGCGGTGCTGCCGCAGTTGATGACAGCTTAAAGACTGTCCTGACTGTATCGCCCTCTGCGCAGGAGGAAAGCGGATGTCCGTACACTGCCCCTGCAGTATAAAATACTCCATAAGCAGATCTGCGCGGCAGCGACTTATACTGATAGAAATCCGGAAGCCATACCTTGACAGACTTCAGGCTTCCCAATTCAATTTCTTCTCCATAGTATTCCCAGCAATAATCCTCCAGCTTCTCTCTGGAGACAATTATTCCCGTATCATAACTGCTTGTCTGCGGATTTATTCCATATTGCTTCACTGCAAGATCATCGATCATACCCATGTACTCGGAAGGATCCTCGACTGTCCTTTCAATCGTGATCTTCTGATCATTTACATCTGTAAATTCAAGCTTGGTAGGATAGCCCTCAATGTCCCTGTTGGTGTTAAATGGAATGCCTACTGCATCAATATCCATCTCGTCGTACGGAAGCTCAATCTCATATAATGCAGGTGTAACCACATCTCCTGTCTTGTACAGGTTAGTGCCCGCGATCATTGAATGGTATTCATTGCTTCCGACAATACCCTTCTGGAGGTGAAGTGTATCATCCCTGACAGCTGTATTGCCTGTAAACCCGATCGTGAAATCGCCAGTTCCGGATACTGTCACCTTAAATACACGATACTTTTCTTCATAATAATCACTGCAGCTGTACTCATTATCCGTGTCCTCATCCCACCACTGCTCCTGAGTAGAGAGGACCTCAATGTTATATACCGTACCGGCTGCCGCAGTCTGCGGGATCGTGTACTGCAGGTCTATCGGCATCTTATTCTCGGCCATGTATTCCAAACCGATATTATTGCGCTCTGCAGTATAGTACCACCAGTCCTTTCCTGCTTCTGTGCGTTTCTCCGGTGTACTCAAAACAAAGCCGCTGTCCTCACCTACCGCGAATTCAACTGCACTGCTGTCTGCTCTGAAATTCAGAGCCATTTTCTTCATAACTACGCCTTCAGAATATTCATTATCTGTCAGTGCATAGTTTGTAGGGAATACCGATGAGATCATTGTCGTCTTCTCACCTGGCACCTTGGTCTGGTCACCGTAATGATCACCGTAGAAATATCCCCTTTCAAAGTCTGATTTATGAGGATAATCCTTTCCGTCAGACATAAAGGTCACATCCTGATCAACCTCTGTGTTATCAAGGGATACTGTCCCCTGGGATACTCTGACCTTGATGGCATCTTCAATTGTGAGTCCGTCTTTACAGCCCAGATAATTGATCAGAGGCTTCTCAGCCAGCACAAGCAGGTCCAGTGTCTTGGCATAATTGTTTTCCCTGACTGTTCCCTTGATCTTAATAGTTACCTTACCGCCTCTTGGATTGTATGGCTCACCATCATTGTCCGTATATGTATCTCTGATCTCCTGATTCTTTATTCCGTTTTCCGTATCATAGCCTTCGTCCTGATAACGGACCCATTCCACACTTTCAAAAGAACTGTCTACAGACTTGATATCATCCGCTGAATCATAATTAAATCTGAGACCCGGGGCCAGCTCAAATTCAACAATACGGTCATTTGTATAATCATCCTTTACAAAATCCGCATCGACCTCCAGCTTATAAATATAATAATTCACCGGTTCCCAAATAAATGCGGGTGCGCATGCCGCAGAATCATCCTCGCTGTAAATAACCACATCCTGCGGAGCCTCGCCGAAATGTCCTGTCTCCCTGAAATCAAGAAGCTTCACATTTCTGATTCCTTTTCCGGTTCCAAGCACGCGCAGAACCATAATTGTAAAGATCGAGAATGACTCGGCATCCAGCACAAAGTCTTCTCCGTCGGCAGCCAGTTCCACCTCGTCAAGCTGCATATCATCGTCTACATGGTATGCCTTTATCTCAGTATCGCCGGCCTCTTCAAGATCCATGTTTTTAAACCGCAGCTGTACAGTCTTTCCGTCAACAGGCTCAACCTCATTACCGTCCTGATCATAAAAGCTGATATCATAAGCAAAGACCTGCTCGGCCTGCATTCCTTCGTTTTTCTCTTCCGCAGCCCTGATAATATCCGGCAGTTCGGCAGTGACCTTCTTTATCACAGCCTTCGGAGCTCTTTCAAGACCGAACATTTCTGCGGTGTACTCGACCTCGACCCTGCAGTGTCCTGTCTCGTCATCATAAACACAGATCACAGGATCTGACGGTCCTGCCATGGCAGCATCGGTATCGTCCTCAATGGTCTCTTCTCCTGTCTCCGATATCGTTGCCTCTGCATCCACGGCATCTTCATCCGTATCGTCCATGACCTCGCCGTCCGTGATTTCTTCTTCGGATACGATATTCTCATCCGAAGATACCACAGACCCGGGATCATTTTCTCCCGCATCAGCCGCAGCATTGTCATCTGATATCTCCGCAGGCTCTTCTCCCACGGCCGCAGCTCCATCCTGACCGTACGCCTGAGCCTCAGTCGGAGCATCGGTCTGGTCTGCAGCTATAGCCGCAGCTTCTGCATTTTTCGCATCCAGAGCTGCGTAACTGACATTCTCAAATAACAATGTCATTGTCATTGCGATTGCTATTACTCTAAGTATCCTCTTTTTGTAAATCATGTTTTTCATCACTATACCCAGTCCTTATTTTTGTTCGTATATGTAAAACACGCCTATCTTATGGCATTCTATCACCGCTCCAATAAGATGTCATGTGACAAACTGTGACAATTTTTGCCTGTATAGGTTTATTTCCTGTCCCAAATAGTGTATCATATACATAATTTTATCCATTTAATACACCTTGCAACGAAGAAAATACGATTGAGAGGCAGCTATGAGTGCGGATAAATTTGATTTTTTGATGTATCTTACTAAAACTACAAATTCCTCATTTGCTCAGTATTCCAGCTACGATGTGTCCTATATCAGCAAGATCAGATCCGGGAAGCGCAGATTCCCCAAGGATCCCTTGTTTCTTTCAAGCGCATCGGCATTTTTTGCTGACCAGATTCGTGCCTGCAATGTGGAATATGCTGCTTCTTCTATATTAAATGGCAGCAGGGAATGGCCCTCAAATACAGATGAAGCTCGCACGATCATCTGTAATTGGCTTAATTCCGAGTCTGACCAGCTGGCCAGGCTGCTTCGCTCGTATCTTGAGGAAAGGGATTCCTCATTACAAGGCTCAGATGTTTTCACGGTTCCTGATAGCACCGGAAGAAAAGAAGCTGCTGTTTCTTTTCCTCCTGCAAGTATCCTGACCTTTTATGGAAATTCCGGAAAAAGGAGTGCGTTTCTTCGTGCTTTTGAGCTGCTATGCAAGGATCCGCAGCCTTACGAGCTTATGATATACTCTGACGAGTCTCTCACCTGGTTTTCCGAAGACAAGGACTTTTTTGATACGTGGAGGGACTATTGCTTTAAGCTTATCAAAAACGGAAGCAAATTTACCGTGATCAATTTTCTTAACCGTAATTCGGAAGAAATGCGTGAGGGTCTGCGCATGTGGACTCCTCTGATACTGACCGGTGCTGTAAAAGCCTATCACTGTGACAGGGTAAGTGACAATATTTTCAACAGGACTCTTTGTATTGCTGAAGGGAAGCTTGCCATAACCAGTAATTCCCTGCGTCTCAGTGACTGTCATACAGTTAATACCATGTATCTTGAAAAAGAGGCCGTGGATACCTTATCAGATGAGTTTCGCAGATATCTGAGTATATGTCAGCCTCTCTTTACCGTTTTTTCCTCTGATAATGCCCTTGAGCTCAATAACACAGTATCCCGCTTCAGTGAATATGAGTCTGATATGATATACGTGGGTTATTCCCCTGCACTTTTTACTTTCAGCAGTAAGATCTCCAGGCAGATATGCAAAAGGACGGGCTGCATAGCACTGTATTCCGAAACAGTCTCATTATCCGCAGATTTTAGTAAGCTTCTTAAGAGCGGCCATTCTGTTTATGAGATACTGTTTCTCCCGGATAAAAAGAGCCTTATTGATGGAAAGATCCCCATTGCAATGAACTCTCTGTTTGAACAGGAACCCCTCTTTTACACTCCGGAGGAGTATCTCCTGCTTTTAGAAAACATGCTCGAGCTTTCAAAAGAATTTGATACATTCCGGATCATCGCTGCTTCCTCCCGCAAGCTTCCGGATAATGCCTTTTTAATGTGCAAATCCGGTGGCAGCGCTTTTCTCGGAGTATCACTTCCAAAAGAGATGGTATTCCATGTTACCGACCCCGGCGTTGTTTCATCTCTGAATGACACAGTCCTTAACCTGATAAGCATATCAGGAATACAGACTATCAACAGGTTTCTGATAAAGAATTACATCTCTGATGTACGCAATCTTATGAAGAAGAGCAGTATGAAAAAATCCTCTGAGTCAGTATCCTGATC